>DATLNO010000260.1:0-13956 GCA_035536715.1 Solirubrobacteraceae bacterium
CGGATCAGCGTCGGGCGCACGACGTTGATCGCGCGTATGAACGCGTCGAGCTCGACGTCGCGCAGGCTGAGCGGAAAGCGGTCGCGCAGGCGCGGCAGCCAGTGCGTCCAGAACGCAGGGCTGCGACCGACGAGGTTCTCCCACAGCCGGCTCTGGGACTCGTGCACGCCCAGCGAGACGCCGGTATCGAGCGTCGTGCGCCCCAGGGCCGGGTCGACGCCATGCTCGTAGAGGCCGTGACCGACCTCGTGCAGAAGCGCGAACAGGCCGGTCAGGCTGTGGTCGTCGAACCGCGAGGTGACGCGCACGTCGCCCGGCGCCGGTGATGCGGCGAACGGATGGACCGCGTCGTCAACGCGCCAGCCGCCCGCATCGAAGCCCATCGACTGCACCATCTCCAGGCCGATCTCGCGCTGCGCGGCCACGGGGAAGTCGCCGGGAAGCGCCTGGCGAGCGGGCTGCAACGCGATCTGGGAGATCAGCGGGACGAGCCCCTCACGCAGCCGGCTGAAGAGCGCCACGACCTGCTCGGTGGTCGTGCCCGGCTCGTAGCGATCGAGGAGCGCGTCATAGGGATGCGCGCTCTCCGAGAAGCACGCGGCGTAGCGGCGCGCGAGTTCGATGTTGCGCCGCAGCGCCGGCTCGAAGATGGCGTAGTCGTTGGCCTCGCGGGCCGACAGCCAGGCCGCGTAACCGTCCGATCCCGCGCGCGACATCTCGGCGGCGAGCTCGCCCGGCACGCGCCGCCCGACGTCGTGGTCGCGACGCACGGCGCGTACGAGCAGCGGCTCGGCGTCCGCGGCCGCATCGAGCAGCACGCCGAGTTGCGGGTCGACGAGCATCTCGTGGTGCAGGCGGCTGATCGTGGCCATGGCCTCGCCACGGGCGGGACCGCCCTCGGGCGGCATCACCACCTGCTGATCCCAGGCCAGCACGTGCCCGGCATGGCGCAGGTCCGAGAGCTCGCCGAGCCGCGCGGCGAGCGCGGGATCGAGCCTCGCGGCGGTCCCGTCAGGCGATGACATGCTCGATCGCACCGAGCGATTCGATCTCGATGCGAACCACGTCGCCGCTGTCGAGAAAGCGGCGCGGGTCCATCGACATGCCCACGCCGCTCGGCGTGCCGGTGAGGATGAGGTCACCGGGCTCGAGCGTGCACGTCTGCGAGATGAAGTCGACGAGCTCCTGCGGCCCGAAGACGAGGTCGTTCGTCGAGGAGTCCTGGCGCAGCTCGCCGTTGACGTGCGTCGTGATGCGCAAATTCTGCGGCTCCGGCACCTGGTCCGTCGTCGTGATCCACGGGCCCCAGGGGCAGAAGCCGTCGGCGCCCTTGGCGCGTGTCCATTGGGGCTCGCGGCGCTGCAGGTCGCGCGCGCTGACGTCGTTTGCGACGGCGTAGCCGGCGATCTGCCCGCCCTTGCCGATGACGACGACGAGCTCGCCCTCGTAGTCCAGGCGCTTGACGACCTCCGGGCACGTCACCGTGCCGTTCGGCGGCGCGCTCGAGCTCGGCAGCTTCATGAAGACGATCGGGAACTCGGGCAGCTCCTTGCCCTGCTCGGCGGCATGCGCGGCGTAGTTCAGCCCGATGCCGAAGATCGCCCGCGGGCGCGGGACGGGCGCCAGCAGTGTGACGTCGCCAAGCGGGTAGGGATCGCCGAGCGCCGGATCGAAGTCATCGGTGCGCAGGCGCTCGAGGACGGTTTCGCGTTTCATCACGAACGAGATGACTTCGTCGTCGCGGATCTGGCCGGCGCGCGGGGTCTCCGAGCCGGGCGGGAGGAACGTCGTCAGGCGCATGCGCGCGAAGGTTAGGCGGTGGGCGCGGTGTTGGCGCGGGCGAGCGACCACCAGCTCCTCGCCAGTTTCAATGTATACCGCACGGAAGGCTCTCATGAGGCCTTGAGTCTTGCCGCATAATCGCCCGCCGCAAGCCGGAACCCACGAACTGGAGGGGCGAAATGCGCGTGTTGCTCTTGACGTATCCGACGGGAGTGTGGCGATGACCGAGCATGCGGTGCTCATCGCCGGAGGCGGTCCCGCTGGGATGATGCTGGCGGCTGAGCTGGCGTTGGCGACGGTCGACGTCGCGGTCGTCGAGCGGCGTCCCGATCACGTGCTCGTCGGCTCACGGGCCGGCGGTTTTCACGCGCGCACGATCGAGGTGCTGGATCAGCGTGGGGTTGCTGCTCGGTTCCTCGCCGAGGGTCAGGTGGCTCAGGCCGCGACGTTCGGCACGACGGTGTTGGACATGAGCGACTTCCCGACGCGTCATCCGTATGCGCTCGGGATCTGGCAGAACCAGATCGAGCGGATCATGGCCGCCTGGATCGCCGAGCTGCCGGTGCGCATCCATTACGGGTGCGAGGTGACGGGCTTCGCGCAGGACGGCACCGGGGTTGATGTCCGGCTTGCCGACGGCGAGCCGCTGCGGTCGCGGTATCTCGTCGGATGCGACGGAGGACGCAGCCTGATCCGCAAGACAGCCGGCATCCAGTTCCCGGGGTGGGATCCGACGAGGAGCAATCTGATCGCCGAGGTCGAGCTGACCGAGGAGCCGCCGCCGGGCGTCCGTCACGACGCCGCCGGCGTCCACGGCCTCCACAGGATGGAGGATGGGAAGACGTTCCGGGTGGTCACGACCGAGCAGCAGCTCGGGCCCAGCAGCGAGCCCACCCTGCGCGAACTCAGCGAGGCGCTCATCGCCGTGTACGGCACCGACTTCGGGATCCACAATCCGACGTGGATCTCCAGGTTCAACGATATGACTCGGCAGGCCGCGGCCTACCGCGACAGACGCGTCCTTCTGGCCGGCGACGCCGCGCACGTGCATTACCCGGCGGGTGGGCAGGGCCTCAGCCTCGGAGTGCAGGATGCGGTGAACCTGGGATGGAAGCTCGCGCAGGTGGTCAACGGGACCTCCCCGGAGAGCCTTTTGGATACGTATCACGACGAGCGCCACCCGGTCGCTGCCCGCGCGCTTCGGCACACGATGGCTCACGCCACCCTCCAGCGCCGCGACGAGCGCATGGAGGCGCTGGTCGACGTGGTGTCGGAGCTGGCGAGCATGGACGAGCCTCGCAAACAGCTCGCCGGGATCATCTCCGGGCTGGACATTCGCTACGACCTCGGCGACGGACATCCGCTGCTCGGACGCCGCATGCCCGATCTCGACCTGAACACCGCCGACGGCCCGCTCCGAGTCTTCGAGCTGCTGCACGACGCACGGCCGCTGCTGCTCAACCTCGGTCCACCCGGCGACCTCGACATCGCTCCCTGGGCTGACCGGATCCAGCTGATCGACGCGAGCTACGACGGGGAGTGGGAGTTGCCGGTGCTCGGCGCGGTCAGTTCCCCCAGCGCCGTGCTGATCCGCCCAGACGGCTACGTCGCCTGGGTGGGAGACGGCACCCACCTTGGGCTTCCCGACGCGCTGGCATCCTGGTTCGGGCCGCCCATTGCGGCGTAGCTCACCGCCAGCAACACGTGCAGGACGACCGCGCGAATCAGGGCAGGATCAGATGCACGTCGCCGAACTCGTGCCAGAGGTAGCCGTCGCGCTGCGCGACGTCGTAGGACGCCTCGACGAGCGCCCGGCCACCGACGGCCTCGAGCATGAGCAGGTGGGTCGCCGCGGGCTCGTGCCACCCGGTCAGCAGCCCGTCGACCGCGCGCACGCCCGTCTGAGGCGTGACCACGTGCTGCGTCCACCCCGCGCCGGCGAGCACTGTCCCGTCGTCATCGGCGACCGTCTCCAGTGCCCGGACGACCGTCGTTCCCACCGCAACGACGCGACCTCCGCCCGCGCGCACGGCGTTGACGAGGCGCGCGGTCGCGTCCGGGACGGCGTAGCGCTCGGGGTAGGGCAGCTCACCCGCGTCCTGTGAGGAGACGCCCGTGTGCAGCGTGACCGGCGCGATCGCGATGCCACGAGCGACGAGCGCGGTGACGAGCTCGGGCGTGAACGGCCGCCCGGCGCTCGGCATCTCCGCGCTGCCGGGCTGGGTGGCGAAGACGGTCTGGTAATCCGCCAGCGGCCAGTCGTGCTCGACGTAGCCGTAGCGGATCGGGCCGGCGTGCTCGCCGAGGTATTCCAGCAGCGCGCGCTCGCCTGTGTCGATCCGCGCGAGCCACAGCCGTGCGCCGATGAGGTAGGGGGCCAGCAGCGTCGCCCAGGCGCCGGCCGGCAGCGCGAACGTCTCGCCTGCGCGGGCGCCCGCGAAGCGCTCGCCGCCGTCGCGCGGTTCGACGACCCAGCGCTCGCCGTCGCCGGAGGGCGTCGACAGGTGCAGCCGCAGCGGCGTGCCATCCGCGCGCCGGGCCGGCAGCGCGGCGGGCAGCGTCGCCGAGGTGTTGACGACGAGCACGTCACCGGCGCGCAGGTGATCGGGCAGGTCGCGAGCTTGGGCGTGCGCGAGCTCGCCGCCGCGCGGTGCGACGAGCATCCGCACCTCGTCGCGGGCGAGGCCGCGCGCCTCCGGCGGCTCGTGCGCCTCCCGGCGGCGCGCGGGCTGCAGCGTCACGGCGGCAGCGACCGTGCTCACGCCCGCGCCGCGCCCAGCTCCGAGGCGCGTTGGCGGCCGCTCGGCACGTCGCCCTCGACAAGGACGAGCAGGCCCGGCACGCTCTCCTGCGGCGGCGGCAGGTCGGAGATGTCCTCGCCGGGGTGGGCGTCCTGGTTCATCCGCGTGTTCATGTCGCCGGGGTCGACGGCGTACACGCGCAGGTCGGGCCGCTCGGCGCCCAGCACCGCCGTGAGCTGCTCGAGTGCCGCCTTCGAGGCGCCGTACCCGCCCCAGCCTTCGTAGGCCTCGACGGCCGCGTCGGAGCCGATGTTGACGATCCGCGCGCCCGCGGCCATCCGCGGCAACGCAAGCTGGATGAGCGCCAGCGGCGCGATCGTGTTGATGCGCAGCACCTGCTCGAGGACGTCGATCGGGTAGTCGGCAAGCGCCGGCAGCGGCGCGGCCCCGAGCACGCTCGCGTTGTTGACGAGCAGGTCGATCCGCTCGCCGGCGGCTTCGACGAGCGTGCCGCGATGCCACGAGTCGGCGATATCGCCGACCACGGCGGTCACGTCGGCGCCGGCGTCGGCGAGCGCCGCGCGGGCAGCCTCGAGCTCGTCTGCGCTGCGAGCGTCGATGACGAGGCGCCAGCCGCGCTGCGCGAGCGCGAGCGCCAGCGCGAGGCCGAGGCCGCGCGAGGCGCCGGTGACGATGGCCGTCTTGGATGAAGTGGTTCGGCCTTCGGTCATGGCAAGCTCTGACCTACGGACGACGTCACCAGCGTGACCGCTTCGCGCGGACCACGAGATCGAGCCGCGACCGCGCGCTCGTAGCTGAGCGCGAACAGATCGACGATCGCCCCGACGTCCTCGGGGCCGTGCACGCTGCGCGTGACCCAGCCCGAGTTCGGCAGGACGTGATGGGGATGCGCCCTCCCGGCTGCCACGAGCTCGTCGCGGATCCGGCGCGGGAAGGGCAGGTCGGCCATGTGGTCGCCGTGCAGGTGGCCGAGCTCACGGCGACCGAGCCGGAACTCGATCCCGCCGAAGCGATGGGGGTTCTCGGTGACCTCCGAGCGCACGAGCAGCTCGCGCCGCACGGCTTCGGTCAGTGACGGTGTGTGCATGGCCGCGACACTACGTCCGCGACCGCTCAGGGCACCATCGGCAATTGGTCCTAGGACTCGCTCTTCGCCAGCCCCTCGCGCACCGCGTACAGCGCGGCCTGCGTGCGATCCGACAGCCCGAGCTTGGCGAGGATGTTGCCGACGTGCGTCTTGACGGTTTTCTCCGCGACGCCGAGCTCGAAGGCGATCGCCTTGTTCGCGCGACCGCGAGCGAGGAGCGCGAGCACCTCGCGCTCGCGGGCCGTCAGCGCGTCGTGGCGCTCCGCGCGTGCGGGCGCTCCGACGGGCGAGACGAGCTCCGCAAGTACGCGGGCAGCGACCGCCGGATGCAGCAGCGCCTCGCCGCGGTCGACGGTGCGGATCGCCTCGACGAGCTGCGCAGGCTCGACGTCCTTGAGCAGGTAGCCGGCGGCGCCCGCGCGCACCGCCGGCAGGATCCTGGCCTCGTCGAGGAAGCTCGTCAGCACGATCACACGCGCGGTCGAGCCGCCGGCCCGCAGGCGCTCGATCGCCTCCACGCCCGCCAGCCGCGGCATCACGAGGTCCATCAACACGACATCGGGCTCGAGTGCGGCGGCCGCGCTCAGCGCCTCCTCTCCATCGGCGGCCTCGCCGACGACCTCGATGTCCTCCTGCAGCTCGAGGAACGTCCGCAGCCCCTGGCGCACCACGGCGTGATCGTCGGCGATCAGAACGGAGATCATGCGTCCTCCACCGTGAGACGCACCGTCGTCCCGGCGCCGGGCGTGGACATGATCGCGATCGTTCCTCCTGCCGCCCGCGCCCGTTCGGCCATCGTCGTCAGGCCGAGACTGCGCGAGCGCAGGCCGGCCGCTGCGGGGTCGAAGCCTGTGCCGTCATCGCAGACCGTCAGGTCCAGGCGCCCAGGCTCGCAGCGCAGCACCACCGTGATCTGCGCCGCCGCGCCCGCGTGGCGCAGCGCGTTGTGCAGGGCCTCCTGAGCGATCCGGAATACGTCACCCTCGATCGCCGCGGCGACAGCCGCGTCGCCCTCGATCTGCAGCGTGATCTCGCGTTTGTGCGTGCGCCGCAGCACGTCGACGTGCTTGCCCAATGCGACGGCCAGGCCCTGGAACTCGAGTGCCGCCGGGCGCAGGTGGACGATCACGGAGCGCAGCTCCTGCATCGCCTCGCGCGCCAGGTCGCGGACGAGGCCGAGCTGCACCCCTGCCTGCCTGGCGTCGCGGTCGATCAGCGCGGCGCCGGACTCGGCCGCGAGCACGAGCCCGAAGAGCTTCTGCGTCACCGCGTCGTGCAGCTCGCGGGCCAGCCGGTTTCTCTCCTCGACGATGCTCAGCTCGCGCGAGCGCTCGTGCAGGCGCGCGTTCTCGAGCGCGAGCGCCGCGTGCGCGGCAAAGGTCTGGATGAGTTCCTGGTCCTCGTCGGAGAACTCCTCGGCCCCTTCCTTGTCGGTGAGGTAGAACGCCCCGGCGACGACGCCGCCGCCCGACAGAATCGGGACGCCGAGAAACGAGCTCATCGACGGGTGCGTCCTGGGCCACCATCCGCGGAAGCGCGGGTCCTGCCGGATGTCCCTGGTCCGCTGCGGCACATCGGACTCGAGCATCGCGCCGAGCAGCCCGTGCTGGCGCGGCAGCTCGCCGAGCGAGGCGATCAGCTCGTCGCTCATCCCCGAAGTGATGAAGCGCCCGAAGCCGCCGTCGCCGTCGGGCACGCCGATCGCCGCGTACTTCGCGTTCGCCAGCTCGCGCGCGGCGTCGACGAGCTTCTGCAGGACCGGCTCGACGGCATGCTCGGCGGCGATCGCGAGGACCGCATCGCTCAGCGCCTCGGTGGCGGAAGCCATGGCGCGATGGTAGGGCTGACTGCACCGGCTCAGTAGCAGGCACAGTTCCCCACGCCACCGACGGTAGCCTCGAGGAAGCATGGACCCCGTCGTCTGCCTCGTCACGACACCACCCGCCGACGCCCACAGGATCGCCACGGCGCTCGTCGAGCGCGAGCTCGTCGCCTGCGTCAACATCGTCGCCGCGGTGCAGTCCGTCTACCGCTGGAAAGGCGCCGTGGAACATGACGAGGAGTCGCTGCTCGTCATCAAGACGACGCGCGCCGCGGTCGCGGCGCTCAACGACGCGCTGGCCGAGCTGCATCCCTCGGAGACGTTCGAGCTCGTGGCGGTCGAGGTCGCCGGCGGATCGCCCGACTACCTGGACTGGATCGGCCAGTCGGTGGCGCTGCCCAAGCGCTGAGGCTCGGTAATATCCCCGGCCGCATGTTGACCGCCCTCGCCGCCACCGGATTCTGGACCGAGACCGTCGGGCTCGTCTTCACGTGGGTCGTCCTGTTGCCGGCGGTCGCCACGGCGCTGATCGTCGTCGCGATGGTCTCCGCCCGCGGCGACAAGAAGGCTGACGACGAGCTGCGCGGCCGCTGGGGCCGGCGCGGCAGCGGCACCGACTCCTAGTACGCGCGGCCGGAAGTGGATGCGTGTACTAGGCGGGCCGCGTGCTCGCTCGCCGGGCGCCGCTCGGCTCGCCCACCGCGAGCTCGGCGTAGACCTGCGCCGTCTGCTCGGCGACATCGGTCCAGTCGAAGCGCAGGACGTGCGCCGACGCCTCGGCCACGAGCCGGTCGCGCAGCGCGTCGTCGGTGAGCACGCGCTGCATCATCCGCGCCAGCGCGCGCGGGTCGCGTGAGCGGAAGCGCAGGCCGGCGTCGTTGCCGGGCACGACCTCGCGCAGGCCGCCCGTGTCGGCGACGATGCACGGACAGCCGCTCGCCATCGCCTCCAGCGCGACGAGGCCGAACGGCTCGTAGATGCTCGGCACCACGCAGAGGTCGGCGATCCGATACAGCGAGTGCAACAGGTCGTCGCCGATCCAGCCCATGAACGTGCCGTGGCGCAGGAGCCCGAGCCTGCGTGCCTGCTGCTTCAGCTCGGCCTCGTGCGTCCCCGAGCCCGCGACGAGGAAGCGCACCTTGCCCGGGCGCCTGATGACCTGCGGCAGCGCGTCGAGCGCGATTTGAAAGCCCTTCTCGTAGACGAGCCGGCCGACGAGCAGCACGAGCCGCTCGTCCGCATCGGCGAATCGCCCGCGCAGGTCGTCGAGGTCGGCGACAGGATGCAGGTCGGCACGGTCGATCCCGTTGGGGATCACCGTGATGCGCGTCTCGTCGATGTCGTAGATGTCGGCGACGTGACCACGCATGTAATGCGAGCAGGTGATGACGTGGTCGGCGCGGCGCGCCATCCAGATCTCGATGCCGTGGATGTAGGACTGCGGGTGCTTGTCGACCCAGCCCTGGTGGCGCCCGTACTCGGTGGCGTGGACCGTCGTCAGGTAGCGGCAGCGCAACCGGTCGGCGATTCCCGCCGCGGCCCCGGCGACGAGCCAGTCGTGGCCGTGGACGACGTCGAACTGCAGGCGCTTTCCGAGCTGGCGCCCGGCGGCGTGCATGTGCGCGTTCATCCCCTCGACCCAGGCCACGAAGGCATCGAGGTCGCGCGGCATCTCCTTTTCGACGACGCGGTGGATCTGCACTCCCGCGCGCAGCTCCTCCTGCTCGTGCTCGCGGCCACCACGTGTCAGGACGTGAACCTCGACACCCTGCGCGACGAGCGCCTCAGACAGCTTGCAGACGTGGCGCGCCAGACCGCCCGCGATGATCGGCGGGTACTCCCACGAGAGGATGAGGATGCGGGGGGTCACCCGCGGCGATCCTATGGGAGCGGGCGCCCCGGTCGCGGTGCGCGTCGACGCGCCGCGTGTGGCGCCGGGGGCCCGGCGCGCGCAACCGATCACGTAGCCTCGCGTTGCACCAGGGATGCTCCGCCGCCTCGTTCCAGCCGCGCTGTTGATCGTCGTCGCATGCGCGGTCGCTCTGGCGCTGGTGCTCCGCGTCGAGGATCGGTCGACCCCGGGCGGGAGCCCACTACTGAGCGCCGCCGAACGGACGCTGCTGCGAGTCGGCGACGGTCCCGCAGGCAGCGCGATCGTCGCGCTGCACCGCTGGCGCTATCGCGCCGACCGCGACGATCGCGGTCGCGACCTGGGCTGGGGCGGCGGCGACTTCGGCGGGCGCCTCGTACAGGTCCCCTTCTCGCCGAACGCCAAGGCCTACCGCGGCGAGGCCGGTAAGCGCGCGTACGACGGCGCGGTCGGCTGGTTCGCCAGGGAGATCGAGGCGCCGGTCGCGGGCCTGTATGCGGTGCGCTTCGAGTCGGCCCATCACCGGGCGACGGTCTTCGTCGATGGCACGGAGGCGCGTGCGCACACCGGTGCCTACGAGCCATTCACCGCGCGCGTGAAGCTCGACCGCGGCCGCCACGCGATTGCCGTGCGAGTGGACTGGCGGGCGCCGCGGCGACAGGCCGACAACGGCTGGGCACGGGCGTGGTTCAACTACGGCGGGCTGAACCGGCCGGTGACGCTCATGCGTCTGGGCGAAAGCGAGCTCGGTGCGCTGACGGTGCGCACGCGGCTGCGCCCAGCCGCCGGCGGCAGCGCGGGACGGCGGGCCCGCGTGGACATCAGCGTGCGCGTGCGCAACCGCGGTGTCGCCCGCTCGGTGCGGCCGCGCGGCGCGATCTCCCGCGGCGGGCGGACGATCGCGCCGCTGGACTTCGACGTGGCCCGCGTCGGCAGCGGCACCTCACGGCAGTTCAAGACGAGCGTCACGGTTGACTCGCCTGCGTTGTGGTCCCCGGGGTCGCCGGCCCTGCACGAGCTGCGCATCGACGTTCCCGGCGAGGCGTCGCTGCGGCGCCGGATCGGCCTGCGCGAGATCGGCTGGGCCGAGGGACGCCTGCAGCTCAACGGCAAGGCACTGACGTTGCACGGAGTCGCGCTGCCACCGGATGCGCCCGGTCGCGGTGACGCGCTTCGCCCCGCCGACGAGGAGCAGATCATCGCTGGGCTGCGCGCCGCCGGAGCGAACTCGACACGGTCACAGCAACCGCTGTCGCAGAGCATGCTCGCGCGGCTGGACGCGGCCGGCATTCTGATCTGGCAGGAGGTCGGGCCGTGGGAACCCGGCGGGCGCTGGCGTTTCGAGACGCCGGCAGAGATCGAGCGAGCGCGCGATCGCGCGCTGCGAGTGGCCGAAGCCGGCCAGGCGAGCCCATCGGTGCTGACCTGGACGCTGACCAACGAGGTCGCAGGCAACGGCCAGCCGGCCCTGCAGGAGTACGTGCGGCGCACGGCGCCCGCGCTCCGTGCGCTCGATCCCACGCGGCCGGTGGCGGCGGACCTGTGGGGACGCGTGCTGCCCAACCGACGCTCCAGCATGTTCGACGCGCTGGACGCGATCGGCCTGACGGACTACATCGGCTGGTACGAGGGCCTTGATCTCGACGCGGTCGCCCAGGCGGAGAAGGCGCGAGCGCGGCTTGCGAAGCTGGGCGCGCTGTTTGCGGGCAAGCCCGTCGTGGTGACCGAGCTCGGCGCGGCGGGAACGAAGCGCATCTCCGGCGACCGGTTCGGCGGGCTGCGCTACCAGGCGTCGATGCTCTCGCGGCGCGTGCGCGGGCTGATCGACGAGCCCGGCGTGAACGGGGTCATCGTCTGGAACCTGCGCGACTACGCGCTGCGCCCGGACTTCAGGGGTGGGTCGGTGCTCGACCTGCGACCGGATCTGCGGCTGACGCCCGGGTTGAACGAAAAGGGCCTGTTCGACTTCGCGGGGCGGCGAAAGCCCGCGCTGGGGGCGGTGCGGCAGGCGTTCGCCCAGCGCTAGGACTCCGCCTCGGCCCCGTCGTAGTTCACGTCGTAGTTCACATCGGCATGCAGCGAGCCCCCGCTCGGCGCAAAGACGCTCGTGATGCCCTCGTCCCACTTGATCTCGTAGCGCGGGTTGGGCTCGCCGCGCAGGACCCTGACGATCACGCCGTGGCGCCCCGGCCGCATCGGCTGGCGTGCGGTGCGCCGACGGCGGCCGGACTTCTCTGCGTAAACGCGGTCTCCAACGTCGAATGCCATGTGAGCGTTCCTCCAGCGGGAAAGGTTCGTGTAGTGCGCAGCGTGGCGTTCGCGGCCACGCGCGCTAGCGATGCTGATGTTAGTCGGACCGCACAAGGAAGCGTGGATGTTGCGCCCGCCACGTGCCAATCTGCACGGGCTGATGAACCCCACCGAGATCCCCGCCCCGAGGACCAGATGACGAGCTTGGGCCCCCGCTGGGACGGCGCCGCCACGACGTTCTCGGTCTTCTCCACGGCGGGCTCGATCGCGCTGTGTCTATTGCGCGACGGTGCCTCCGAGGAGCGCAGCCCGATGTCTGGCGAGCAGGACATCTGGTCAACCACCGTGCCGGATGCCGGCCCGGGCACGCGCTACGGCTTTCGCGCCGACGGCGGACCGTTGCTCGCCGACCCGTACGCGCGGGCGTTTGAGCTCGCGGGACCGCGCGACCCGCGCTCGCTCGTCGTCGACAGCGCCTTCGACTGGGCCGAGGACGCGCCGCCGGGCATCCCGTGGTCGCGGACGATCCTCTACGAGACGCACGTCCAGGGCCTGACGAAGACGCACCCGCAGGTGCCCGAGGAGCTGCGCGGGAGCTACGCCGGCCTGGCGAGCGCGCCCGTCCTCGAGTACCTCGTGAACCTCGGCGTGACCGCGGTCGAGTTGCTGCCCGTGCATCAGTTCCTCTCCGAGCAGCGGCTGATCGACATGGGCTTGGAGAGCTATTGGGGCTACTCGACGCTCGGCTTCCTCGCTCCCCACGCGGCGTACGCGGCGGCGACCGCGCCCGGCGCGCAGGTCGCCGAGTTCAAGGCGATGGTGAAGACGCTCCACGCGGCCGGCCTGGAGGTCATCCTCGACGTCGTCTACAACCACACCTGCGAGGGCGGCGGCCCGGCGATCTCGTTTCGCGGCCTCGCGAACGACGTCTACTACCGGCTTGGGCCCGACTCCGACACGACCGGCACCGGCAACACGCTGAACGTCGACCGGCCCGAGGTGCTGCGCCTGATCATGGACTCGCTCAGGTATTGGGTGTCCGAGATGCACGTCGACGGCTTTCGCTTCGACCTCGCCACGACGCTCGCGCGCGACCGCGGCTCGTTCGATCGCCTCGCGTCGTTCTTCGACCTGATCTATCAGGACCCGGTCGTCAGCGAAGTCAAGCTCATCGCCGAGCCGTGGGACGTCAGCCACATGGACTCCTACCAGGTCGGCCGCTTCCCGCGCGGCTGGGCCGAGTGGAACGACCGCTACCGCGACGACGTGCGCGACTTCTGGCGCCGCCGCGGCGGCGTCGCCGCGATGGGCCGGCGGCTGACGGGCTCCGACGACCTCTACGGCGCCGACCGGCGCGGGCCCGATGCGTCGGTGAACCTCATCGTCGCGCACGACGGCAAGACGCTGCACGACCTCGTCACGTACGAGGGCAAGCACAACGAGGCCAACGGCGAGGACAACCGCGACGGCGCCGGCGACGACCGCGCCGAGAACTTCGGTGTCGAAGGGGAGAGCGACGACGAGCACATCGTCGCGACGCGAGCCCGGCAGCGGCGCAACCTCATCGCGACGTTGGTGCTGTCCCAGGGCGTGCCGATGCTGCTCGGCGGCGACGAGCGCGCACGCACCCAGGGCGGCAACAACAACGCCTACTGCCAGGCCAACGAGATCTCCTGGTACGACTGGACGCCGAGCGCCGCGGCCGACGAGCTGACGGCATTCACCCGCAACGCGATCGCGCTGCAGCGCGAGCACGCGACGCTGCGGCGCACGTCGTTTCTGCGCGGCGACGACGACGTGGCGTGGTTCGACGCGACGGGCGCGCCGATGAGCAGCGAGCGCTGGAACGATCCCGGCAACCACTTCATCGCCTACCTGCTCGCGGGCCATCACGCCGACGAGCCGGACGAGCACGATCTGCTCGTCGTGCTGAACGCGGGCGTGACGGAGGCATCGTTCACCGTGCCCGGCTCGTCCGGCAGCCGCTTCGACCTGCTGCTCGACTCTGGCTTTCCCGACGGCCGACCGCCCGCCGGCGCCGGGTTCGATGCGGGCACGACGATCAGCGTCGCGCCGCGCAACGTGCTCGTCGCGGCGGCGCCGCTGTGAACGAGCGCGCCGGTGCGCTGCTCGCGCCGGAATCGGCCGTACCCAGCGGAGCTCGGCGCGAGCGTGATGGAGGATCGTGGCGCGCCAGGTGCGGATATAGCCCACTGACGCGCCATGACCGCGATGGCCCGACGCGATAAACGCGATCGTGACGCGCCAGGTGCGGATAGCGCCACCCGGCGCGACACGACCTCACCGCGGGACCGGCAACCTCCCGATCGACGCTCCTTCATCGATGCTGTTCACGGTGGACGGCGCACGCGCGAGCCACCCA
>DATLNO010000261.1:0-4849 GCA_035536715.1 Solirubrobacteraceae bacterium
GACATGCGCGGGTGACGGTCGCCAGGGGGCGGTTTCGGATTGCGCGCGGCGGCGCGCGGAGCACGCGCGCCTGCGGCTCTCCCCGCGCGGCCGGGCCCTGCTCCGGCGCCCACGGAGCGCTGCGCGTCGTCGCGCAGGTCCGTGCCAACGGCGTCACCCGGACGACCCGCCTGCTCCTGCGTGGGCCACGCGGTCGCTGACGACTGCAGGTCGGGTAGCCTGGTAGGGGGCCACGGCACTCGGTCCCGAAGCGACCGCTCGCGCTCGTGATCTCCGACCGATCCGCGCATCGACGATCCAACTCCGCAACGAGGGAGCACGCGTATGGCATCAAGCGGCAAGAAGAAGACCACGATGGCCAAGCTCGACCGCGAGCGCCGGATGCGCGAGAAGCGGATGGACAAGGCGGCCCGCAAGGACGCGCGCCGGTACGCCGCAGCCAACCCGGTCGACCCGGCCGAGGCCGAAGAGAACGAAGCGACTGGCGACGGCGAGGAGTCCGCTCGTCAGCCGGTCCTCGCCGACCGCTGAGCACCTTGGGTCAGGCCCCGCCGCGCGCGATACGAAGCGCAAGGCGGCCGTGCAGCGCGGCGGTGTCGTCCGCGCTGCGCGGACCCGCGGGATCAAACCACTCCGCGACGAGGACGACCATGTTGAGGATCGCCATGGTCGCGGCCTGGACGGCGTCCGTACTGCCCAGCTCGCCGAAGGAGAAATGGCCGCGGCGCTCGCCGTCGCGCAGCACCTCGGCGAACAGGGCGCGCACGCGGCGCCGGCGTCGCACGACGCTCTCGCGCTCGCCCGGCGGCAGGTAGATGTAGTCGCGGTTGGCGACGCGCGTCTCGCGCGGACGCGCGATGTGGAACGCCGTGAACGACGCGGCGAGCGCCTCGAGCTGCGCGACCGGGTCGTTGCCCACGCCGCGCAGCGTCTCCGACAGGATCGTGTCGGCCTCGTCGTGCACGCGGTCGATGATCGCGAACAGCAGCGACTCCTTGGACGGGTAGTGGTTGTAGATCGCGCCCGGCGTCAGGTCGACCGCGTCGGCGAGCTCGCGTACCGTCGTACCGGTGTAGCCGCGCTCGTTGAAGAGCGACAGACCGGCGTCGTGAATGCGCTCGCGC
Organism: Solirubrobacteraceae bacterium; assembly: GCA_035536715.1. GTDB lineage: Bacteria > Actinomycetota > Thermoleophilia > Solirubrobacterales > Solirubrobacteraceae > CADCVQ01. The sequence continues at coordinate 1,125 of DATLNO010000261.1, forward strand.
GTCTGGTTCGGTGAGCGGATGTTCACTGCCATGCTTCGGTACTCTACGCAACGATGCCTTGGCGTGTTGCGCGAAAATGAACGAGCGTTCATACTCCGGAGGCATGAACTTCGATCTCTCGGACGAGCACGAGCTGCTGCGCCGCACCGTGCGCGACTTCGCCGAGGGGGAGGTGGCGCCGGTCGCCGAGGAGCTCGACCGCACGAAGTCGATCCCCTACGACATCATCGCCAAGCTCGGGGCCCTGAACCTCATGGGGATTCCGTTTCCCCAGCAGTACGGCGGGGCCGGCAGCGACACGCTCGCCTACGCGCTCGCGGTCGAGGAGCTGACCCGCGTCGACTCCTCCGTGGCGATCACGGTCTGCGCGCACACGTCGCTCGGCACCCAGCCGATCTACCTCTACGGCACGGAGGAGCAGAAGCAGGAATGGCTGCCGCGCCTGTGCAGCGGCGAGATCCTCGGCGCCTTCGGCCTGACCGAGGCCGAGGCCGGCTCCGACGCGCAGAACTGCAAGACGCGCGCCCGCCTCGACGGCGGCGACTGGGTCGTCGACGGCGCCAAGCAGTTCATCACGAACGCCGGGACCGACATCTCCGGCGTCGTCACGATCACGGCGCTGACCGGGGAGGGCGAGATCTCCAACCTGCTCGTCCCCAACGGCACGCCCGGCTACGAGCAGGGGGAGCCCTACCGCAAGATGGGCTGGCATGCATCGGATACCCGGCCGCTGACGTTCGACGACTGCCGAGTTGCCCAGGAGAACCTGCTCGGCCCGCGCGGCAACGGCTTCAAGCAGTTTCTGCATGTGCTCGCGATCGGGCGCATCGGCGTCGCGGCGATGGGCGTCGGTCTCGCGCAGGGCGCGCTGGACCAGGCGCTCGCGTATGCACAGGACCGCCGCGCGTTCGGCAAGCCGATCTCGAAGTTCCAGGCGATCCAGGCCAAGCTCGCCGACATGGCGACGGAGATCGAGGCCGGGCGCCTGCTCGTCTACCGCGCCGCGCTGCTGAAGGACGCGGGGCGCGACTTCGGCCTCGCCGCCGCCCAGGCCAAGCTCAAAACCGGCCGTCTCGCCGTGCGCTGCGCCGAGGAGGCCGTCCAGATCCACGGCGGCTACGGCTACATCGAGGAGTACCCCGTCTGCCGCATGTACCGCGACGCGAAGATCCTCACGATCGGCGAGGGCACGGACGAGATCCAGCAGATGGTCATCGCACGCGGACTACTAGGTGCTTAGGTGACGTCGACCGGCGGACGAAATCTCTATCCGGCCGTCGTCGACATCCGCGAGGTCGGACCGCGCGACGGCTTTCAGAACGAGCCCGAGACGATCCCGACAGCCACGAAGGTCGAGCTGATCGACCGCCTCGCTCGGACCGGCCTGAAGCGGATCGAGGTCACGAGCTTCGTGCGCGCCTCGGTCATCCCGCAGCTCGCCGACGCGGCCGAGGTGCTGACCGTGATCGATGTCCCGCCCGGCGTAGCGCGCAGCGTGCTGATCCCCAACGCCGTCGGCCTCGACCGCGCGCTGCAGCTGCGCGAGCACTTCGAGGAGGTCGGCGTGTTCATGTCGGCCAGCGCCGAGCACAACTGGCGCAACGTCAGCCGCACGGTCGAGCAGTCGCTCGCCGAGCTGAAGGGGGTCATCGGCCGCGCCCGCGAGGCGGGGCTGCGGGTCGAGGCGGTCATCTCGACGAGCTTCGGCTGCCCCTACGAGGGCGTCGTGCCGCGGGCGCGCGTATTCGCGCTCGCCCGCCACCTCGTCGACGCCGGCGCGCAGGAGATCGCCTTCGGCGACACGACGGGGATGGCGAACCCGGTCGGAGTCCGCGAGCACTTCGAGGAGGCCGCCGCGCTGTTCGGCGGCGAGGTGCAGCTCACCGCGCACTTCCACAACACGCGCGGCCAGGGCCTGGCGAACGTGCTCGCCGCGCTCCACGCCGGATGCACCTCGTTCGAGTCGAGCTTCGGCGAGCTCGGCGGCTGCCCGGTCCCGGCGGGCGCGACCGGCAACGTCGCAACCGAGGACCTCGTCTCGATGTTGCACGAGATGGGAATCGAGACCGGCATCGACCTTTCGGCGCTGCTGCATGCGGCCTATGCCGTCCGCGAGGTCCTCGGCCGGGAGCTCGGCTCGCACACGCTCATCGCCGGCCCGGTGGACTGGAAGCGTCAGGGGTGAGCGTCGTCCTCAGCAGCACGGCGCGCCCGGATTCGGACGCGTTCGCCGCCAACGACGCTGAGCATCGCGAGCTCGTCGCGGACCTGCAGGCGCAGCTCGAGCGCGTCCGCGCGGGCGGCGGAGAGCGCGCCCGCGAGCGCCACGTCGCGCGCGGAAAGCTGCTGCCGCGCGAGCGCGTCGAGCAGTTGCTCGACCCCGGGGCGCCCTTCCTCGAGCTGTCGCCGCTCGCCGCGCACGGGCTCTACGACGGCGCCGCGCCAGGCGCCGGCATGATCAGCGGCGTCGGTCGCGTCGCCGGTCGCGAGTGCGTGATCGCGGCCAACGACGCGACGGTCAAGGGCGGCGCGTACTTCCCGATGACGGTCAAGAAGCACCTGCGCGCGCAGGAGATCGCGCGCCAGAACCGGCTGCCGTGCATCTACCTCGTCGACTCCGGTGGCGCGTACCTGCCGCTGCAGGACGAGATCTTTCCCGACCGCGAGCACTTCGGCCGGATCTTCTTCAACCAGGCCAACCTGTCGGCCGCGGGGATCGCGCAGATCGCGGCCGTCATGGGCTCCTGCACGGCCGGCGGGGCCTACGTCCCCGCGATGAGCGACGAGACGGTCATCGTCCGCGATCAGGGCACGATCTTCCTCGCCGGGCCGCCGCTCGTACAAGCCGCGACGGGGGAGGAGGTGACGGCCGAGGAGCTCGGCGGCGGCGATCTGCACAGCCGCCGGTCGGGCGTCACCGACCACCTCGCGGCGGACGATCACGAGGCGCTCGCGATCGTGCGCTCGATCGTCGGCACGCTGGGGCGGGCGGGATCGGATGCGCCGCCGTGGGAGGTGCGCGAGAGCGAGGAGCCGGCGGTCGACCCGGCGCAGCTCTACGGCTCGGTGCCGATCCAGTCGCGCAAGGCCTACAACCCGCGCGAGATCATCGCCCGCATCGTCGACGGCTCGCGCTGGCACGAGTTCAAGGCGCTGTACGCCAAGACCATCGTCTGCGGCTTCGCTCACATCCACGGGCACCCGGTCGGGATCCTCGCCAACCAGGGCGTGCTGTTCGGCGAGTCCGCGCGCAAGGCGGCCCACTTCGTGCAGCTCTGCGATCAGCGCGGCACGCCGCTGCTGTTCCTGCAGAACGTCATGGGCTTCATGGTCGGCCGCGACGCCGAGGCGAGCGGGATCGCGCGCGACGGCGCGAAGATGGTCGCGGCCGTCTCCTGCGCGCGGGTTCCGAAGCTGACGGTCATCGTCGGCGGCTCCTACGGCGCGGGCAACTACGGCATGTGCGGGCGCGCCTACGACCCGCGCTTTCTGTGGATGTGGCCCAACGCCCGCATCTCCGTGATGGGCGGCGAGCAGGCGGCGACGGTGCTCGGCTCCGTCGGCGCCACCGACCGCGATCCGGCCGAGCTCGAGGCACTGCGCGAGCGCATCCGCGCGCAGTACGAGGCGCAGGGCCATCCCTACTACGCCACCGCGCGCCTGTGGGACGACGGCGTGATCGACCCCATGACGACGCGCGACGTCGTCGGTCAGGCGCTGTCGGC
>DATLNO010000262.1:0-5476 GCA_035536715.1 Solirubrobacteraceae bacterium
GGGCCGCTGACACCCGACGAGCGCGCGGTCATGGCCGAGCACCCAGTCATCGGCGAGCGCATCCTACGCAGCATCGGCGGCTTCGCCGCGGTCGCTGACATCGTGCGCCACGAGCACGAGTCGTTCGACGGCAGCGGCTACCCCGACGGGCTCGTCGGCGACAAGATCCCGATCGGCAGCCGGATCATCCTCGCCTGCGACGCCTACCACGCGATGACCAGCGACCGGCCCTACCGCGCGCGCATGTCACACGCCGACGCCTTCACGGAACTCACCCGCTGTGCGGGCGAGCAGTTTGACCCCGGCGTCACTGCGGCGCTCATCGCGCGCTTCTACCACGAGCGCGCGGGTCACCCCGCCGCCGCGGCGAGCTGACCGAGCGCCCAGCACCGACGGCGCGATCCGCGCGCGCGACCCTATCCCGACCTCGCTGGTAGGATTACCAGCCGTGTTCTTCACCACCAAAGCCGAGTACGGCGTCCGCCTGCTGATCGAGCTCGGACGCCAGGGAATGGACCGGACCGTCTCGCTGAAGGCGATCGCTGATTCCGAGAACCTGCCGCTCGCCTATCTCGAGCGGATCGTCGCGCTCCTCAAGCGTGCCGAGCTCGTCGAATCCACCCGCGGCGCGCACGGCGGCTACCGCCTCGCACGCGTTCCGCAGGACATCACGATGGACAAGGTGGTCCTCGCGCTCGAGGGCTCGCTCGCACCGATGGAGTGCTTCGTCGACGACCGCAGCGACGACGGCCGCGTGCTCTGCTCGCACCACGACGACTCCGGCCACGGCTGCGCCACGAAGCTCCTGTGGACGCGCGTGCAGGTCGGCGTGCTCAAGACGCTCGCCGACACGACGCTCGCCGAACTGATCGACTTCCAGTCCCGCCAGCTGCCACGCGTCGGCGAACGCGCGACTGCCGAACCAAGAACCCCCGCTCCCGCCTGATCCGTCAGGCCTTCCCGCACGAAGGAGATTCCAAGGACACCATGCCCGAGCTCGAGATTCGCAACCTTCACGTCCAAGCCGAGGACAAGCAGATCCTCAAGGGCGTCAACCTGACGGTTGCGCCCGGCGAGATCCATGCCCTGATGGGGCCCAACGGATCGGGCAAGTCGACGCTCGCCAACGCGATCATGGGCCATCCCAGCCTCGAGGTCACCGACGGGCAGATCCTGTTCGACGGCGAGGACATCACCGAGGCCGATCCCGACGAGCGCGCCCGCATGGGTCTGTTCATGGCCTTCCAGTACCCCGTCGCGATTCCGGGCGTGACCATCACGAAGTACCTGCGTATGGTCATGAACGCCCATCGTGAGGCACGCGGCGAGCCCGACGTCTCGCTCAAGGACTTCCGTAAGACCGTCGAGGCCGCGATGGAGCTCGTCGACGTCCCGCGCGAGTTCAGCGCCCGCTACCTCAACGAGGGCTTCTCCGGCGGCGAGAAGAAGCGCCTGGAGATCCTCCAGATGGCGCTGCAGCAGCCCAAGCTCGCCGTCCTCGACGAGACCGACTCGGGCCTGGACATCGATGCTCTGAACGTCGTCGCCCACGGTGTCAACACCGTCGCCGCCGGCGCGGACATGGGGGTGCTGATCATCACCCATTACCAGCGCATCCTGCACATGGTCACGCCGGCCCGCGTCTCGATCATGTTCGACGGCCGGATCGCCACCGACGGCGGTCCCGAGCTCGTCGATCGCCTCGAGGCCGAGGGCTACGCGAAGCTGCGCGAAGAGTTCGGCGTGGCGGCCTGAGTGGCATGAGCACCCTCGCCGACAGCCCGCTGGCGACCGACTTTCCCTGCCTGCGGCGCGAGGGGATCGTCTACCTCGACTCGGCTGCAACGTCGCAGACGCCGCAGCCGGTCATCGACGCGATGGCGGATTACTACGAGAACCATCGTGGGACGGTCCATCGCAGCGTCTACGCGCTGGCGGCAGAGGCGACGGAGCTCTTCGAGGGCGCCCGCGACAGGATCGCCGCCTTCGTCAACTGGCCCGCGAACTGCACGATCTTCACGAAGAACGCAACCGAGGCGCTGAACCTCGTCGCGTACACGTGGGGACGCGCGAACCTCGGCCCGGGCGACACCGTCGTCACGACACAGCTCGAGCACCACTCGAACTTCGTGCCGTGGCACATGCTCTGCACGGAGACCGGCGCGAACTTCGAGATGCTCGAGGTCGACGACGACGCCGTCCTGCAGCTCGACCAGCTCGACGCGCTGCTGGCCAAGGGCAATGTCAAGCTCGTCGCGGTCGGCCATGTCTCCAACGCGGCCGGGACGATCAACCCGGTGGCGGAGATCATCGCGAAGGCGCATGCCGCCGGCGCGATCGTCGTCGTCGACGGCTCGCAGGCGATCCCGCAGATCCCCGTCGATCTGCGCGCGCTCGACGCCGACTTCTACGCCTGGACGGGCCACAAGCTCTACGGCCCGACCGGCGTCGGGATCCTGCACGGGCGCAAGGAGCTGCTCGACGCGATGCCGCCGTTCCTCGGCGGCGGCCACATGATCACGTCGGTCTCCGTCGAGGAGATCCGCTTCGGGCAGCTGCCGGCGAAGTTCGAGGCCGGCACCTCGAACATCGCCGAAGCGATCGGCCTCGGCGCCGCCGTCGACTTCGTCTCGGCGATCGGCATGGACGCGATCCGCGCGCACGAGCACGATCTCTGCGCCTACGCGCTGAACCGGCTCGCCGACCTCGCGGACATCACCGTCATGGGTCCGCTCGACGCCGAGCGGCGCGGGGCGCTCGTCGCGTTCACGCTCGACATCGCCCATCCGCACGACATCGCGGAGATCCTCGGCAGCGCCGGCGTCTGCGTGCGCGCCGGCCATCACTGCGCCCAGCCGCTGATGCAGCGCTTCGGCACAGCCGCCACGACGCGTGCCTCGTTCGCCGTGCACAACACCCGCGCCGACGTCGACGCCTTCGTCGACGCTCTCAACGACGTCAGAAAGATCTTCGGCTAAGCCACCATGGACTCGATCTACCGCGAAGAGATTCTCGAGCACTACAAGCGCCCGCACAATTGGGGCCACCTCGACCCGTTCGACCTCACCTTCAAGGACTCAAATCCGCTCTGCGGTGACGAGCTGACCGTCGAGATCCGGACGACGGACGACGGCAGGATCGAGGATCTGCGCTTCTCCGGCCACGGGTGCGCGATCAGCCAGGCATCGGCCTCGATGACGTCCGACGAGATCAAGGGCATGACGCTCGACGAGCTGATCAAGCTCGATCGCCAGTACGTCCTGGACCTGCTCGGCATCAAGATCTCCGCCACGCGGATGAAGTGCGCGCTGCTGACGCTGAAGGTCCTCAAGGGCGCTGCGCTCGGCGCGGCCGTCGACTGGGAGCCGGAGACGCCGCCCAGCGAGGCGGAGGGCGGCGTGGAGCGCCACCCGACGGATGCCGACCACCTGTAGGCATTCATGAGGGTGACGCTGACGGGCGCGACCGGATTCATCGGCTCACGGCTCGTCGCCAGGCTGAGCGCCCGGGGAGACGAGGTCACCGTTCTCTCGCGCGACGCCGCTCGCGCGCAAAAGAGCCTGGGCGTGGACGCCATCGCCTGGGACTGGCGGGCCGAGCCGGCTCCGGCCGCCGCACTCGCCGGGCGCGACATCGTGGTGCATCTCGCCGGCGAGCCTGTCGACCAGCGCTGGAACGCGGCCGTCAGGGACAAGATCTGCGACAGCCGCGAGCGCGGTACCACGATGTCTGCGTGCGCTGGGAACGCGCGGCCGACGGTGCCTCGGAGCTCGGTCTGAGCGTCGCGAAGGTCCGAACCGGCATCACGCTGCATGCCGGCAGCGGTGTGCTCGCGAGCATGATGCTGCCGTTCCGGCTCGGTCTCGGCGGGCCGCTTGCCGGCGGACGCCAGTATCTGCCGTGGATTCACCACGAGGATCTGATCGGTCTGTACATGTCTGCGATCGACGCGCCCGGCTTCAGCGGCGCGATCAACGGGTCTGCGCCGGCTCCCGTGACCAACCGCGAGTTCTCCAAGGCGCTGGGCCGCGCCCTGCACCGCCCGGCCGTCGTGCCGGTGCCCGGCATCGCCGCCAGGATCATCGCTGGCGACGTGGGCAAGTACGCGGTGACCGGCGTGCGCATGGTGCCCGGCCGCGCCGACGAGCTCGGCTACACGTTCGCGTATTCCGACATCGACGGGGCGCTGAACGCCACACTGAAGTAGGGAAGCGCCGATCAACAACGCACGGTTTGGACACCCGCCCGGGGCGCCAGACGCCACCCTCGATGCGCGGCAATACCACCAGTATTCCTGCGCATCGATTGCGGCGCCTGGCATCCACGGATCGGGGCATAAACCGCAAGTTGTTTTCCGACGCTTCCTAAGCGCGCGATCCCGGCTGTCGTGCCCCTCACGCTTGGCCGCGCCGCGCCCTACCACGCATCGCCCCGGGCGGCTACACTGGCTTGGAGCAAATCCGAGTGCCGCGGCAGGGATTGCGGGCCCGGGCTTCCTACATGGCTGAGATCCTCGACATCTGCCCGGTTTCCGAGCTTCCGCCCGGCGCATCACGCGTGGTCGAGTGGGAGGACCTGGAGATCGGGATCTTCAACTGCAACGGCGAGTTCCTCGCGATCGAGGACCGCTGCTCGCACGACGACGGCAATCTCGCCGACGGCGAGTTCGATCCGCAGCGGTGCACGGTCGAGTGCCCGCGCCACGGGTCGCTGTTCGACCTGCATACCGGCAAGCCGGTGACGCTGCCCGCCTACGTTCCGATCGACACGTTCGAAGTCCGCGTCGAGGACGACATGATCAAGCTGGAGGTTGAGTAACCGATATGGCAACTCCCGAGACCATCGCCGAGCAAGAGGGCCTGCAGGGCATCAACGCCGACTACACGGAGAAGTACGGCTTCCACGACGCCGAGAACTATCTCTACAAGGCGCCCAAGGGTCTTTCCAAGGAGCTCGTCGAGAAGATCTCCGAGTTCAAGTCAGAGCCCCAGTGGATGCTCGAGTTCCGCCTCAAGGCGCTCGAGCACTTCCTCGCCCGCCCGATGCCGACCTGGGGCTCGCCGCATCTCGCGGAGGTCGACTTCGACAACATCCATTACTTCGTGCGTGCCTCCGAGCGCGCGGAGCGCTCATGGGACGACGTTCCCGAAGACGTCAAGAAGACCTTCGACCGCCTTGGCATCCCGGAGGCCGAGCGCAAGTTCCTCGCCGGCGTCGGCGCGCAGTACGAGTCCGAGGTCGTCTACCACCAGGTGCGCGAGGACCTCGAGAAGCAGGGCGTCATCTTCATGGACATGGTCTCGGGGCTCCGCGAGCACGAGGACCTCGTCCGCGAGTACTTCGCGACGATCATCCCCTCCAACGACAACAAGCTGGCGGCGCTGAACTCAGCGGTGTGGTCGGGCGGCTCGTTCGTCTACGTGCCCCCGGGCGTCCACGTCGAGATGCCGCTGCAGGCCTACTTCCGCATCAACAC
>DATLNO010000263.1:0-6464 GCA_035536715.1 Solirubrobacteraceae bacterium
CGCGGGTGTCCCGGCGATGCCGAGCTCGCCGTCCATCGCCTGCAGGGCGGTGTTGAGGCGTTCGGCGTTGCGCCCGTAGGCGGCCGGCGCGATCGCCAGGCCGGCGACGAAGCCGCCGTCCTTGTGGATCGCCTCGGCGACGTCTCCGACGACGACGAACTCGACGCCGTGGTCTGCAAGCGCGCGCAGGGCCTCCAGCAGTGTGGGGTCGAGCTCGAGGTCGCTCATGGTGTTTGTGTTCGCGCACGACCGCGCCACTCCTTCTCTCGCGTCATGAGAGGCGCTACCGCGAGTACAGCGCTCGGCTGCGCTACCCTTCCGCAGCCATGGCAGTCCCCAAGCAGAAGCAGTCGCACGCCCGTACCGCGCAGCGCCGTGCCCAGCACAAGATGGCCGCGCCGGTCTACAACTCCTGCCCGCAGTGCCACAGTCCCCGCCGCCCGCACCGGGTGTGCCCGGTGTGCGGTCACTACGCCGGCCGCGAGGTCGTCGCGCCGACGGCGCACGACCACCACGACCACTAGATGACCGATTCCGGATTCGATCATCTGAGGATGGCCGGCGGATGCCGGCCTCACGCATCCGGGCGCTGATCGAGCGCTCGAACGGCGACACGGTTCCGCTCGAGCCGCCGGGCCACGTCCCGATCATCGCCATCGACGCCAACGGCGCCGACCTGGGTCCGGCCGAGGTCGCCGCGGGGGCGAACATCGCCGCCGCGCAGGGCGTCCGCATCCTGTTGTTCGGCCCCGCTGCCGAGCTCGGCGCCGCCGGCCCGGGGATCGAGGTCATCGATGCACCGCTGTCGATCGCCAAGGAGGCCAACCCAGCCGCCGCCGCACGCGCCAATCCGGAGTCCTCGATCGTGCGCGCCGCGCGCGCCGTGGCCGCCGGTGACGCCGACGCGCTCGTATCGGCGGGCGCCACCGGCGCTGCGCTCGCCGCCGCGCTGTTCAACATCAAGCGCGACCGCGGCATCCTGCGGCCCGCGCTGGCCGCCACGATCCCGGTCCCGGGCGCGCCGGTGACGCTCGTCGACGTCGGTGCGAACACCGAGGTGCGCGCCGAGCACCTCGTTCAGTTCGCGTTCATGGGCGCGGCGCTCGCGCAGGTCGTGCACGGCATCGCCGAGCCGCGCGTCGCGCTGCTGTCGGTCGGCGAGGAGGCGACCCGCGGATCGCCGCTGACGATCGACGTTCACGCACGCCTGGCGGCAGTGAACGGGCTGAACTTCGTCGGCAACATCGAGGGCCATGCGCTCGTCGAGGGCAAGGCCGACGTCGTTGTCGCTGACGGGTTCACCGGCAACGTCACGCTGAAGGTCATGGAGGGCGTCTCGGGCAAGATGATCGCCCTCCTCAAGGAGACCGCGACCTCGTCCACGCGCGCGAAGGCCGGCGGCCTGCTGATGGCACCGGCGCTGCGTGCCTTTCGCGACGAGATCCACCCCGAGATCGCAGGCGGCGCGTATCTGCTCGGCCTGCGCAAGCTCGGGGTCGTCGGCCACGGGCGCTTCACGAGCCGTGGCTTCGCGGAGTCGATCATGCTCGCCGCGCGCGGTGTGACGGGCGACGTCACTGGACGCACGCACGACGCGCTGGAGCAGGCCGGCGCGCTGCGCAAGCCCGCCGGCGCCGTGTCCGAGGCCGCAAATACGATCTCGGCGCAATGACCCGGGAAGAAGTCTTCGCGCTGATCCAGGCGCACCTCGTCGACGAGCTCGAGATCGACCCCGCTCGGATCGACGAGAGCACCAACTTCCGCGTCGATCTCGAGGCCGACTCGCTGGACCTCTACACGCTCGTGCAGGAGCTCGAGGATTCCTACGCCGTGAAGATGTCGGACGAGCAGGCGGCGAAGATCGTCACGGTCGGCCAAGCGATCGACTTCGTCTTGGGGTCTGCCGCCGTCCACGAGCCCTCTGAGTCCTGAAGCTCCTCAACGAACTCCTCCAGGAGCTGCCGGAGCACCTGTACCGGCAGGTCTTCACGCACGCCTCCTGGACCGAACGCCGCAGCGACTCCTATTCGCGGCTGGCGTTTCTCGGCGACTCCGTGCTCGGCCTCGCGGTGACGTCGCACCTATACCCGCGCCTGGAGGCGGAGCGCTTCGGCGCGGGGCGGCTGACGAAGATCCGAGCGCAGAGCGTCTCGGGCGTCTCGTGCCGCGCGGTCGCCGAGCGCCTCGGTGTGCCCGACAGGCTGCGCGCGACCGCGCCGGAGGGGATCGGCCAGAGCGCCGAGTCGCTCGTGGAGACCGAGCGCGTGCTGGCCTCCGTCATCGAGGCGGTGATCGGCGCCTGCTATCTGAACTCCGGCTACGAGCGCACCGCGGCGGCTGTCGTCGAGGCCTTCACGCCGGAGATCAACAACGCGCTGGACAACCCGGTTGACTTCAAGTCCACGCTGCAGGAGCGCCTCGCGCGGCGCGCGGCGACCGTCGAGTACGCGATCTCCTCGGAGGACGGACCGCCGCACGACCGCACGTTCCAAGTCGTCGCAACCGTCGGTGGGGCCCCCGTCGGGCGCGGGTCGGGACGCTCCAAGAAGCACGCCGAGCAGGAGGCCGCGCGTGTCGCGCTGGAGATGCTGCACCCACTGGAGCCGATGCAGGCGCCCGAGCCGCCGGACGAGGCGTGACAATGGTGAGCGCGTGCATCTGAGATCGGTCACCCTCAAGGGCTTCAAGTCCTTCCCCGATCGCACCAGGCTCGACTTCGGCCCCGGGGTCTCGGTCGTGGTGGGGCCCAACGGATCCGGCAAGTCGAACATCACCGACGCGGTGCTGTGGGCGATGGGCGAGCAGTCGCCGCTCGCCGTGCGCGGCCAGTCGATGCGCGACGTCATCTTCGGCGGCGGTCGCGGCGTGCAGGCGCGCAGCGCCGCCGAGGTCGAGATCGTCATCGACAACGGCGACGGCGCGGTCGACGTGCCGATGGGTGAGATCTCGATCGTGCGCCGGCTGGATCGCAACGGCGAGGGCGAATACCGCCTCAACGGCGCGAGGTGCCGCCTCGTCGACGTGCTGGAGATCCTCTCCGACACGGGCCTCGGCAAGGAGATGCACTCGGTCGTCTCGCAGGGCCGCGTCGAGTCGATCGTCACCTCGAAGCCGAAGGATCGCCGGCTGCTGATCGAGGAGGCCGCGGGCCTCGGCAAGCACCGCAAGCGCCGCCGCCGCGCTCAGCTCAAGCTCGACCGCACGCAGGACAATCTCGATCGCGCGCTGGATGTCGAGCGGGAGGCGCGCCTGCGGTTGCGGCCGCTGAAGCGCCAGGCCGAGGCGGCCGAGCTGCACGAGCGCCTCGAGCGCCAGTCCGTCGAGGCGCGCTGGGAGCTCGTGCGCGACCTCGCCCGCGCGCGCCGCGCCGAGCTGACGGCGGCCGAGGCGGGGGCGACGGCCGCCCGCGCCGCACGCGAGGAGGCGCAGGCTGCGCTGGCCGCGATCGCGAGCTCACGCCAGGAGGCCGAGCAGGCGATGGCCCTGCGCAGCGAACAGCGCGAGGCATTCGCGCAGCGCGTCTATCGCGCCCGGTCGGCCGAAGAGCGCGTCGAGCTGCGCCTCGAGCGCACCCGATCGACCGCCGAGGACCTCGTCGAGCGCGCCGCGCGCCGCACTCATGAGCTGGGCGCGCTGCAGGCGCTTGTCGTATCCGAGGGCGAGGCCGTAGGCGAGGCGGGCGACGAGCGGATCGCGGCGCTGGAGGCCGAGCTCGAGCGGCTCGCGGTCGACCACGTCGCACAGCTCGACCGCGAGGTCGAAGGGCTCGAGCGGGCGCGGGCCGCAGCCGTTGCCGCGACCGAGCAGAGCCAGGGCGCGGTGGACGGTGCACGGGCGCTGCTGGCCTCCGCGACCGCCGCTGCAGAGGCGGTGCGCGCCCGCCGCCGGGAGACCGACAAGGGCCTCGAGGCGGCGCGCCGCGAGGCCGCCCGCGTCGGTGCCGAACTCGCGGCCTGCAACCAGTTCCTGCGCACGCGCTCGGCGGTCGCCCCCGGGAACGGTGGCTCCGCGCGATCGCTCGCCGATGCGCTCGAGGTCACGCCCGGCTACGAGCGCGCGATTGCCGCGGCGCTCGGGGGCCTGCTGCGTGCGGCGCTCGCCGGGCGGGTCCGCGACGGCAGCGACATGCTCGACGCCGCCGGCAGCGACGGCGGCCGCGTCCTGGTCGTCGATTCGCTCGCTCCCGGCTCGGCGCAGGCGTTCAACCCGCCGGCGCCCGGCGCGCGCCACCTCGGGCAGTTCGTCGGCGGCGACGGCATCGTGCTCGCCACGGCGCAGCGCCTGCTGTCGAACTCCTGGCTCGTCGAGGAGATCGAGAAGCTGCCGCCGGGTTTCAGCGGCGTCGCCGTGACCCGTGGCGGCCGCGTCTGGCACGGGCGCCGGCGCGAGATGCGCCAAGCGCCTGAGGGCGGCGAGGAGCGCGTGCTGGCCGAGCGCAACCGGCGCGACGAGCTGATCGCCGAAAGCCAGGCCGCGGTGCAGGTCGAGCAGGCGGCGCGCACCGCCTGCGGCGCCGCCGACGCGGAAGTTGCCGCTGCCGACGCCGCGCGCGAGCAGGCCGACCGGGATCTGCGCCTCACGTCGCAGGCGCTGGCCGCCGTGAGCGAGGAGGCACGCCGCGCGGGCTGGCTCATCGAGCAGCGCCGGGCCGCTCCGCAGGATGGCGCGTCGGCAGTGCGCCGCGCGCAGATCGAGGGTGAGCTCTCCGCCGAGCGGCGCGTCGCGATCGGATTGAGGCGCGAGCGTGCCGAGCGCGCCCATCGCATCGGGCGCCTGCGCGTCCGCGTCGCCGCCGACCAGGCGCTCGCGCCGCAGGCCGAGCGTCTCGCCGGTGCGCTGGAGCAGGTCGCTGAGGCGATCGGGGCGCACACCGCGATGCTCGAGGCGCAGCTCACCGAGGGCCGCGCCGAGGGCGAGGGGCTGGCGGCGCAGCTGCGCGCCTGTGCCTCGGAGGAGGCGCAGATCCAGGCGCAGCTACGCGAGCGCGGCGACGCGGTCACGAGCGCTGAGGTCCGCGCCCAGCAGGCGCGCGACCACAACGCGGACGCCGAGCACGAGCTCGCCGAGCTCGCCGAGCGACTCGGGCTTGCCGCCGAGCCCGCCGAGGAGGCGTTGGCGCCCGAGCAGGCGCAGGCGCTGCGCGAGCGCATCGAGCGCCTGCGCCGCCGCCGCGAGCAGCTCGGCCCGGTCAACCCGCTGGCCAAGGACGAGTACGAGGAGGCGCTCGCGCATGTCACCGAGCTCGAGACGCAGCGCGCGGACCTGGAGACGGCGCTGCGCGAGCTGCGCACGCTGATCCGCGACACCGACCGCCAGATCGACGAGACCTTCGAGACGACGTTCAACGCCGCCGCGCGCAATTTCGAGGAGCTCGCCGCGCAGCTGTTCCCGGGCGGCCGCGGGCGGCTGCGGCTCGTCAAGGAGGAGCAGGGGATCACCGGCTTCGCGGGCGTCGCCGGCACGCCGGGCGCCGACGACGGGGCCGAGGGCGCCGACGCCGACGACGCGGCCGAGGCGGAGGCCGCGAGCGCCGCCGGCAAGGACGAGCTGCTCGGCGTCGAGATCGAGATCACGCCGGCCGGCAAGTCGACCAAGCGCCTGACGCTGCTGTCGGGCGGCGAGAAGTCGATGACCGCGATCGCGTTCCTGTTCGCCGTCTTTCTCGCCAAGCCATGCCCGTTCTACATCCTCGACGAGGTCGAGGCCGCGCTCGACGACCCGAACCTCACGCGCTTCTTGAGCCTCTTGCGCCGCTACGCCGACCGCGCGCAGTTCATCGTCGTCACGCACCAGAAGCGCACGATGGAGGCCGCCGACACGCTGTACGGCGTCTCGATGGGCGACGACGGCGTCTCGAAGGTCGTCTCGCGCCGCCTGCCGCGCGACGACGAAGCCACGCCCGCCGCGGCGCCCGCCGCGTAGCGAGGTTCTTGGCCGTGCAGGTCCGCCCGATCGGCCACGACGACATGCCGGCGTTGCTGGCGCTGATCGCCGACTACCAGCGCTTCTACGACAACCCGTCGCCCGACGACGACCACAACGCGGCGTTCTTCGGGGGCTTCGTGGCGCCGAGCGAGCGCGGCATGCTGCTCGGCGCCTACGACGACGACGGCGCCGTCGCCGGCTACACCTGCCTGTACTGGACGTACTCATCGGTGTCGGCCAGCGAGGTCGTCCTGCTCAACGACCTCTACGTGGCCCCGTCGCACCGCGGCGCGGGCGTGGGGGAGGCGCTCATCGCGGCCGCACGTGCCGTCGCCGTCGAGCGGGGCTGCTCGCACCTGCGCTGGGCGACGACGCTCGACAACCGCCGCGCCCAGCGCCTCTACGAGCGCGTCGGCGCCGAGCGCGTCGCGCTGTTCGAGTACGAGATCGACCTGCGCTGATACTTGGGCCGGCGGCCTTGACCGCAGAGCCGTTCGAGCTACGATCGGCAGCGTCCGAACGTGGAGGGAAGGGCGGGG
>DATLNO010000264.1:0-19422 GCA_035536715.1 Solirubrobacteraceae bacterium
AGCTGCCGGTCGGGGCCACCGAGGACCGGCTGGTCGGGTCCCTCGACCTGGAACGGGCCCTGTCCGCCGGGGTGCGCGCCTACCAGCCGGGGCTGCTGGCCGAGGCGCACCGTGGGGTGCTCTACGTCGACGAGGTCAACCTGCTGCCCGACCACCTCGTCGACGTCCTGCTCGACGCCGCCGCGATGGGCGTCTGCCACGTCGAGCGCGATGCCGTCTCGGTGCGCCACGACGCGCGCTTCCTGCTCGTCGGGACGATGAACGCCGAAGAGGGGGAGTTGCGGCCGCAGCTGCTCGATCGCTTCGGCCTGGGCGTCGAGGTGACGGCGCCGACCGAGCCCTCCGAGCGCGCGGAGATCGTGCGACGGCGGCTCGCCTACGAGGCCGATCCGCTGTCGTTCGCCGAGCTGTGGGCGCAGGAGGACGCCGACGTCGCCGCCTCGATCGTCGCCGCCCGTGAGCGGCTCGCGGCCGTTGTGCTGCCCGAGCGCGAGCTTGACCGGATCGTGCGCGCCTGCGTGCAGATCGGCGTCGACGGGATGCGCGGCGACGTCGTCACGGCGCGGACCGCGCGCGTGCTGGCGGCGCTCGACGGGGTCGGCGAGGTCGACGCCGAGCACGTGCGCCGCGCCGCCCATCTGGCGCTCGCGCACCGCCGCCGCCGCGACCCGCTCGCCGCCGGCAGCGCCGATCCTGGCGACATCGACCGTGCGCTCGAACCGCCGGAGGGCCCCGAGCCCGACGACCCGCCGCCGGCCGGGGGCGCTGGGCCGCCTGCATCCAACGGCGACGATGCCCGCGGCGGCGGCGGCGGTGATGCGCCTGCGCCGGAGTCCCCCGACACGGCTGCCGCCCGAGCCGGCGACGACGCACGCGCTCCCGAGGCTGCCGACCTCGCCGGGCCTGCGCCGCGCGACCGGCTCGACGCGCCGGAGCGCGCGACCCGGCTGGCGCTTGCGCCGCTGCTGCAGCGCGGCAACGGAGCCGCCCGCGCCGGTCGCAGCGCTCGCGGCCACGGTGCCGCCGCCGCGCCGATCGACAGCCGCTGCGCGTCCGCGGACGGCGACGACCTCGCGCTTGTCGCGACCCTGCGCGAGCGCCTGGCGACCGGCGACCCCAGCGCGCGCCGCGTCAACGTCCGCGCCGCCCGCGAGGGAACGCTGCTGTGCCTCGTCATCGACGCCAGCGGCTCGATGGCGGCGCGGCGCCGGATGGCACGCGTGAAGGGCGCGCTGCTCGAACTGCTGCGCGATGCCTACGCGCGCCGCGATCGCGTTGCGATCGTCGCCTTCCGCGATGCACGCGCGCACGTCGTGCACCTCCCGGGCGCGCCGCTCGAGCATGCCGCGGCGGCCGTGCTCGCCCTGCGTACCGGCGGGCGCACGCCGCTGGCCGCGGGCCTCGACTCGGCCACCGACCTCATCCGCCGCGACCGCGCCCGCGATCCGCGCAGCCGCGCGGTCGCCGTCGTCCTGACCGACGGCCGCGCAACCCGTCCGTCCACGGCGACCGCCGCGGCAGCGCGCCTCGGCCGTACCGCCGACGCCGTTCACGTCGTCGACACCGAGGACGGCGCGGTGCGCCTCGGCCTCGCCGCCGAGCTCGCCGTGGCCGCAGGCGCGAGCCTCATCGCCCTGCGCCGCCCGCACCCGAGTCCGAGGAGGGCCGCATGACAGCGCGCGAGCGCTCGATCGTCGCCGGCGCCGAGCCGCAAGGCTGGCCCTCGCGATGACCGAGTCCGATCCGCTCAGCAAGCACGGCGGCGACGACATCGACGTCCCGCACCGCCCCGGCGACCGTGGCAGCGCCGAGCCCAAGCGCCGCAAACCGCGCGACAGGCCGCTGCTGATCGTCATCACCGGGCACGGCAAGGGCAAGTCGACGTCGTCGTTCGGCACGCTCATGCGCGCCTGGGCGCGTGGCTACCGCTGCGGCGTCTACCAGTTCGTGAAGTCCGGCAAGTGGAAGGTCGGCGAGGCGAAGGCCGCGGCCAAGCTCGGCGGGATCGACTGGGAGAAGATGGGCGACGGCTGGTCCTGGCTGTCGAAGGACCTCGAGGAGTCCGAGGCGCTGGCCCGCGCCGGCTGGGAGCACGTCAAGCAGGTCATCGCCGAGGAGCGCTACGAGTTCCTGCTGCTCGACGAGATCACCTACCCGCTGAAGTGGGGCTGGATCGACGTCGACGAGTTCGTCACGACACTGCGCGACCGGCCCGGCTTCCAGCACGTCGTCGTCACCGGGCGCGACGCCCCGCCCGAGCTCATCGAGGCCGCGGACCTCGTCAGCGAGGTCGTCAAGATCAAGCACCAGATGGACCAGGGCATCCGCGCGCAGCAGGGGATCGAGTGGTGACAGCGCGTCATTGCTCGCCCGTGCTGCCGGTCGAGCCGGAACGCAGGTCCTCGCGATGACGGACATCCCGCGTGTCGTCGTCGCCGGGACGAGCTCGGGTGCGGGCAAGACGTCCGTCGCCTGTGGGCTGATCGCGGCGCTGCGCTCACGCGGCCACGTCGTGCAGGGCTTCAAGGTCGGGCCGGACTACATCGACCCGAGCTATCACGCGCTCGCGTCCGCCCGGCCGGGCCGCAACCTCGACGCGTTCCTGTCGGGCCCCGAGCTGATCGCACCGCTGTTCGAGCACGGCGCCGCCGGCGCCGACATCACGGTGATCGAGGGCGTGATGGGGCTCTTCGACGGCGCCTCCGGCCGCGGCGAGCTCGCATCGACGGCGCACG
This sequence comes from Solirubrobacteraceae bacterium, assembly GCA_035536715.1. Taxonomy (GTDB): domain Bacteria; phylum Actinomycetota; class Thermoleophilia; order Solirubrobacterales; family Solirubrobacteraceae; genus CADCVQ01. The sequence goes on from DATLNO010000264.1 coordinate 2,736, forward strand.
TCGCGAAGCTGCTCGACGCCCCCGTCCTGCTCGTCATCGATGCCGCTGCGATGGCGCGCTCGGCCGCCGCGATCGTGCACGGCTACATGACCTTCGACCCCGCCGTCTCGATCGCGGGGGTGATCGTCAACAAGGTCGGCTCCGACCACCACGTCGAGCTGTTGCGCGAGGCGATCGAGCCTCTGGGCGTGCCCGTCGTCGGGGCGCTGCGCCGCGACGAGCGGATGGCGGCGCCCGAACGCCACCTCGGGCTCGTGCCGGCGATCGAGCGCGAACCACGCACACGCGGGGCGATCGATGCGCTCAGCGAGGCCGTGCTCGCGCACGTCGACCTCGACGGCGTGACCGCCCTGGCGCGGTCGGCGCCGGCGTTGACCGGCGAGGCGTGGTCGGCCGCGGGCGAGACCACTCGCTCCGCCACGATCGCGATCGCCCGCGGCCACGCGTTCTCCTTCCACTACGAGGAGAACCTCGAGCTGCTGCGCGCCGCCGGCGCCACGCTCGCGCCCTTCGACCCGATGACCGACACGGCGCTGCCGGCGGACGCGGGCGCGCTGATCCTCGCGGGCGGGTTCCCGGAGATCTTCGGCGCGGAGCTGTCGGACAACGCGCCGCTGCGCGAGGACATCGCCGCGTTCGCCCGCGCGGGGAGGCCGGTGCTCGCCGAGTGCGGCGGACTTCTCTATCTCTGCGAGGAGCTCGACGGCCGACCGATGTGCGGCGTGCTGCCCGCCCGCGGGAAGATGGCCGGGCGCCTGTCGATCGGCTATCGCGAGGCCGTCGCGCAGGGCCCGTCCGCGCTGTGGGACAGCGGCGAGCACGTGCGCGGGCATGAGTTTCACTACTCCGCCGTCTACGGTGACGCCACCGCCGCCTGGGAGCTGACCGCGCGCGGCAAGACGCGCACCGAGGGCTTCGCCGCAGGCGCAGTCCACGCGTCGTACCTGCACGTCCACTGGGCGGCGTTCCCGCGGGCCGCGAGGCGGCTCGTCGAGGCGGCGGCGCGGCAGCCGGCCGGTGCATCGTGGGCCTGACACTCGTCCTGGGCGGCACGCGCTCGGGCAAGAGCTCATTCGCAGAAGCGCTCGCGCTCGACAGTGGGCTGCCCGTGCGCTACGTCGCAACAGCCGATCCGGGCGACGGGTCGATGGGGGAGCGGATCGCCGCACACGTCGCGCGGCGGCCCGCGGCATGGGACACGGTCGTCGCAGGAGACGACCTCGGGCCGCTCGTGAGCCCTGGCCGCTGCGTGCTGATCGACGGCCTCGGAACGTGGATCGCGGGCGTCATGTACCGGTCCGAGGGCGCGCAGACACTCGTGCGCGAGGAGGTCGCGGCGCTCGCGCGGGCCGCAGCGGCCGCCCCCGACCCCGTGATCGTCGTCGCCGAGCAGGCCGGCGAGGGGCTGCTGCCCGCCGACGCGCTGTCGCGCGCCTGGCTCGACCTTCTCGGCGAGGCGACGCAGGCGCTGTCGCAGCGCGCGGAGCGAGCGGTGCTCGTCGTCGCCGGGCGCGCGATCGAGCTGCCGGCGCGCATCGAGGCCGGAACCCCTGCCGACGCCGCAGGCCTGCGCCGGCACGGCGACACGCTCGTCCGGCCCGGCGACGCCGACCACGCGGTCAACGTCCTCGCGGGCGGTCCGCCCGCATGGCTGCGCGCCGCGCTGACGCGCGCGCTCGAAGAGGACATCTCGGGCTATCCGCGCGAGGACGCCGCGACAGCGGCGCTCGCCGTGCTGCACGGGCGCGACGCGCTGGAGATCGTCCCGACCAACGGCGCCGCGCAGGCGCTCTGGCTGCTGCCCGCGGCGTTGCGTCCGCGTCTGGCGGCCTGCGTGCACCCCGGCTTCACCGAGGCGGAGGCTGCGCTGCGGGCGCACGCGATCCCGGTCGCACGCGTCATGCGCAGGGCCGCGGACGACTTCGCGCTCGATCCCGCAGCCGTCCCACAGGCCGCCGACCTCGTCATCGTCGGAAACCCCGCGTCGCCGAGCGGCACGCTCGACGCGCTGGAGCTCGTGCTCGCACTGCGCCGGCCGGGGCGCGTCGTCGTCGTCGACGAGGCGTTCATGGATCTCGTGCCGGGTGAGACCGCGTCGCTCGTGCGCGACGTGCTGCCGGACGTGATCGTGGTGCGCTCGATGACGAAGTCGCTCGCGATCCCGGGCCTGCGCGCGGGCTACGCCGTGGCTCCGCCACCGCTCGCCGACCGGCTGCGCGCGGTCCGGCCGCCGTGGTCCTGCAACGCGCTCGCGCTCGCCGCACTGCGGGCGATCGCGCAGCGGCCCGAGGCGCTGACCGCCGCGGCGCAGCGTGCGCAGGCGGAGCGCGGCGATCTCGAGCGGCGCCTGGCGCAGATCGCGGGCTTGCGAACGTGGCCCGCGGCCGCCAACTACGTGCTCGTCCGTGTCAGCGACGGCGCGGCGGTCACGCAGCGACTGCGCGACGAGGGAATCGCGGTGCGGCCGGCCGGCTCGTTTCCCGGCCTCACCGCCGACGACCTGCGGATCACCGCCCGCGCCCCGCAGGACAACGCGCGCCTGGCGGACGTCCTGGCAGCGGCGGTGGCGACATGATCACGGTCGTCGGAATCGGCGCCGAGGGCTGGGGGAGCCTGTCGCCGGAGGCGCGTACGGCGGTGCTCGCGGCCGATCTGCTCGTCGGCGGCGAGCGCCAGCTCGAGCTCGTCGCCGCGGAGACGACCGCTGAACGGCGGCCATGGCCGAAGAACCTCGTGACGCTCGTCGACGAGCTCCCCTCGCTCGTCGCTGCGGGGCGCTCGGTCGCGGTGCTCGCCAGCGGCGACCCGCTCCTGCACGGGGTCGGCGCCACGATCCTGCGCCGCCTCGGCGAGGACGGGGTGCGCGTCATCCCCGCCATCTCCTCCTACGCGCTGGCCTGCGCGCGCCTGCTCTGGCCGCTGTCCAGCACTGAGCTCGTCTCGGCGACGAGCCGTGTCGCGGAGACGATCGTGCCGGCGCTGCAGCCCGGGCGGCGGCTGGTCGTGCTCGGCTTCGGCCCGCGCACCGCGGCAGAGGTCGCCCGCGTCGCGCGCGAGCGCGGGTTCGGCGCCAGTCGTCTGGTCGTGCTCGAGGAGCTCGGCGGCGAGGAGGAGCGGATCGTCGAGTCGACCGCCGGCGACTGGGGCGACGCGGACGCGCCCGCGCTGCACCTCGTCGCGCTCGAGGTCCGCGGCGACGGGCCGCTGCTCGGGCGCGGCCCTGGGCTGCCCGACGACGCGTTCGAGCACGACGGGCAGATCACGAAGCGCGACGTGCGCGCGCTGACGCTCGCGGCGCTCGTGCCGGTAGGCGGACAGCTGCTGTGGGACGTCGGCGCGGGCAGCGGGTCGGTCGCGATCGAGTGGATGCGCGCGGCTCCCGGCGCGCGCGCGGTGGCGATCGAGCGCGACGGGGAGAGGGCGGAGCGGATCGCCCGCAACGCGCTGAGCCTCGGGGTCCCGTCGCTCCAGGTCGTCCACGGCTCGGCGCCCGAGGCGCTCGACGAGCTCGACGAGCGGCCAGACGCGATCTTCATCGGCGGCGGCGTGTCGAGCTACGGGCTGCTGATGCGCTGCGTGGGGGCGCTGCGACCCGGCGGCCGGCTCGTCGCCAACGTCGTCACCGTCGAAGGGGAGGCGATTGTCGCCCGCGCGCACGAGGAGCACGGAGGTCGCCTGATCCGCATCGCCCTCTCGCACGCCGAGCCACTCGGCGCGTTCACCGGCTGGCGTCCCGCGATGGCGCTCACGCAATACGAGCTGCGCGTGCCATGACGGTGCACTTCATCGGCGCGGGACCCGGCGCCGCCGACCTCATCACGCTGCGCGCCCAGCGCCTCATCGCAGGGTCCTCGGTCGTGCTCTTTGCGGGCGCGCTCGTCCCCGACGAGGTACTCGCCCACGCGCCCCAGAACGCGCGCCTGATCGACACCCAGAACCTCGACCTCGACGCGATCGTCACCGAATACGCCGGGGCGCAGGAGCGCGGCGAGGACGTCGCGCGGCTGCACTCCGGCGACATCTCGATCTGGAGCGCCGCCGCCGAGCAGATGCGCCGCCTCGACGAGCTCGGGATCGCGTACGACATCACCCCGGGCGTCCCCGCGTTCGCCGCCGCCGCCGCGTCGCTGGGGCGCGAGCTGACGCTCCCGGGCGTCGCGCAGACCGTGATCCTCACTCGTCACGCCCGCCGCGCCACCCCGATGCCGCCGGGCGAGGAGCTCGATGCGCTCGCCGCGCACGGCGCGACGCTCGTCCTGCACCTCGCGGTGCAGGCGATCGACGAGCTCACACCGATGCTCGCCGAGCACTACGGCGCCGAGGGCGCCGTCGCGGTCGTCGCGCGGGCGTCGCATCCCGACGAGATGATCCTGCGCGGGACGCTGAGCACGATCGCGGAGCAGGTGCGCGAGGCGGGCGTGCGGCGCACCGCGGTCATCATCGTCGGGCCGGCGCTCGGGGAACCCGGGTTCTGCGACAGCCACCTGTACTCGGCAGCGCGCGAGCGGGCGCAGTAGCGGTGCGTCAGCCCGTCGCTGAGAGATCGTCCGCCATCATCCGCCGGCGTGCAATCGGCAGGGAGACCGCGGGCGGCTGGTCGACGCGGACCTCGAGCAGCTGCTCGCCGATGCGGACCTCGACGATCGCGGTCCCGGCGAGGCTGACCATCTCCTGCGCCTCCGCGAGCGCCCGTGCGATCTGTGGGCGCTCCGCGCCGCAGGTTACGAGGAACTGCTCGACATGGCCGCCGTGCAGCATTGCGCTGTCGACCTCGAGCTCCTCGAGCTGCACCGACCAGTGCTCCGCGCCGCCGGGCAGGGCCGTGAGTATGCAGGCCGCCATGTCGTCGGGCTGGCGCTCGCTGCGCCGCACGACCCGGTCGACGAGTTCGGCGGCGTCGCCGTTCGCGCCAACGGCCTCGAACTCCACAGCAACGCCGCTGCGCTCCAGGCGCCGGCCGTGCCCGATCGGCACGTCCGCGAGGCCGTCGGTGGCGAAGCAGGCGGCGGCGCCGGGCGGCAGCGCGACCGTCGTCTGCCGGCGGCCCGTCGGCAGCCCCGCTCCGATCGGCGGTGACGAGCAGGCCGTCACGAGCGTGGCCGTCGTCCCCAGCAGCAGCGGTGGCCAGTGGCCCGCGCAGGCGTACGTCAGTCGTCCCGTTCCGGGGTCGAAGATGGCGACGACGATCGTGACCTGGCGCCCGCCGAGCTGGGGGGCCAGCACGCTGGACGCGACATCGAGCGTCGCGCGCGGCGTCAGGCCGGCCTCGAGGTAGGCGCGCAGGTTGTAGCGCACGAGCGCGGTCAGCGGGATGGCGTCGCGGCCATGCCCGGTGACGTCGCCGACGATCACGCCGGTCCGGCCGCCGGCCAGCTCGAACGCGTCGTAGAAGTCGCCGCCGGCGGCGAGGCCGGCCGCGGGGCGGTAGGCCGTGGTGACACGCGCGCCGCCGATCCGCTCGGGCAGCTCAGGTAGGAAGGCGGACTGCAGGATGCCGAAATCCGCCAGCAGCAGCTTGCGCTGCCGGGCGAGCCGACGGCCGCGGACCGTCTGCACCGCGGTCGTTGCGCCCAGGAGCAGACCAAGGAGCGCGAGCGCCGCGAGCGCGAGGCGGACCTCGGCCGGAATGACCTCGAGCACCTTTGTGACCGTGCGGGTCAGCGGCGACTTCGGCTCTTCCGGAGCAGCAGCGCCTCCCGTCGGCTCCATGCGCGCGACCGCGGCGGCGGCCGACCCCGCCGCCGGCGGGTCAGCCACGCGAACCGCAGGTACCCGTGTCGGCACGCCGGCGCCTGACGTGCGCTGCGTGCGCCCGGCGCCGCGTTCGCTCAGCGTCAGGCTCGTGGTGCTGCGGGCGCGCGTGGAGACACGGGGTCGGGCCGCAGGCGCCGGTTGGGTCGGCGGTGGGGTCACCACGGGCACTACGGCGGCAACCGGCGGCGTCGCGGCGGCCGCCTGCGCGGATGCCGGCTGGGCTGCGGCGGCCGCCTGCGCCTGCGGCTGGGCCTGGGCTGCTGCGCTGCCGGCGAGGTTACCGCGCGCCGAGCTGCTGGAGCCGTCAGGTGCGGTGTCGTTCGGCGCGCCGCCCGCATTCCCGCGTGCGTCCTTCGACGAGCCAGGGGAGTTCTCGCGCGGGACCTTCGCGCCGCTGGCTTTGCGCGACCGGCCGGCGTTCTTCCCCGACTTACCGTTGTCGGCGGCCAGCCGGTCGACGACCGGGGCGACCGGAACGACCGGGGCCGGCGCCGCTTCTGCCGGTCGCCTGCGCTCGGACCTCGTCGCCTGGTCGCGCCCTTCGCGCGCCTGCCCCGCTCCGCGGTCGTCGCGGCCCTTGCCGGATGCCAGGGTGGGCGTGGCCGGTGCGGCGACGAGCAGGAGCGCCACGAGCACCGCGCGCGCCCACGGACCAGCGAGTAGGTACCTCCGGCTGCCGTCCGTGGGCCGATCGGATCTCAACGACGTCCTAACGCTGCGGGCTTACGGGGGAGACTCGATGGTCGCGTCTCCGTGCCCCGGGGGAAAGGGCTGTGGACGAACGTTCGAGGACGAGCCCGACTCGCGCCGAAAAACGGCTCCTTGAGCGAGCGCTGCGGAGTCATCGCACTCCGCTCGACACGACCGCCGGAGGGAACGCAGCTCAGCCCTTCGCCCAGGCGAGCCCTTCCATCGTGTGCGACGTCCACTCTGCCGCGTCGATCCCGTTGACTGCGAACCAGTCTTCGAGCTCCTTACCGTCGAGGACGAGGAGCTTGCCCTTGCCGGCCTCGACAAGCTCCGCGCAGCGCAGCGGATGGAGTCGCACGACGAGCTGGCCGTCGTAGAGCATCGCGAAGCTCTCACCGGAGGCCTTCAAGAGCGGCGCGTCGCCCGGCCCGGTCGTGAGCTTGACATCGAGCCTGCCGGCGAAGCTTCGCTGCACCGACGTGAAGATCGCCTCGGGGGTGGGGGTATCAGACATGCGCCGGGTTATACCCGGCCCGGGCGGACGGGGGCGCGCCAAGGCCGGTTCTGCCCTCATCCCACCAGCAACTCGCAGCCGTTGGCCTTCGCGACCGCCGCGACGTTCTCCCAGTCGGGCTCGGCGTCCGATTCGGGCGGCAGCGTGCGGCTCCGCGCCGGCACGCCCATGCCGCGCGGGATCGCCTCGAAGCCTCCGGGCGTCATGATGAAGAGCATCCGGCACCCGGCCTCGCCGACGCTGTAGCGGTGCGGGACGCAGCGCGGCCCCCACACGAAGTCGCCCGCGTGCGCCTCGATCGTGGTGTCGCCCACCTCGAACGTAGCGTCGCCCTCGAGGATCCAGAAGCCCTCGTCCTCGCGGTAGTGGACGTGCAGCGGGCCGGCCGCGTTGGGTGGCTCGGTGACCTCGACGATGCTGAGCACCCCACCGGTTTGATCGCCGGTCGCCTTGAGCTCTGCGAGGCAGGCGAACCACCACAGTGCCTCGCCCTCGCCGTTGCGCGTGGCGAAGGGCTCGAGTAGCTGCGTCTGCTGTGTCATGTCGTGCTCCGCTTCGGTTGATGTGTCTCGAGTTCGAGCAGCGAGATCGCGGCGCGCCAGGCGCCGTCGCGATCGCGCTGCAGCACATGAATGGCGGCGTCCGCGACCACGAGCGCCATGTCCTGCGTCTGCAGCACGCGCCGCGTGCGTGCGACGTAGGTGCGGTCGCGTTCCCAGCACGCGACGAGCCCCTGGCTGATCGCCGCGCGGCCACGTCCTTCGAAGCCGCCGCGCTCGGCGAGCACGGCGCGCTCGTCGAAGAGCGCATCGAGGGCCGTGCTGTCGCGCAGGACGAACGCGTCCTCGAGCAGGTCGTCCAGCTCCTCCGGCGTTCGCGCTGCGCTGCTCATGGCGCCGAAGCTACGCGGATACCGTGCTGCGAGCCATGCCAGAAAAGTGGCATTTCGCTGACGGCTGCGCCGGCGTACAGTCCCCGGCATGGCGGCACGTGGCATGCAGCGCGCGCAGGAACGAATCGTCGCGCTGGCCGGCGAGGGGCGCGACCTCGTGACCCTCTGGCGCGGCGCCAGCGAGATCCTCACGCCCGTCGTCCCGCACTACGGCGGCGCCTGCTGGTACACACTCGATCCGGCGTCGCTGCTCATCACAAGCCACTTCAACGACCACATGCCGCAGTTCCCGCCCGAGATGCTGGCCCACGAGTACTACGGCGACGACGTCAATCAGCTCGTCGACGTCGTCCGCTCGCCCAGCGGCATCTCCACGCTGCACGAGGCGACGGGCGGCGACCCGAGCGGGAGCCCGCGCTGGCAGGCGAACATCGAGCTCGGCGGCGACCAGGAGCTGATCCTCGCGCTGCGCACGACCGCCGGCGATGTCTGGGGCGGCCTCGGCCTCTACCGCGAGACCGGCGAGCCGATGTTCGATCGCGACGAGATCGCCTTCCTGCGCGCGATCTCCTCGGCGCTCGGCGAGGGCGCGCGGCGCGCGCTGCTGCTCGGCGAGGCGACCGATCCCGAGAGCCCGGAATCCCCCGGGCTGCTCGTCCTGTCCGCCGACTGGGAGGTCGAGTCCGCGACGCCCGGCGTGGAGCGCTGGATGTCCGATCTGCCGGGTGGCGACTGGGACGCGGGGCGCCTGCCGACCGTCGTGCTGTCGATCGCCGGCCGCGCGCTGCGCTCGTCGGAGGGCCGCGAACAGCCCGGTGAGGTCGCGGTCGCCCGTGTGCTGACAGAATCCGGCACGTGGGTCGTCCTGCACGGCGCGACGCTCGTCAGCGACGCCAGCAGGCGCGTCGCGGTGATCGTCGAGCCGGCGCATCCCGCGCGGATCGCGCCGCTGCTGATGTCGGCATATGGCCTCACGGAGCGCGAGCGCGACGTGACGCGGCTCGTGCTGCAGGGCGAGTCGACGGCAGCGATCGCAGAGCGCCTCGTCGTGTCCGCGCACACCGTCCAGCAGCACCTCAAGAGCATCTTCGAGAAGACCGGCGTGCACAGCCGCCGCGACCTCGTCGGCAAGGTCTTCTTCTCCTACTACGAGCCGCGCCTGCGCGACAACGAGGCGCGTGTGCCGCAGGACAAGCCGCTGCGTGGCGGTCCGCTCGCGCCCGGCTGAGGCTGAGTTCTGATCAGCGCCGGCGCAGCAGGTACGTGTCCATGATCCAGCCCTTGCGCTCCCGTGCCGCAGCCCGCACCCGCACGATCTCGTCGGCGACGTCGCGGACTGCGCCCGCGATCAGGATCTCGTCGGGTGTGCCGAGGTAGGCACCCCAGTAGACGTCGAGCGGCTCGTCACGCAGCGCCTCGAAGGCGCCGTGCGCATCGAGCATCACGACGACGTCAGGCGCGTTGGGCGGAAATCCCTCCCGCGCGAGGCGACGGCCGGTCGTGATGTGGACCGCCTCGCCGACGCGGTTGAGCGCGATCGCGTGGCGCGCGCAGAGCGCGGCGACAGCGCTGATCCCGGGGATGACCTCGACGCGGAACTGCACGCGGCCCGCCGCGAGGATCGAATCCATGATCGTCAGCGTCGAGTCGTACAGCGACGGGTCGCCCCAGACGAGGATCGCGCCGACCCCGACATCGCCGAGCTCTTCGCTGATCCAGCGCTCCCAGATCTCCGCGCGAGCGCGGCGCCAGTCGTCGACGGCCGAGGCGTAGGCGGCGGCCGTGCGATCGCGCTCGGGGTCGCGGACCGTGACGATCCGGTAGGACTGCTCGTCGATGAAGCGCTCGCACACCTCCCTGCGCAGGGCGACGAGGTCGTCCTTCTCCGCGCCCTTCTGCATGACGAAGAACACGTTCACCTCGTTGAGCGCCCGGATCGCCTGCTGCGTGACGTACTGCGGGTCGCCGGCACCGATGCCGATGAGCAGCATGCGCCTCATCGGGCGGGCCTGAGCCGGCGATGCGGACGATCCTCGTGCTCGGCGGAACCGGCGAGGCACGCGCGATCGCGGCCGCGCTGCACGGCGCGCGCGACGTGCGCGTGGTCTCGACGCTCGCAGGTCGCATCGCCAACCCGCGGCTGCCTGTCGGCGACGTGCGCGTCGGCGGCTTCGGTGGGCCCGAGGGGCTGGCGGCGTACATCGCCGGCGAGCACGTCGACGCGGTCGTCGATGCGACGCACCCGTTCGCAGAGCGGATGTCGTGGTCGGCGTCGCAGGCCTGCGCCGCGACGGACACGAAGCTCGTGCGGCTCGAGCGCCCGCCCTTCGTGCGCGACCCGGCCATCGACTGGCGCGAGGCGGGCTCGCTGGACGAGGCCGCCGCGCTGCTGCCCGCCGCGGGGCGCCGCGTCTTCCTCACAACCGGCCGCCAGGGGCTGGCCGCGTTCGCGCCGGTCAGCGAGGCCTTCTTCCTGATCCGCTGCGTCGATGCTCCCGACCCCGACGCGTTGCCGCCCGACCGCACCGTCCTGCTCGACCGCGGCCCGTTCACGCTCGAAGGCGAGCTTGCGCTCGTCGACCGGCACGCGCTCGACGTCCTGATCACGAAGGACTCCGGCGGAGAGATGACGCAGGCCAAGCTCGCTGCGGCGCGCGAGCGCGGGCTGCCGGTGATCGTCGTCGCGCGGCCGCCGCGGCCTGACGTGCAGACCGTGCCGACCGTCGAAGCTGCGCTCGCCTGGCTCGGCGAGCACGCTCACCGGGATCCGGGGTGACCGGGGTGACCGGGGTACGACCGCGGCGTGTAGACGAGCGTGCGCCCGCCGGCAGCGCTGATGACGCGGGTCGTCGTCGAGCCGATGACGAGCAGCGTGCGCATGTCGACCTGCTCGGCATCGAAGCCGCCCAGCGTCGAGACGGTGACCGACTCGCCCGCGCCGCCGACGTCGCGCGCGACGACGACCGGGCACTCGGGTGAGCGATGGCGCAGCAGCACCCCCCGCGCGCGCCCGAGCTGCTCGCGGCGCGTGCGCGAGGCCGGGTTGTAGAGCGCGAGCGCGAAGTCGGCGGCGCCCGCGGCGTCCAGCCGGCGCTCGATGATCTCCCACGGCTTGCGCTGATCCGACAGCGAGATGACGGCGAAGTCGTGCCCGAGCGGCGCGCCGACGCGGGCGGCGGCGGCGTGCATCGCCGACAGGCCCGGCACGACGCGCAGGTCGACGTTCGCGAACTGTCCGTTGCCGGTCTCCCATGCTTCGCAGACAGCGGTCGCCATCGCGAAGATCCCCGGGTCGCCAGACGAGACGACCGCGACCGACGAGCCGGCCGCGGCGAGCTCGAGCGCGTGGCGCGCACGGTCCATCTCGACGCGGTTGTCGCTTGCCAGACGCCGTTGCCCGGCGCGCTCGGGAACGCGCGCGAGGTACGGCCCGTAGCCGACGAGCACTTCGGCGCCGGCCAGCGCCGCGCTCGCCTCCGGCGTGAGCCAGTCGGGCCCCGCGGGGCCCAGTCCCACGATCGACAGCGTTCCCCGCCCCTCGGCGGCAGCGGCGGCGGGCTCGACGACGGCGTCCGGCGACGGCGCGTTGCGGGCGGTCGGCACGAGCACGAGCGACATGTACGGCACGTCGCCCTGCACGTCGTCCAGCGCCGCGACGCGCTCGTCCTCGTGCGAGGCGCGCTCGACGTACACGCCACGCGCGCCGACGCCGGCTGCGGTCGCCGCGTCGCGGACGCCGGCGAAGCGCTGCCCGAGCTTCATCACGACCGCCGCGTCGGCGTCGCGCAGGTGCCCGGCGAGCACGTCGTCGGGCAGCGTGCCGGGCGCCACGACGAGCACGTCGTCGCGCTTGGCCAGGGGCGTGCCGGCTGCCGCTGCGGCCGCGCTGAACGCCGTCACGCCCGGCACGACGACAGTCCTATAGAGACTCGCAAGGCGCTCGTGGAGGTACATGTACGAGCCGTAGAAGAAGGGATCGCCTTCGCAGAGCACGGCGACGTCGCGGCCGCTGTCGAGCAGGGCCGCGATCCGCGCCGCGGATGCGTCGTAGAAGTCGTAGAGCGCGCCCTCGTAGCCCTGCGGGTGATCGGTCTCGCCGGTCGTCACGGGATAGACGAGCGCGAGCTCCTCGCAGCCGGCCGCGATCCACGGCGCCGCGGCGTGCCGGGCGATCGAGCTGCCGGCTCGCTTCTCTGGATAGGCGATGGCGTCGCAGGCGCCGATGATCCGCTGCGCCTTGACCGTCACGAGCTCCGGGTCGCCTGGGCCGACACCGACGCCGAACAGCCGACCGGCCGCACTCATTCCGAAACCTGCGCCAGCGCGTTGACGGCGGCGGCGGCGATCGCGCTGCCGCCGCGGCGGCCGCGTACGACGAGGTACTCGAGGCCGCTGTCGTTCGCCGCCAGCGCGTCCTTCGACTCGGCCGCGCCGACGAAGCCGACCGGCACGCCGATCACCGCCGCAGGACGCGCGGCGTCGCCGTCGTCGGCGACCATCTCCAGCAGCGCGAAGAGCGCCGTCGGCGCGTTGCCGACGACGACGAGCGCGCCCGCGAGGCGGTCGCGCCAAAGCTCGAGCGCCGCCGCGCTGCGCGTCGGGCCCAGCGAACGTGCGAGCTCGGCGACGCCCGGCTCGCTCAGCGTGCAGACGACGTCGTTGTCGGCGGGCAGCCGGTCGCGCGTGACGCCCGCTGCGACCATCGAGACGTCGCAGAGGATCGGCGCCCCGGCGCGCAGCGCGCCCTCGGCGGCAGTTGCGAAGCCCGGCGAGTAGCCGAGGTCGGCGACGAGGTCGACCATGCCGCAGGCGTGGATCATCCGTACGACGACCCGCTCCAGCACCGGATCGAGCCCGGTCAGGTCGGCCTCGGCGCGGATCGTGGCAAACGACCGGCGGTAGATCTCGGCGCCGTCGCGCTCATAGACGATCACGGCGCGGCCTCCGCGACGAGCCGCTGCGCCGCGCCGCTCAGCGTCGCCAGCAGCACCGTATGGCCGTCGTAGCGCAGTTCGACGTCACCTGTATCGCGCACGGCGACCGTCACCGGCGTGCCGGCCACCTCGCCGCAGCGCCGGCCGCACGCCGCCCAGTGCTCCTGAGGATCGGTGGCGGATCGCACGGAGGCACGCAGTGTCGCGGCGGCGCGGACGTCGGCCAGGGCGCGCGGGCAGCCCGCCGTCCCTGCGCAGGCGGTCAGGCCGACCCAGCCCGAGCCGCCGTCGAGCACGAGCCCGGCTGCGGCGAGGGTGTCGCGCGTCGCGTCGACCACCCCCGAGTCGAGGTCGACGAGGGTCACCGTGCGCCGTGTCGAGACCCGCACGTCGCCGCCGAAGGCGGCGAGGGCGCGCAGCAGCGAGGGCCACAGCTGGCCGAGCGGTGCGAGCGCGGTCAGCGCCGTGCGGCCGTCGCGCTGCTCGGTGACGCCCGGCCCGTAAGCGCGTGTGCGCGTCGCGCGCGTGACCGGTGCAAGCGTCATCCCGAGCACCGCGGCGATGGCCGAGGCACCGCCCGGGGTCTCCGACAGTCGCCAGGCGTCGCCGCGCAGCGCGACGAACGCCTCGGCGGCGCCGATGGCGACCGCGACCGCGGTCCTGTCGTCGCCCTCGAAGCTCAGCGGCCTGCCGGCGAGCGCCACGCCGAAGCGCCCGTCGCCATGGGCGGTGATCGTCACGTCGGGGGCGATCTCCTTGCCTGCGCCGGTGCCGTCGTCGACGAGAAAGCAGAACCGGCCGGGCAGATCGTGCAGCCGATGACCGCCGGTAATCCGTGCGTCGAGCAGCGCCACAAGGTTGTCGACGTGATCGAGCGCGCCCGGAGCCCGTCCTGCCAGCGGGCTGGCCAGCACGTTACGCGCGCGGTCATGTGCGGCGGACGGCAGCAGGCCGACGGCCTCCAGCTGCAGCGCGAGGGCGTCGGCCGCGCCGGGCCCCAGGCCGCGCACCTGCAGGTTCGCCCGCGACGTCAGGTCGACGAGGCCGTTGCCGTGGTCCTCGGCGAGCGCGGCCAGGACGACCAGCGCCTCTGCCGACAGCCGTCCTCCGGGCACGCGCACGCGGGCCAGCCAGCCGTCGGCCGCCTCGTGCAGGGCGAGCACGCCGGGACAGCGATCCTGACGAGAGCGCCGATCTGGCGCGGAGGAGGTCACCAGCGGGAATCTAGTGGACGCGTCCGACTTCCGGACGGATCCGCAAGTGGGTCGGCACGCCCGTCATCCCGGCGCCTTCGCGACTGCCGCAACCGTCCCGCAGCGCTACCGTCTCAGCCCATGACCTGGCCTGTCGCCTCCGGCTCCCTGCTGCTCGGGTTCGCCATCGCGCAGGCGACCGGGATCCGCCCGCTCGGCGGGATCGTCCTGATCGCCGGCTGCGCGTGGTGCGCGCTGCGCTGGCTGCGTATCCGCCCGGGCGCATACGCGCGCACCGCCGTGCTCGTCGTCGTGTACATCGGCGCGTTCGTGCTGTCGCACGTCGTCGCCGACAGCCTCGGCGCCTGGCCGTCGGTGCTGCTCGCGGCGGCGGTCACGGGGCTCGCCGTGTACGCGCTCGCCGACAGCGCAGGCGACCGCTCCACGCTGGAGCCTGGAGACACGCTCAGTCCTGGCCGCGCTCGACCTTGACGCCGGTGAACCGGTGATGTACATGCCCTCGGCGTCTTCGATCGCGTACGCGACGAGGTACTGGTCCGCCGCAGCGGCTCGATGCCGGATGACAGCTCGTCGTCGATCCACGTGGCGTGGATGCCGACCGCGCGCAGGCGCGCGATGGACCCCGACGACAGCGGCACTCCGGCGCGCAGCAGCGGAATCTCGCCGGGGCGCCAGGTCCGCAGATCGCGCGCGAGCACCATCCCATTACCTCGCGTGTTCGACGCGGTACGGGTGAACTTGAGCGCGAGGGCGGGCGCTGTCTCAGGTGCTTGCGCAGATGCGCGCGAAGGATTCCGGGTCGGTCGGACCCTCGGTGCAGATCACCACCGCGGCCGGGTGCGCGTCGCCGACGCCGAGGCGCTCCCACGTGGTCTCGGGCCGGCTCTCGCGCAGCGCGAGCAGGCCCGCGACGCCGGCAGCGCCGGTCTCGCCGCAGGTCAGGCCGTCGCGCAGCAGCAGGCGCACCGCCTGCTCGGCCGAGCTGTCGTCGATCGCGCAGAACGCGTCGATCCCGGCGGCCATGTCCGGCAGCGCGATGCGCGACGCGCGCCCGCAGTTCAGGCCGGCCATGATCGAGCGGTGCGGCCCCGGCACGAGGATCGGCGTGCCGTCGCGGACGGCCTGGAGGGCGCAGTCTGCGTCGCCCGGCTCGACACCGACGAGGACGCGGCCGGGCGCTGCGAGCGCGCGGACGAAGGCGCAGGCCAGCGCCCCGACCCCGATCTGGATCGCCGCCAGCGGCGGCAGCTCGCCGGGCACCTGGTCGGCGAGCTCTGCGAAGATCGTCGCGTACCCGTCGGCGACCCAGCCTGGCACCGTCTCGTAGCCAGGCCACGACGTGTCGGAGATCACGAGGTGATCGTCACCCGCGAGCCGGGCGGCCTGCCCGACAGCGTCGTCGTACGTGCCGCTCACGATGCCGACGTCGGCGCCCTCGCCGAGGATCGCGTCGATCCGAGCCTGGGCGGAATGCTCCGGGATGAGGATCCGCGCGTCGAGCCTGAGCAGTCGCGCCACGCGCGCGACCGCGCGGCCATGGTTTCCGTCGGTCGCGGCGACGAGCGTGAGCCCGTCAAGCCGCACGCACATCCGGCACAGCTCCTCGAAGGTGGCGGCGGGCGGCACTCCCAGGCGCAGGCTGATAGCGCGGCACGCCGCCCATGACGCGCCGAGGATCTTGAAGGAGGGCAGCCCGAAGCGCTCGGTCTCGAGCTTGACGAGCAGGCGCGACAGCCCCAGCGCCGCGGCGGTGACGGGCGCCTCGGCGACCGCGCTGGGCGCATAGCCGGGCATGCTGCGGTGAAAGCGCGCGGCCCGCTCGTCCGGCACCGACGGCGATCTGACGCCCCGCTGAGAGTTGTCGAGAAACGTCACGAGGCTCATGCCGCGGATAGTGTGACGCGATGGAGCGTGCCTACGACCCCTTCGTTCGACGACCGCGGAAGGACTGCAGCTGCGTTGGTCCCCTCACTCCTTCGTCGACGCCGTTCGCAAGCGACGGCACGACAGCAAGCCTTACGGCTTCGCCGCCGCCCCATGACCACCGCCGCCGTCCGAGTCATCCCCCGACGCGAGCTTCAGCGCGTGCGGCAGCATCGGCGTCAGCACGCCGAGGCACTCGCGCACCGCCTTGGGATTGCCCGGCAGGTTGATCACGAGCGTCCGGCCCCGCGTCCCGGCAACCGCTCGCGACAGCCAGGCCAGGCGCTGGAACTGTGCCGTCCCTGCACGCATCGCCTCGGCGATCCCCGGGGCCTCGCGGTCGATCACCGAGCGCGTCGCCTCGGGCGTGACGTCGCGCGGGGCGAGCCCGGTACCGCCGGAGGTGAGCACGAGGTTCGCCCCGTCGCACAACTCGACGATCGTGGCGGCGATCTGCTCCTGCTCGTCGGGCACGAGGCGCGTGGCGACGATCTCGATGTCGATGCCCTCGAGGATCTCGGCCATCAGCGCAGTCGTGGTGTCCGCGCGCGTGCCTGCCGATCGGGTGTCGGAGATGGTCAGGATCGCGGCCGTCAGAGAGCGGGCCGTATGTGCGCGCGAGGCCACTAGTGGCCCGTCTCATAACAGTCCACCCGAAACCCCGGGCGCCGATCACCGCCTGGCGGCGTCCTCGGACACTCGATGTGGCAGAGCCACACCTTCGGTCCTGCGTCCTTGCCAGACGGCGCCGGCATCCCGGGGTTTC
>DATLNO010000265.1:0-4461 GCA_035536715.1 Solirubrobacteraceae bacterium
CTGCTGGGACTGCTTGGCGTAGACGTCGTTGAGGTGCAGCGGGTGGTGGTTCATCGTCAGCAGGCAGAAGAGGTGGTCCTCGCTCTCCGTGACGGTCTTGGCCGGCCAGTGCTTGTAGACGGCGCCGACCTCGAACTCCTCGAGGTAGCGGCCATAGGGGTGGGCGCCGGACGCCTCGCGCTCGGCCTGGTCGGTGGTGAAGTCGTCGCTCATCGGTCTCCTTGGGTCGAGCAGCCCGCGCATCATGCCGGACCCGCGAGGCAGACCGCTCCCCCGCCAAGTCGATAGGTTCCCCGTGCACCGCGCACGCCGCCCACCACCACGACGGAGAGCGACCACGTGAAGAACCCCCGAGCCTTCCTCAAGCCCCTGGCGATGGGCGCGCCCGACCCGATGCGCGAGGTTCCCGTGACGCCGTCGCGGATGATCCACTTCCTCGACTTCTCCAACGAGAAGATGGTTGCCAAGGCGCCCGCCATCGCGGCCAAGGTCGACATCCTGCTCGGCAACCTCGAGGACGCCGTGCCGGTCGAGCGCAAGGAGGCCGCGCGCGAGGGCCTGATCACCGTCGGCCGCGACATGGACCTCGGTTCGACCGCGCTGTGGACGCGGATCAACTCGCTCGAGTCGCCCTGGGTGCTCGACGACATCACGCGGATCGTCGGCGAGATCGGCCACAAGCTCGACGTGATCATGGTCCCGAAGGTCGAGGGGCCGTGGGACATCCACTACATGGACCGTCTGCTCGCCCAGCTTGAGGCGAAGGCCGGAATCGACCGCCCGATCCAGCTGCACGCGCTGCTCGAGACGGCGCTCGGCGTCAACAACATCGAGGACATCGCGACGGCGAGCCCGCGCATGCAGGGCATGAGCCTCGGCCCGGCCGATCTCGCCGCGAGCCGGCGGATGAAGACGACGCGCGTCGGCGGCGGGCACCCCGGCTACCGCGTGTTGTCCGACCCCGACGCGGAGAACCTCGACGCGCGGCGCGAAAGCGCGCAACAGGACCTCTGGCACTACTCGTTCGGGCGCATGGTCGACGCCTGCACCGCGGCCGACCTGTTGCCGTTCTACGGTCCCTTCGGTGACATCAAGGACGTCGAGGGCTGCGAGACGCAGTTCCGCGCAGCGTTCATCATGGGCTGCGTCGGCGCCTGGTCACTTCACCCCGTGCAGATCGACATCGCCAAGCGGGTCTTCTCGCCCGATCCCGACGAGGTGAAGTTCGCCAAGCGCGTCATCGAGGCGATCCCCGACGGCCGCGGCGTGCACATGATCGACGGCAAGATGCAGGACGACGCGACCTGGAAGCAGTGCCGCGTCATGGTCGACCTCGCCGAGATGCTCGCGCGCAAGGACCCCGAGCTCGCCGAGGCGTACGAGATGCAAGGCTCGCCCGCCTGATCGGTAGGGTGCCGGGCGAGTTTCTCGGTCCCCACGGCAGGTCAGGAGCAGATGCGTTTCTTCGAGTACGAAGCCCGCGAGATCATCAAGCGCGCGGGCATCCCGGTCACCGACTTCGGCTTCACGACCGATGCCGCCGAGGCACGGACGATCGCCGAGCGGATCGGCGGCCCGACGGTCATCAAGTCGCAGGTGCTGACCGGTGGCCGCATGAAGGCGGGCGGCGTGAAGTTCGCCGATACCCCCGAAGAGGCTGAGGCCTACGCGGCCGCCATCCTCGAGCTCGAGATCAACGGCCACATGCCGCGCGGCGTACTCGTCGATCCCAAGGCCGACGTCAAGCAGGAGTACTACGCCGGCGTCGTGTGGGACGGCACCGCGAAGAAGCCGGTGATCCTCTTCAGCGACATGGGTGGCATCGACATCGAGCAGGTCGCCGAGGAGCACCCCGACCATGTCGGCCGGGTGCACATCTCCAACCTCATGCCGATCTCCGACTTCCTGGCGAAGGAGTGCATCGCGCAGACCGGCGTCACCGGCAAGGCCCTCCAGCGGCTGACGCCGATCGTGCGCAAGCTGGCGCAGCTGTTCGTCGACAACGACATGGTGCTTGCCGAGATCAACCCGCTCTGCGAGATGAACGACGGCACGTTCGTCGCGCTCGACGCGCACATGGACATGGAGAGCGAGGCGCGCGGGCGCCATAAGGCGCTGCTGAAGAACCTCGGCGTCGGTGACGACGAGACGCGCCTGGCCCGCGAGCCGACGGAGTTCGAGCTCGCCGGCGAGGCCGTCGACAGCGCCGACCATCGCGGCGTGGCGGGCAACGTGACCGAGTTCGACGGCAACATCGGCCTCGTGATCGGCGCCGGCGGCGGCTCGCTGACGCTCTTCGACGCCGTCCGCGCACACGGCGGCGAGCCCGCGAACTACTGCGAGATCGGCGGCAACCCCTCGGTCCACAAGGCGTGCGGCCTGGCGAAGCTCGTGCTCACCAAGCCCGGCGTCGACAAGATCGCGGTGATGATGTCGATCGTCTCCAACACCCGCGTGGACATCGTCGCGCGCGGCGTCATCAAGGCCTGTCTGGAGCTCGGCTTCGACCCCGCCGAGAAGATCGCGATCTTCCGCATCCCCGGCGCGTGGGAGGAAGAAGGCTTCAAGATCCTCGAGAAGTACGGCATCGAGTACGCCGATCGCTCGGTGTCGATGCACGAGGCGGCGCGCCGCGCCGTCGCGAAGATCGCCGGCCCCG
The DNA here is from genome assembly GCA_035536715.1 of Solirubrobacteraceae bacterium. Classification (GTDB taxonomy): domain Bacteria; phylum Actinomycetota; class Thermoleophilia; order Solirubrobacterales; family Solirubrobacteraceae; genus CADCVQ01. Next base: position 2,660 of record DATLNO010000265.1, read on the forward strand.
AGGCGGTGGCGTCATGACAGCGCGTCATAGCTCGACCGTCGTCGACGCCGAACCGCAAGGCAGGTCCTCGCGATGAGCATCCTGATCGGCGAGGACACGACGTTCATCGTCCAGGGCATCACCGGCCGCGAGGCCGTCAACCTCACGCGTGAGTGCCTGGACTACGGCGTCGGCGCGAAGATCGTCGGTGGCGTCACGCCGGGCCGCAAGGGCCGCGACGTCCACGGCGTGCCGGTCTTCGACACCGTCGCCCAGGCGGTCGAGGCGCACGGCGCGCCGATCTATGGCTCGGTCGTCACGGTCCCGCCCGCGTTCACGAAGGACGCGGTGTTCGAGGCACTCGAGAACGGCGTCGAGCTCGTCGTGATCGTCACCGAGCGCATCCCGCGCCGCGACGTCGCGCAGATGGTCGAACTGGCGAACATGCGCGGGGGGCGGATCATCGGGCCCAACTGCCTGGGGATCATCGTGCCCGACGTGATCAAGATGGGCGGCATCGGCGGCCCCGCCAAGAACGCGGCGCAGGCCTACTCCCCCGGCCCGATCGGCGTCATCAGCCGCTCCGGTGGCATGACGACCGAGATGTCCTCGACGCTGACGGCCGCAGGCCTCGGCCAGTCGACGGCGGTCTCGATCGGCGGCGACGCGATCATCGGCTCGAGCTATGCCGAGCTCATGCCGCATTTCCAGGCCGACAGGCAGACGCACGGGATCGTCATCTACACCGAGCCCGGCGGCAGGATGGAGGCCGAGCTGTCGCAGTGGGTCATCGACAACGACTGCCGGATGCCGATCGTCGCCTTCATGGCGGGCCGCTTCATGGACGAGATGCCCGGCATGAGCTTTGGCCACGCGGGCACGATCGTCGAGGGCAAGGAGGACACGGCGGCCGAGAAGATCGCCCGCCTGGCCGACGCCGGCATCACCGTCGCCGAGGAGATCTCGGAGATCCCGGACATCATGAAGTCCAAGCTGCCGGCGCATGTCGAGCACAAGCCGCCGCCCGGCGTCAGCGTGCCGGCGTGGACGCGAGGAGGAGCGGCATGACAGCGCGTCACCGCTCGACTGCAGCCGCGGTCGAGCCGAATCGGAGGAGCTCGCGATGAGGACCGACGGCATCTTCATCGGCATCGAGGTCGACGACGAGGCGCTCGCCGCCGAGCCGCGCCTGGCCGGGCATCTGGCACAGGTCTGCCCGGTCGACATCTATCGCGAGGCGAGTGAGGGCGCGCTGGAGATCGTGGAGCGCAACGTCGACGAGTGCGTGCTGTGCCGCCTGTGCATGGACATCTCCCAGCTCGACGTCAACGAGGACGCGGTTCGCGTGCTCAAGCTCTACGACGGCGGCGCGATCCTGGAGTAGCGAGGAAGCGCGGCCGTGCTCACAGACGCTGCTGAAGCTGCTCCTCGATCATCTTGTCGAGGTCGGGCACGACGCGCAAGCTGGCGGGCTCCGGACACGCGGTGCGAGCAAAGAACTCCTTGGGGGTCGTGGCCGCGGGGCGCGTCAGGACCGTGACGAGGGCCTCGACGACGCTCGGGTCGAACTGCGTACCGGCGCAGCCACGCAGCTCCTTGATCGCGGCTTCCGGAGACTGCGCCAGACGGTAGGGCCGGGTCGTCGTGATCGCACTGAACGTGTCGGCCACGGAGACGATCCGCGCCGGCAACGGCACGTCCTGGCCGGCCGTCCCGTCGGGATAGCCGCCGCCATCCCAGCGCTCGTGCGACGCGCGCACGATCTTGCCGATGTCGCTCATGCTGCCGCCGACCTTGTTGAGCATCTCCTCGCCGGCGATCGT
>DATLNO010000266.1:0-2962 GCA_035536715.1 Solirubrobacteraceae bacterium
GTGGCAGATCGACCCGGTCCATTCGACCGTCGGCTTCGAGGTCCGCGACATGGCGCACCTGTTCGCCACCGTGCGGGGCCGCTTCACCGACTACGACGGCGTCCTCACCGTGACGCCGGACGGCGCTCGTGCCTCGGCGACAATCCGCGTGGCGAGCCTGACCACCGACCACGACGGGCGCGACGAGGACCTGCGATCGTCGCAGTACCTCGACGCCGCCGGCTCGCCGGTGATCCGTTTCGAGACCGAGCGCTTCGATGTCGCGGCGGACGGCGCGGTCCGCGTCGTCGGTCGTCTCGACCTCAAGGGCACCGCGAGCGACGTCGAGCTCGATGGCCGCGTGCTCGGGACCGGCACCGACCACACCGGCACGGAGCGGCTCGCGGTCGCGGTCGAGGGCGCGCTGCCGTTCGGCCCGATGCAAGTCCGGCTCGTCGTCGACGTCTCCGCCGTCCGCGGCTGAAAGGACGACCTCAGCCGATCGGCAACATCTCGGAAGCGGAACCCCCGCGGGGCGCGCTGCAGGTTTAGATCCGGCCTTCCTTCGGCATCAGGATCCAGAGCGCGAGGTAGGCGAGAATCTGCGGGCCGGGCAGGATCATGCTCACGACGAAGAGGATGCGCACGAGCGCGGGCGAGACCCCGTAGCGCCGCGCCAGACCGGCAGCCACGCCGGCCACCATCTTGCCGCGGCGCGGTCGCACGAGGCGACGTTGGGCGACAGAGCTGTGAGTGTTCGCGAGTGAGGACATAGGGCGGTGATGCCCCGATGACATCGTGGCGGAACGCAAAACCTGCGCGGCGGCCGGTCCACCAAGAAACGTCAACCGGCCCCGACGCGGTCTTCATGACAGCTCATCGCGCTCTCCGTGATGTACTGCTGCGGCGATGCCGCTGGTTCTTCGGGCAACAACGCCCGGTCGGGCAGCCGCGTCGGCGCGAGGTAGCGCGTGGGGATCCAGCGTGCGCGCATCGATGACGGTGGCTGCGATCGCGTTGATCACGACGACCGGCTGTGGCGCAGACGATCGTCCGCCGGCGGACCAGCGGATCGCGACGATTGTGCAGGACGACGCGGAGCTGCTTCATCGCTCTGCCGGTCGTATCGCGGGGACGTTCGATGATCTGCGCGACAGCGGCGTGGACTGGGTGCGCGTGACCGCCGGGTGGTCGGTGATCGCTCCGGCGCCGCTGGCGACGCGACGGCCGACGTTCGACGCCGCAGATCCGGAGGCATATCCAGCCGGCGCCTGGCGATCGCTGGATCGCGTCTACGCGATGGCTCGCCGCCGCGGTATGCGGACCGCGATCGACATCGCGTTCTGGGCGCCGCGCTGGGCGGTGGCGCGCTCGACGCGCCGCAACGACCGCGAGCGCGACACGATCTCGGTCAAGGCCTATGCGGATTTCGCCCAGGCGGTCGCGCGGCGCTATCCGCGAGCGGTCGCGTTCACCGTCTGGAACGAGCCCAATCACAACGCGTTCCTGCTGCCGCAATGGGAGCGCACGGCAGACGGCTGGCAGCCGTCCTCGCCGCATCTGTATCGCGCGATGGTGCAATCGGCGGTACCCGCGATCAGGGCGGTCGCCCCGAATGCGATCGTCTTGATCGGAGCGACATCGTCGATCGGCAGCGAGCGGGGCGACGGACCCGCCGACCGTATGGCGCCGCTGACGTTCCTGCGCGAGATGGCCTGCGTCGACAAGCAATTGCGCCCGCTGCTTCGCGCAGAGTGTCGGTCGTTCAGCGCGTTACCCGGAGACGGCTGGTCACACCATCCTTATTCGCTGCAGCTCGCGCCCTGGCAGCGCGACCCGCGCGCCGACAATGTACGGATGGGCGACCTCGGCCGGCTGACCTCGCTGCTCGCGCGCCTTCACGCCGCGGGGCGCACGGCCCGCAGCCTTCCGTTGTACCTGACCGAGTCGGGGTACCAGACCGCTCCACCGGACCCGACCCAGATCGTCAGCCTCGTCGACCAGGCGCGGTGGCTACCCGAAGCCGAACAGATCGCGCGCCGCCAGCGATCGCTGCGCAGCGTCGCGCAGTTCCTCATGCGCGACCTCCCTGAGCGCCCGGGAAGGGGTCTGCGCCAGCGCTGGGGGGACTATCAGTCCGGGCTGCGCTTCGCCGACGGTCGCCCCAAGCCCGCGCACTCGTCGTTCTCTATCGGGCTCGTCGCCCGTCGTGACGGTGCCACGCGGGTCCGCTTCTGGGGGCTCGTCCGCCCCGGTTCGGGCAACCGTCCCGCGCGCATCAGCGTGCTCGAGCGCGAAGGCGAGTGGCGAAAGATCGCCCGTCTGCGGACGTTGGCGAACGGCACCTTCGAGATGGTCGTCAACGTCGATCCGCAAGGAACGTTTCGTCTCGAGAGCGAGGGCCGGCAAGGAGCACCGGTCAACGGAGCACGCTGACGACGCGCGCCGGTGGCCGGAACGAACCACGATCAGTCGAGCCGGCGGTTCGCAGGCCGTCGCCGCGACGAAGAGGTGGCCGCGCGGCGGGGTGGCGCACCATCGGGCATCAGGGTGTTCTAGCCGCGCCTGGGGATGATCGTGATGCCCAGTTCGAGTGCGGCGGACGCGAGGTCGCGGTCCCATGTGACCAGCGCGAGCTGGGGTGCGCTGGTGGCCAACGCGGTTGCGAGATGCACGGCGTCATAGCCGCGCAGAGCGTGCTGCTCGGCGAGTTCGCCGGCGTGCTGGGCCAGCGGCCAGTCGACCCCGATCAGCACCATCGCGCCGCACGCAGCCTCGAGGTTGCCGACGGCTGCGCGCAGCGAGTTCTGGTCGATGCGCCGGTCGCATCGCGATCGGCGTCGGCCTGCTCGCGGCGCCGCGGCTATCGCTGGGCATGTGGATCGGGCGTGACGCGTCTGCCGCAGCGATCGCCCCGGTCGGCCGGGCGCTCGGCGTCCGCGAGGTCGTGCTCGGCGCGATGCTGCTGCACACGATCGACAGG
>DATLNO010000267.1:0-11437 GCA_035536715.1 Solirubrobacteraceae bacterium
TAATCCGCGGCCGCCGGTACGCTTCGCGCCGCACATGGACGTCATCGATGAGCTGGTGGCCAACAACGAGGCCTTCGCGGCCTCACTCCCGGCACAGCATCTCGACGTCCGCCCGCGACGCCGGCTGGTGATCGTGACGTGCATGGATTCGCGGCTTGACGTCTTCAAGGCGCTCGGCCTGCGGGAGGGCGAGGCGCACATCCTGCGCAACGCCGGCGGCGTCATCACCGACGACGTGATCCGCTCGCTGGCGGTGTCGCAGCGCCGGCTCGGGACGCGCGCGGTGATGCTGATCCACCACACCGACTGCGGGCTGCAGACGCTGACCGACGACGGCTTCCGCGCCGAGCTGCAGGCGGCGACGGGGGTTGCGCCGGCGTTCGCGATCGAGTCGTTCACCGACGTGGACGCGGACGTGCGCCAGTCGATCCTGCGCGTGCGCCGCTCGCCGTTCGTGTTGCACACGGACCAGATACGCGGGTTCGTCTACGACGTCGACACCCACGGGCTGCGCGAGGTCCCCGTGGACGGTGACGGGCTGTAGACACCGTCCCGGTTACGCTGCCCGCTGCCATGAGGCACGTGCCATCGACCGACGAGCGCGAACATCACGACAGCCGCTCACGCGGCGTAAGGATCTGCGCCGATCTCGCCGACGCGTCGGCGTTCAACATCTTCATCTTCGCCGTGATCCTGGCGAATGCGGTCGTCCTCGGAGCGGAGACATACCCGGCCGTCGAGCGCGAGGCGGGCGGGCTGCTGCGCGCGCTCAACGACATCTTCCTGGCGATCTTCGTCGTCGAGCTCGTGATCCGGCTGGTCTCCTTCGGCTCGCGCCCACAGGACTTCTTCCGCAGCGGCTGGAACATCTTCGACTTCCTCGTCGTCGTCGCGTCGCTGGCGCCGGGACTGCGCGAGAACGCCCTGCTGCTGCGGCTCGCGCGGCTGGCGCGGATCCTGCGCGTCGTCCGCCTGTTGCCGGACCTGAGGGTGCTGACGATCGCCATCGGGCGCTCGATCCCCGGCGTGATGTCGCTGACCGTGCTCGCGGTGCTCGTCGTCTTCATCTACGGGATGGTCGGGTGGACGATCTTCCAGGACCATGCACCTGAGCAGTACGGCACGATCGGCGAGGCGATGCTGACGCTGTTCGTCACGCTGACGCTCGAGAACCTGCCCGACCAGCTGGCGCTCGGGCGTGAGCTGTCGGACTGGACGATCATCTACTTCGTCTCCTACGCGCTCGTCGCGGCGTTCCTGATCTTCAACATCCTGATCGGCGTTGTCATCAACTCGCTGGAGGAGGCACGGGCGATCGAGCACGCGCGCGAGCGCGCGGACGCGGTGGCGCAGGGACGTGACACGGGGCCGACGCTGGAGGAGCGCGTGCTGGCGGTGCGGGAGGCGCTGGAGGACCTGGAGGAGGAGGTCAAGCGGCGGTAGGCTGGCGACACCCTGCCGTGACCGAACCCGAGATCAACCCTGTATCACTGGCGCCCGGTGAAGGCCTTTGGGTCGAGACCCCCGTCGGCGGCGTTCTGACGTTCAAGGTCACGGCCGAACAGAGCAATGGCGCGCTCACGGCGGCCGAGACGGTCGCCGCCCCCGGAGAGGGTCCGCCGTTGCACGTGCACCCAGACGAAGACGAGTTGATCTACATCCTGGAAGGAGCAATCCGGATCAAGCCCGCGGATGAGATGATCGACGCGGCCGCGGGGTCGTTCGTGTTCGTTCCGCGCGGGACTGCTCACACGTGGCAGAACGTTGGCGCAGCGCCCGCTCGCTTCTACTTCGCGGTGATGCCGGCGGCGGCGCAGCTTTGAGCAGTTCTTCATGCGCTACGCCGAATTGCCGCTGCACGAGCGCGGTGCGGAGGCGTTCGCCCGATTGGGAACTGAGCTGCAGGCGCTCGAGGGCATCGGGCCTCCGCTCGCGCAATCGGACCCGCTCTGAGTAGAGCAGCTGCAGGCTGACCGGTCAGCGCTCCTGCCAGCCGCCGGTTTCGCCCTTGTAGAGCCCCTCGCCCTGCACGACGAGACGGGCGCTGCGCCACAGGATCGTGAGGTCCAGGCGCCATGAGCGGTGCTCGATGTACCACAGGTCGAGCTCGATCCGCTGCGCCCACGGCAGCGTCGTGCGGCCGTTGACCTGTGCCCAGCCCGTGATCCCCGGACGCACCGCCAGGCGACCGCGCTCGCGTTCGGTGTACTGCGCGACCTGGGACGGCAGGGTCGGCCGCGGGCCGACGAGCGCCATCTCGCCTCGCAGCACGTTGACGAGGTTGGGCAGCTCGTCCAGCGACGTGCGCCGCAGGACCTTCCCGACGCGGGTGATGCGCGCATCGCCCTCGTTGACCGCCATGCCGGCGCCGATGTGCTCGGCGCCGTCGACCATCGTGCGCAGCTTCAGCACGTCGAACTCGTGGCCATCGAGGCCGACCCGGCGCTGGCGGTAGATCACGCCGCCGCGCGACTCCAGGCGGATCGCCACCGCGGCGAGCGCGAGCACGGGCGACGACAGGACGAGGCCCGTTCCGGCGACCACGACGTCGAATGCCCGGCGCACCTTCAGACGGGCCACTAGCGCGTGCCCTCCGCCGGCTCCCAGCCGGCGGGCGTGCCGTGTCGCAGCCAGTCCCACAGGCCGGCGGCGACCGACGCCGTCGTCAGGACGTAGTAGCGCGCGACGAGCAGCGGGCCCAGCGGCACGACGCGGGCCATCAGTGCAGCGACGACCAGGGCCAGCTGCAACGCCAGCGCGACCGCATAGAACGTGCTCGCCGCGCCCAGCACGAAGCTCGCCACGAGCGCACCGACATGCAAGAACGGCGCCAGGTAGCGCAGCAGCCGGTGCGAGGTGATCATCAGCGCGTAGAGCGGCGGATAGCCGCGTGGCGACAAGAGCCCGCCGCGCACGACGATCGGCCAGGTGTGGCTCATCATGCGCCGCTTGCGAGCGAACTCGCCCTCGATCGAGGGCACCATCTTCTCGGTCGCGCGTGCCGCGGGGACGTAGACCGCGCGCCAGCCGCGCTTGACCATGTTGAACGGAAACGAGAGGTCGTGGCCCATGATCGGGTCGACCTCGATGTAGGACTCGCGGCGGGTCGCGTAGATCGCGCCGTTGCCGGCGGTGATCGAGCCGAGCCGCGACTCGAGTAGGCGCAGCGCCATCTCGTAGCGCCAGTACAGGCCCTCCTGGTTCGAGCCGCCGTCGTTGACAAAGCTCACCTGCCCGCAGGCGTAGCCGACCTTCGGATCGTCGAACGCGGCGACGAGCGTGGCGAGCGCGTCCGGCTCCCACGTGCTGTTGGCGTCCGAGAAGGCGACGATCTCCCCGTCTGATGCCGTAACCGCCGCGTCCTGAGCGCGGATCTTGCCGCCGCGCGGCAGCTCGAGCACGAGATCAGCCCCGGCGCGGCGCGCCGCCGGCGCGGTCGCGTCCGACGAGCCGTCGGATGCCACAACGACCTGCAGCCGGTCGCGCGGATAGTCGAGCGCCAGCGCGTTGACGACCTTCCGCCCGATCACCGTCTCCTCGTCGTACGCCGCCACGATCAGCGTGACCGTCGGCTGCTGCGCCACCGCAGGTGCATCCGTGCGCGCCCGCCGGAACCGCGCCAGCGTGGCGAGCAACAGCGGGTAGCCGATCTGCGCGTAGAGCAGCAGAGCGACACAGATCCAGAAGACGACCTCCCAGGCGAGCACCCGCTCATTCTCTCCGAGCGCCCGGCGCCGCGAGCGCGCCGTAGAGCTCGAGGTGGGCGGTCGCGATCGCGTCCCAGGAGAACGGGCCGGCCGCCGCCGCGCGCGCCCCCGCCGCCAGCCGGGCGCGCGCGCGGTCATCGCCGATCAGCCGGCGCAGCTGCTGCGCGAGCGCAAGCGGGTCGCCCGGCGCGACGAGCGCGGCCGCGCCGTGCCCGGCGACCTCGGGAAACCCGCCGACGGCGCTGAGCAGCAGCGGACGACCGAACGCCAGTGCGGTGAACAGCACGCCGGACTGGTCGATCTCGCGGTAGGGCAGCACGACGACGTCGGCGCGGCGAAAGTAGGCGGCGATCTCGTCGTCGGCGACGAAGCGCGGTACCCAGCGCACCGACGTCGGCGCTGTGGCGCGCAGCGGCGCGATGTCCATGCGCGCCATCCCGACGATCCACAGCTCGGCGTCGAGTTCCGCCGCCCGCCACGCCTCGAGCAGCACATCGATGCCCTTATAGGGCCGCATGAGCCCAAAGCACAGGACCACCGGCTTCTCGACGGCGGCGAGCTCCGCGGGCAGCGGGCGCTCGCCGGTGATGCGGGTGAGGTGCTCGAACGCCCCGTGCGCGATGACATGCACCCTCGTCGGCGCGACCCCGAGTGCCTCGACAAGCCGCCGGCGCCCGGCCTCTGAGTGCACCACGATGGCGTCGACGCGCTCGGAGAGGCGCCGCTGCGCAGCGAGTTGCCCGCGCCGCGGCTCGCGCGGCAGCACGTCATGGGCCGTCAGCACGAGGGGGCGCGCGCGCGGCAGCAGATGCACGTCGATCTGCTGCACGGTCAGCCATTGGAAGTGGACGACGTCGGCCTGCGGCGCGGCGCTGCGCGCATAGCGCAGCATGTCCGGCACTTCCTGGACGAGCTTGGCGGCAAGCCGCGCCCGCGAGCCGGGACGTGCACCCGCGCCGCGACGGTAGAAGCGCTCCACGCGCTCGTAGCCGTCGGGCACGGGCACCGGCCCGTAGTCGAACCGGCTTGTCTGCAGGCGAACCCGTGCGCCGGCACGAGCCAGCGCGGAGCACAGCGCGTGGTCGTAGGGCGGCGTGTAGGCCGAGGGGTCGACGACGTCCACGCGCACGCCACGAGCGTAGTCGGGCGGCGCACGTCATCCCCTCCTCGTCCCATAACGTGACGGCGTGCCCGTCGAGCTCTCCTTCTGCGTCGTCAACACCGAGCAGCGCGAGCTGCTGCTGCGCTGCCTGGATGCGATCGCGCACGAGCAGGCGACGCTCGACGTCGAGACCGAGGTGCTCGTGCTCGACAACGCCTCCAACGACGGCTCGGCGAGCGCCGCGCGGCGCCACCCGGCGACGACGCAGGTCATCGCGCTGGAGCACCGGCGCGGCAAGGGGCAGAACGACTCGGAGCTGCTTCAGCGCGCGCGGGGGCGCCTGTGCCTGCTGCTCAACGAGGACTCCGAGTTGTTGCCCGGTGCGACGCGGGCGCTGCTCGACGCGCTCAGCGCCGATCCCCGGGCAGGCGCCGCCGGCGCGCGCCTGCAACGGCCCGACGGCCGCCGGCAGCCGTCAGCATGGCGCTTCCCGACGCCGCTGACGGCGCTCGTCGGCGCGCTCTTCCTGCATCGCCGCTATACCGTCCAGAGCCGCGGCGAAGCGGTCCGCGAGGTCGACTGGGCGCAGTCCGCGGCGCTGCTCGTCCGCCGCGACGCGGCCGAACAGATCGGTTGGTTCGATCCGGACTTCTTCGTCTACTCCGACGAGGTCGACTTCTGCAAGCGGCTGCGCGACGCCGGCCGGCGCACGCTCTACGTCCCGCAGGCGGTCGCGATCCATCACGAGCAGCTCTCGACGGGCGCGGTCCCCGAGCGTCGCATCGTCGAGCTGTCGCGCAACCGCGACCTCTACATGCGCAAGCACCACACGGGCGCGGCCGCGTGGGCGGTGCGGCTGCTGACGGCGTTCACGTATGCGGTGCGCTCCGCCGCCGCGATCGTTCTTCCCGGTCACGACCCGCGCCGCTACTGGCGCCATGTGACCGCGACGCTGCGCCCCGCGCACGGGGAGGGCCTGCGCGAGGCGGCGTCCGAGCACAACCGCGGGCGGCGGCTGTAGCGGTCAGCAGGGCCGCGTGGGATCGGGCGTGAACGTGTGCGTCGCGATCCCGGCGCCGGGCTTGAGGAGATAGAGCGTCTTCCCGTCGACGGCGAGGTCGGTTGCCTCGAACTCGTGCGTCGCGTTCGAAGCGCTGACGAGCAGCTCGCGCTGGATGCAGCCGCCGGACTGGCGGAAGATGTAGGTCGTGTTGGGATCGCCGGCGTGGGTCGAGTCGGTCAGCGTCCAGTGCGTCGAGGCGCCCTGGATCGCGAGGCCGCGGGCGTGCTCGTCGCTGTCGCCCTCCGAGGCGGCGGCCATGAACGAGCGCATGTCGCGCCCGCCGACGGTCTGCGAGAACGAGTACTCGTAGACGTCGGCCACGACCGCCGCGACGCGCTCGCCGCGCAGGTCGACGGACGCGATCGTGTCGATGCGGAACTTCACCGCGTCTCTGGGTCGCGGCAGGCGCACGGGCCGGCGCGAGCCGTTCTTCGTGTACAGGCCCGTCAGCTTGCGGTTGGCGGCGGAGCCCGTGCAGAAGAGCCCGTAGGCGACGCGGGCGCGCCATTGCGAGACGCCCGTGTTGACCTTGCAGCCCGGTGCCTCGAGGTTGCGGAAGGTCGCGCGGCGACCGTCGAGGTCGTCCCAGAGCGACTTGCACGACGAGCTGGCGTCGCAGCGCAGATAGGTCAGGCGCAGCTTGCCGTCGCTGTCCTTGCCGAGGTCGATCGAGCTGTAGCTGCGCGCCTGCGGCGCGTTCTCGACCGGCCCGATCACGCCGTCGGGCGCGCGCTGGAGGATCCGCTGGCTGCCGAACGTGCCGCTGACCCAGACGATCGTGCCGCCGAGCGCGGTGACCTGGTCGGCCGCGGGATCAGGGACGACGAGCGCGTCCTGGGCAGACGCGGCGGCCGGGAGCGTCAGGCACGCCGCGGCGAGGAGGGTTGCGAGGAGGACACGGAGCATGACCGCATGTTCCGTCGCCACGAACGCCACTTCCAGGCAACCCAGGGCTTGACGCCCCACACCTTGCGGCGAGCCGCCGCTCAACCTGCGCGCGCGACCCGCTTGTCCCAGCCCTGCGCGACGTCCCTGACGAAGCGCTTGGGCGAGCGCTTGTAGACCTTGCGGCCGAGCTTCAGGGCCCGGCGCTGCAGCGTGTCGCGCCGGCGGTCGATCGCGGCGAGCAGTGCCTCGCGGGAGGTCATGTCGGAGAACAGCTGCGGGCTGGCCTCCGCGTAGTCGCGCAGCACGCTGAGGTCGTGGTGGTCGCCGAGCAGGTCGGCGAGTTCGTGGGCATCGCGGCCGAGGCGCTTCATCCGCTTGGGATCGGCCTTGTGCAGAAGCTCGGACGCATGCCAGAGGTCCTTCACGCGCTTGCGCATATCGTGCAGGCTCTCGCCTGTCGGCTCCTTGCAGGCGGTTTGCAGCTCCTTGCGGCCGCGGCCGTACACCCGCCGCAGGCCTGGCTTGACTGCGCCGAAGTCCTCACGCTCGAAGCGCCACTGCTGGGTACGGGCCCTGGCCTCCTCGAGCGCCTGACGCGTCGCGGTCGCGAGGTCGCCGTCGTCGGCCATCGCGGCGAGCGCACGGGTGCGGTCCTCGTCCAGGCGCTCGTGCAACCGCTGCGTCATGTCCGGTTCGAGCTCGTCGGCGAAGCGCTGCTCGAGACCGCGCAGCGTATCGATCAGGACCTCGGCGTCGCGGGCCCCGCCGAGGCGGCCGGCGATCGCCCGCATCTCCGCGTTCTCGCTCTCGTAGGTCGAATCCCCGAGGGCGTCGCGCGACAGGCGCAACGCGGCGCGCACGCGCTTGATCGACTTGCGGGTGCCGTGGATCGCCTCGCCGAGCTCCTCGCGCTCGGTCACACCGGCCAGCCCGGCGGAGCTGTCGGCGAGGCGGCCGCGGGCGGCGCGACGGATGCCGTCGGCGACGGTCTCGTCCGTGTGCAGCCGAAACTCGCCCTCCCTACAGCTCGGGGGACTCGGGGCGGGGCCCGGATCGTCTCCGGCGGTCGTGGCGGTCGTGGCGGGGGAAGACATGGGCCCTGTCATCTCCGCACGCCGCCGGGTCCTAAACGCATAGAGCGCCGACGCGCCTGCGGCCGCGAGTGCGAAGCCGCGCGTCACCCTCGAGAGGGCCGGCCGCTGCGCCATGCGGGTTCTCTGCGCCACCTACAGATCAAACGCCCAGCGCGCCTCGGCGTCAAACCAGCAGCGCACCGGCGACCAGGTGATCGCATCGCCCCGCGCGGGGTACGCGGGGGGGATGGAACCCCGTGCCCAGTTCGCGCTGCTGCTGTCGTGCCTGCTGGCGTTCGGCGCCATCGCGGCCGGGCTCTACATCGCCATCAACCGGGACTGCGCCTCGGCGGGCGCCTGCGACGATGGTGCAACCGCCTACGTGATCGGCATCCCGCTGGTCCTGCTCGGCGCCGCGATGCTCGCGGTCGCCGCGTTCGGCTGGGCGAAGGCACCGGGCGTCAGCGCGCAGGTGTCGAGCCTCGTCTGGGCGTGCGTGCTCCTACTTGCGGGCGGCGCGATCGGCGGCGCGGCAAATGTCCTCGGCATCGCGCTGGCGATGCTCGCGGTCGCCATGGGCGCGCTGAGCGTGTGGGTGCCGCGTTAGCGCCTGCGCCTGGCGAGCAGCTCGCGCAGGCCGGCCAGCTCCTCGGGCCGGGCAAAGCGCGTCGCGACGAACAGCAGCGCGATCGCCCCGATCGCCGCGGCGCGGGTCGCGAAGCCTGCGACCCCGGCCTCGGGCAGCAGCAGCTCGCCTGCGACGCTGACCCCCGCCAGCAGCACGAACGCGTGCGCGAGCCGCGCCCAGTGAAACGGCACCGCGAACAGCCGCCGCGTGAGCAGGTGCAGCACAACGAGCATCACCGCGTACGAGATGACGAGCGCGATGCCCGCGCCGGCGATGCCCAGCGGCTCGACGAGCACGACCAGGGCGAGCAGGTTGACCGCGACGCCCGCGAGCGCGGCCGGGAAGGTGCGCGAGGTCACGCCCGCGCGGCCGCCGATCGTCACGAGCACGAGAAACAAGCCGTACATCGCCCACCCCAGCGCGACCCACGGCAGCGCCTCGTGCGCCTCGAAGTACTCCGGCGCCGCGAGCAGCCGCACGACCCAGCGCCCGAGCAGCGTCAGCGCGGCCACGACGAAGCCCGTGACCACGACGTACCACGTCGTCACCGCGGCGTAGAAGCGACGCGCCTCGCGGTCGTCGCCGATCGAGTAGGCCAGCGGTGGCCACGCGAGCTGAAAGCCGCGCACGGCGAGGATGACCGCCGTGGCGAGCTTCACGGACAACGCAAACAGGCCGGCCGCGGCTGCGCTCTGGGCGCGTAGGAGATAGGCGCGGTCGACGACGTTGAGTGCGAACACCGTCGCGTCGGCGGGAACGGTGGGGACCCCGAAGCGCAGCAGTGGCCCGAGCGCAACCCCGTGAATCCACCCCCCACCCACCCGCGGGCCGATCCGCGCGCGCAGGGTCCACCACAGGCAGACGAGCACAACCGCCGAGGCGACGTAGTTGCCCGCGAGGTATCCACGCGCGCCCTCGTCGAGCACGACGACGAGCGTCACCGTCAGCGCAACGCTCAGCAACACGTTGCACAGCGACGCGGTCACGTACAGGCGCCGGCGCTCGTCGACGCGCAGTAGCGCGTAGGCGATCTCGAGGTTCGTGAACGCCCACAGGCCGAGCACCGCGATGCGCATGAGGCCGGCGTCCTCGAAGCCGAGCAGCAGCGAGCTGAGCGGGCCCGCGAGCACGGTCGCCGCCGGCAGCGCGGTCGCGGTGGTCGCAAGCAGGACCGTCGTCGTGGTGGTGCGCGCCAGTCGGTCGCGATCCTCCTGCGGCGTCTGGAAGTAGAAGCGCACGAACGCCTCCCCGAGGCCGAGGCGCAGCAGGATCGACGCGAGGATGATGAACGTCAGCAGCGTCTCGGCGATGCCGAAGTCCGCGCGGCTCAGCGCGCGCGTGTAGAGCGGCAACGTGATGAGCGCCAGGGCGGCCGACACGATGCTCGATGCCTGGTATGCCGCGCCTCCGGCCAGCAGGCGCGTGAAGAGGCTGCGCACGGGCCGCACGGTACTGTCCGCACGTGCCGGATCCGCGCGCCCTCCTGCTGCTGCCGCGAACGCTGGAGGGGTTCATCCTCGCCGACCAGGCGCGCGACCTGTTGCGCGCCGATGGCGTCGTAGCCGCCGATCCACCACGGATCCCCTATGGCGTCGTCGCGCGGCTGCCGGTCCCACTGCGCGACCGGCTCGCCCGCGGCACGGCACGGCGGCTGCTACGCGCTCTGGACGGCGACCTGCGCGCCGTCGCGATCTTTCATCCCGTCCAGTGGCCGCTCGCCGACGCGCTCGTGCAGATGCGACCGCAGGCGGAGCTCTGGTACGGGCGCTGGGATCGCTACGAGGTCGCCTACGACGCCTCGCCGTCGATGCGCGCGCGACTGGCGGCGCTGCACGAGCAGGCCGCGGCGCGCTCGGCGCTGACGTTCGTCGTCTCCGGCAAGCTTGCCGAGCTCGAGCGCGAGGCCGGCCGCGAGGCGCAGCTCGTCGGGCTCGCCGCCGACTCCTTTCCCGCGCCGGACCCCGGCAGCGCCGTCGTCGCCGTCTCGCTCGGCCACCTCGGCTGGCGCACGGACTGGGCACTGTTGCGTTCCGTCGCCGAGCGGATGCCCGAGCTCGTGCTGCTGCTCATCGGTGCGTGGCACGAGTCCGAATGTTCAAAGGATGCCGACTTCGTGTGGTGTCGAAGCGCGCCGAACCTCGTGTGGCTCGGGCGTCGCGACGACGAGGAGGCGGCGCGACTGATCCTCTGCGCCGACGTCGGCATCCTGCCCTTCCGCATCGAGCCCTTCAACGACGCCGCGCTGCCCTACCGCATCCTCAAGTACGCCCGCCTCGGCCGGCGCACGATCTCCCCGGAGCTGGCGGGCGTCCACACGTGGGACCGCGCCGTGACGACGGCCGCCGACGCCGACGCCTTCGTCGCCGCGCTGCGAGCGCAGGCGGGCGCGCGGCTGCGCCCTGACGCGCAGCTGCGCGCGTGGGCACTTGAGCAAACGGCCGAGAAGGTCAACGCGCCGCTGTGGGAGCGGCTGCGCGCGCTCGGGCTCGCCTGAGCCGCAGACGCGAAGCGTCTAGATGTGAGTCCCGAGCAGGTTGTTCAGGTGGCTGACTGGGGGTAGGCGCTTTGTGCGCGCGGTGCGGGCGCGCGACGAGGGTGAACAGCATCGATGAAGGAGTGGCCCGCGCGTGCGCCCGGGCGCGACGGGGCGATCGTGGTGCCGAGTTGACGTGGGCGTTGGCGCATCTGCCGCCCATCGCGCCTGCAGGGCTGCCACGACGGACACGGGGCGTCCAGGCGACGGCCACCCCTCCCGACGCGGAAGGTGCGGATATCGCTCGCGACGCGTCACGATCACCGCAACGCACGACGAACGACGGACGCGGCCCGAACCCGATCCTTCATCGATGCTGTGCGCAAGCGCAGCACCACACCTGCGCCAGGCCACATCGCCGGGCGCCCGCCCGACACTAGGACGCGGCGGAGCGCTGCGCGAGCCGCGTCTTGCGCGACTTCCTGAACGTCGCCAGGCATGAG
>DATLNO010000268.1:0-12834 GCA_035536715.1 Solirubrobacteraceae bacterium
CCGGTCGCCGACTTCCCGGACGACGCCTACGTCCCACGGACGCTCACGATCGAGCGGGGGATCGGCGACGTCGGCAAATCGACGGTCTACATCCGCAAGCACAACCCGGAGTACGACAAGGAGCCCAAGGACGAGTACAACGACTTCATCGCCGTCTCCACGCGTTGCATGCATCTCGGCTGCCCCGTCCGCTTCGTCGCCGCCTCGGAGCGCTTCATCTGCCCCTGCCACGGCGGTGTCTACGACTTCCAGGGCAAGGTCACGGGCGGCCCGCCCGTGCGTCCGCTCGACCGCTTCTACACCCGCGTGCGCAACGGCGAGGTCGAGGTCGGTCCCCGCTTCAGCGTGAACTCCGAGCTGCAGCGCTTCTCCCCGCGCGACCCCGGCCAGCCGCTGGACGGCATCGGCCAGTACGTCTACCCCGCGCGCCCGTCGGCGCGAAAGCTTCCGGGTACGTAGGCGATGGCCAAGCTCCCGATTCCCCCCTCCCTGCGACCGCGACCCAAGCGGCCGGGGGAGAGCAACGGCAACGGCAGCCCGAACGGCAACGGCGCGCCACCGACGATCAAGCGGAAGGCCGCCGACAGCGGCATCTCGGTCGTCGACTGGCTCGACGAGCGCACGTCGTTGTCGGCCGGCGCACGCTGGCTGATGTTCCGCAAGATCCCCAAGGGGACGAACTGGTTCTACACGCTCGGCTCGGCGTCGCTGTTCGCGTTCCTCTCGCAGTCGGTCACCGGCGTGATCCTCGCGATGTACTACGACCCGTCGGCAACGCGCGCGTACGAGTCGGTGCGCTACCTGACCAACGAGGTCTTCCTCGGCGAGTTCGTCCGCGGGATGCACAAGTGGGGCTCGACGGTCATGGTGATCCTCGTCTTCCTGCACATGGGCCGCACGTTCTTCTACGGCGCCTACAAGTACCCCCGCGAGCTGAACTGGGTTATCGGCGTCGTGCTGCTGATCCTCACGCTGTTCATGTCCTTCACGGGCTACCTGCTGCCGTTCGATCAGCGCTCGTTCTGGGCGACGACGGTCGGCGTGGCAATCAACGGAACCGGCCCGCTCGTCGGCCCGTACCTCAACGACTTCCTGCGCGCCGGCCCAGAGTTCGGGGTCACGACGCTCGCGCGCTTCTATGCGCTGCACATGCTCGTCCTGCCCGGCGCGATCGCGGCGATGATCGGCGCGCACCTGTATCTCGTCGCGCGCCTGGGCACCACCGCGCCGCCGTGGATGAAGGCCGAGATCCCCGCGGACTCGCGTAAGGACGACGCATGAACGCCCGCGAGAAGGAGGAGTACCTCCGCGAGTATTCGATCCTGAAGTCGCAGGGCAAGCCGTTCTTCCCGTACTCCGTCGCCAAGGACGGGCTAATGGCGTGCGTCGTCATGGCAGCGATCATCCTCATGGCGCTCGTGCTCGGCGCCGAGCTCGGTCCGAAGGTCGATCCGACGACGACGACCTACACGCCGCGTCCCGAGTGGTACTTCTTCTTCCTCTTCGAGGTCCTGCGGATCCTCAAGCCGCCATCGCTCACGCCGCTGGCGTCGATCGGTGTCCCGACGATCTGCATGATCCTGCTGTTCCTGCTGCCGTTCTACGACCGCAGCCCGGAACGCCGCCCCGAGCGCCGGCCGATCGCGATGGCCGCCGCGTTCTTCACGATCGCCGCGATGGCCTTCCTCACATACGAGGGCGCGAATGCCGGCTCGCCGAACCAGATCGACATGGAGGCGCCCGCCAGCGTGGTCGCGGCAGGGCCCGACAACCTGCGCCAGTGGGAGTCCGGCAAGCAGGTGGTTGCGCAGTCGGGTTGCCTGGCCTGTCATAAGATCGGCCACAACGGCGGCACGATCGGGCCGGACCTGAGCGAGATCGGCAGCTCCTCGTCGCGGCAGGCGATCGCGCGCACACTCGTCAACCCGACGGCGCCGATGCCCGCATACACCGAGCTCGGCGACAAGAAGCGCGACGACCTCGTCGAGTTCCTCGCGCAGTTGAAGGCCGGCGAGCACTAGTGGGTCACTAGTGGATCCCCCCGACGCGTTCACTGGCCGTCTCGTCAGGTCGCCCTGAGCCAGCCCGACAAAGGAACGCTGCAGGAACCGCAGGTGCGGGCGATGTTCGACCGCATCGCCGGGTTCTACGACGTCATGAACTCGGTCATGACGGCCGGCCTGCACCACCGCTGGCGCCGCCGCGCCGCCGACCTCGCGAACGTCGGCCCGGGCGACCGTGTGCTCGACGTCGCGACCGGCACCGGCGACCTCGCGCTCGAGCTCGCCAGGCGCGTCGCCCCCGGTGGCGCGGTGGTCGCTTCGGACTTCTCGCAGGAGATGCTGACGCTTGCGCGCAAGAAGGGTAAGGACACGCCGGTGCCCGTCGGCTTCTACTGGGCCAACGCGATGGACCTGCCCTACGAGGACAACGAGTTCGCCGCCGCGACGGTCGGCTTCGGAGCGCGCAACTTCTCCGACCTCGACCAGGGCCTGCGCGAGATGACCCGCGTCGTGCGACCCGGCGGCACGGTCGTCGTGCTGGAGATCACGACGCCGACCCGCCCGCCGCTGTCGACGTTCTACCGCCAGTGGTTCGATCGTGTGGTGCCGCTCATCGGCAAGCTCGCCGGCGACCCCGAGGCATACGAATATCTGCCCAACTCCGTCAGGCGATTTCCCGGCCCGCACGAGCTCGCCGCGCGAATGGACGCCTGCGGCCTGCGCGTTCGCTACATCCTCACGGCGGGCGGCATCATCGCGCTGCACGCCGGCACGAAGCCCTTGTAATGGTCAGCGCCGAGGCCACGCTGAGCGCGATCGTGCGCGCCGCCGGGGCGCACGTGCCGCGGTTGCTCGGGCTCGTCGAAGAGCGCCTCGCGACGCTCGCCGCCGGCCACGGCCCAGTGCTCGCCGAGTACGCGGGCGACACGATCGCCGCCGGCGGCAAGCGGATGCGGCCGCTGCTCGTGCTGCTGGCAGCGGGGCCGGGCGGGGCGCACGAGCGCGAGCTGATCGCGGCGGCGGCCGCGGTCGAGCTGATCCATTCCGCGACGCTCGTCCATGACGACGTGCTCGACGGAGCGCACCTGCGCCGCGGGGTGCCGACGGTCTGGGCCCTGGGCGGGCGCGATCTCGCCGTCGCGACCGGGGACCTGCTGTTCTCGCGCGCCTTCTCGGAGCTCACCGCGGTCGGGTCATTGGCGGCGGTGCGGTCGCTGTCACGGGCGACGTCGGCGCTCGCCGAGGGCGAGCTGCTGCAGCGCCAGGACGCATGGAACGGCGCCGTGGCGGTCGAGCGCTACATGCTGCGCTGCGAGCTGAAGACCGCGCGGCTGTTCCAGGCCGCCTGCGAGATGGGAGCGCAGGTTGCGGGGCTGAGCGATGCGCAGATCGCCGAGCTGGGCGGATTCGGCCGCGCGATCGGGCTGGCCTTTCAGCTCCTCGACGATGTCCTCGACGTCGCGGGGCCGGCGGCGGTGACCGGCAAGCACCGCGGCACCGATCTGCTCGACGGCACCGTCACGCTGCCGCTGATCATCGCCCGCGAGCGCGACGCCGCGTTGGCTGCGGTCGACATGCGTGCGATCACGACGCCCGAACAGGCCGAGCAGCTGTGCGACCGCATCGAGCGGACGGGCGCGCTCGCGGAATCGCAGGCGCGTGCGCTGCAGATCGTCGCCGGGGCCAAGCGGGCGCTCGACGCGCTGCCGCTCGAGGATGGTCAGCGCACCGCGCTGAACCTCGTCGCGGACTCGGTCGCCGACAGAAAGGCGTAACGACCTAGAAGTCTTCGGGCAGCAGGTGCCCGGCCGCCAGGGCAGTGATGAAGCGCTCGACGTCGTCTTCCATGTTCGCCCGGGTGAGCTGACGCAGGTCGGCGACAAGCGCCTCGGTCCCGCGATCAAGCGTCTCGTCGAAGCGCTGAATGGTCTCTTCCTCGAAGAGGTCCGTCACGTGCCACTCGCAGTTGGGGCAGCGCAGGCTGACTTCCCAGCGGGAGCGATCGGCCTCTTCCCAGGCCACCGGGTAGACCAGGTCAGACGTGCACTCGGGGCACACGTGGATGTCAGTTTCAACAGGAGCGAGGCCCTCGAAGGAGATGACCTCGATCGTCTTGCCCGATGGCAGAACCACCTTGCGGACGTATTGGTTGTGATCCGGTGCCGGGCTGTTTTCGAACTCCTGCATGACTCACTCATCGGCATGCCGCGGCGGAACTTGAACGTTCGGCCACGACTGTCCAAAACTCGTCCGCGCCAAGTGCCAGCCGTACGCGCGGTACCCTGTCAGCAACCAACCCCGAGGTACTTCCATGCCGTTTGGCCCGCTTGAGATCGGCATCGTCCTGCTCATCGTTCTCGTCGTGTTCGGCCCGAAGCGCCTGCCTGACCTCGGTCGCTCGCTCGGTTCCGGGATGCGCGAGTTCAAGGACTCGATCACCGGCAACCACAAGGACGACGACGACGGTCCGTCCAAGCTCACCGCGGCGGCCAAGGCCGACGAGCCGGATGAGGCCGCCAAGCGGCCACCCAGCTGAGCCGCCAGGGCCGTATCGCGGCCGCTCTGCGGCCCATCAACCACGAGGACAAGCTCACCCTCGTCGATCATCTGTCGGAGCTGCGCCGCCGGCTGCTGATCTCGGCGATGGCCCTCGTCGCCGCGTTCGCCTTCTGCTTCTGGCAGAACAACGCGATCCTCGACATCGTCACCCAGCCGGTACGCAACACCCAGAACCTGCAGGACCCCAGCAAGTCGAGCAAGGACCCGCTGGAGCAGGCCGCCCGCTTCCAGATTCAGCAGGGCCAGGCGCTGAGGGCGCTCGCGCCCGCCCTGACGTCGATCGGCAAGACGTTCGGAACGCTCGCCGGCGATGAGAACATCACGAGCGCGCAGCGCCGGGAGATCGTCAACAGCTCCAAGACGCTCGCGACCGCCAGCAGGCAGGTCGCGCAGGCCGCCGCCTCGGTGCCGAGGAACACTCAGCGCAACCTCGTGACGCTCGGGGTCACCGAGCCGTTCACCGCGACGATCACGATCGCCTTCTACGCGTCGCTGTTGTTGGCGATGCCGATGCTGCTCTTCCAGGCCTACGCGTTCGTGTTACCTGCCTTCAGCCCGGGCGAGCGAAAACTGGCGCTGCCGCTGATGCTGATGGTGCCCGTGCTGTTCATCGCGGGCGCGGCCTTCGGCTACTTCGTCGTGCTCGAACGCGCCGTCGCGTTCCTGCAGAACTTCAACGACGACTCGTTCGACATCCTCTTGCAGGCCAAGGACTACTTCAAGTTCGCGGTGCTGTTCGTCGCCGGCATCGGTCTGCTGTTCCAGATCCCGGTCGGCGTCCTCGCCGTCACCCGCCTGGGGATCTTCACGCCGCGCCAGCTCGCGAAGAATCGCGGCTATGTGATCCTCGGGATCGCGATCGTCGCGGCCGTCGCGACGCCGACGCCCGACCCGTTCACGATGACGCTCGCGATGGGGCCGTTGATCATCCTCTTCGAGCTGAGCATCCTGCTCGCGCGGTGGCTCGAGAAGGTCAGCCCGCGCGCCCGCAGCAGCCGCTGGGGCGATGACGACGACGAGGACGACGAGGACAAGGCCGACGACGACGGCGACGACGACGACGATTACGACCCGTTCGCCGACACATCGCATGACGACGAGGATGAGCACGACGATGAAGACTGGGACCCATTCTCCGAGGAGGCGCTCCGCGCCGCCGACGAGCGCGCGCCGAAAGACGCCGCCGAGGAGCCGACGAGTAACGGCAGCGATCTGACTAAGCTGGAGGAACCCGACCGGAAGGACTGACTCCCCGATGCTGTTCGACCTGCGCGGGCGCGGCCGTCGCCGCACCGTGCAAGCCATCTACCTCTCCCTCGCCATCCTCATGGGCGGCGGACTCGTGCTGTTCGGCATCGGCAGCGATCAGAGCGGCGGGCTCGTCGACGCCTTCTCCGGCGAGGGCGGCGGCACCAGCGCGACGGATTCGCTCGACAAGCAGATCGACGCGCAGCTCGTCAAGACGCGCGCGAACCCGAAGGACCCCAGCGCGTGGGCGCAGCTATCGGTCGCGCGATTCCGCCGCGCGGGCATCACCGGACAGCAGCAGGACGGGACGTACAGCGACGACGGCAAGCGGCGCCTCGGTCTGGCCGCGGCCGCCTGGGAACGTCACCTCGCGCTCGAGCCCAAGCGGCCCAACGTGCGCGCTGCGAACCTCATGGTCCAGGCTTACGGCGCGCAGGGTCTCAACCAGCTCGACGAGGCCGTGCGCGCGAAGCAGATCGTGACGAACGCCGAGCGACCGCCGAGCTCGAACCTCTATGCCCAACTCGCGGTGCTCGCCTACCAGGCCGGGGACGATCGGACGGGCGATCTCGCCAGCGCCCGTGCCGTCGATCTCGCGCCGCAGGCCGATCGCAAGGAGCTGCGCTCCACGCTCTCCATCCTCAAGCAGCAGGCGGCCTCCGACCGCGCGCAGCAGGCGACGACGACGCCCGCCGGCTGACGCTGGATCGCCGAGGGGGCGTCTGCAGTTGACGCCGGCGACCCACCAGTGGGCCGACCACAAACGTTTCGCCAGGAACCCCGGGCGCCGATCACCGCCCGGCGGCGTCCTCGGACACTCGATGTGGCAGAGCCACACCTTCGGTCCTGCGTCCTTGCCAGGCGGCGCCGGCATCCCGGGTTTCCGGTCGAACGTTCGTGGTCGACCCACTAGGATTGCCCGCTGGGTCACACCCAGCCCCTGTAGCTCAACTGGCAGAGCAGCGGACTCTTAATCCGAAGGTTCCAGGTTCGATTCCTGGCGGGGGCATCATCAGCTGACCACGGTCGGACCCGCCGGTCGGGTCAGAATGGCGGGCTTCGAACCGCCCCGGCTAGTGGCGAGACGGACCACTAGGCTCCTGCCCATGACCGACAAGCTCGCGATCCTCGACGGCGACGTGATGGACGTCGCGCAGGCGCACATCCCCGTCACCGACGAAGGCCTGCTGCGCGGAGACGGCGTCTTCGAGGTCGTGCGCCTCTACAACGGCGCGCCGTACGGCCTGGAGGAGCACCTCGAGCGCATGGCGCGCAGCGCGGCCACGTTGCGGCTCGCGTTCGACATCGACGCCGTCCGCGACGACGCGGAGAAGCTGCTCGAGCGGTCCGAGCCCGCCGACGGGGCTCTGCGGCTGCTCGTCACCCGCGGCGGCCGGCGGATCGGGATCATGGAGGACCTGCACGAGATGCCCGACACGGTGTCGCTGGCGACCGTCACGTACACGCCGACGCGCGTGCTCGACGGCGTCAAGTCACTGTCCTACGCGGCGAACATGCTGGCCACTCGCATCGCGCGCGAGCGGGGTGCCGACGAGGCGCTGCTCGTCTCCCCGCACGGGCGCGTGCTCGAGGGCCCGACGACCTCGTTCTTCTACGTCCTCGACGACGCGCTCTACACGCCGCCGCTGGAGGACCGCATCCTCGACTCGATCACGCGGCGCGCGCTGTTCGCCGTCACCGCCGCAGCGGAGCGCGTCACGACGCTCGACGACCTGCGCGGCGTCAGCGAGGCGTTCCTCGCCTCCTCTGCGCGAGAGGTCCAGCCGGTGCACGCGATCGACGACATCGCGATCGACGCGGCGCCGGGTCCCGTGTCGTTGGAGGCCGGCAAGGCGGTCAGCGCCTACATCGAGGCCCGGCTCTGAAGATCGTTACGGTCATCGGCAACCGCCCGCAGTTCATCAAGGCGGCGGCGGTGTCGGGGCCATTGCGCGCCGCGCACGACGAGCTGCTCGTGCACACCGGCCAGCACTACGACGACGAGCTTTCGGCGATCTTCGTCCGCGAGCTCGACGTCCCGCCGCCCGACATCGAGCTGCGGCTCGGCGGGGGTACGAACACCGAGCAGACGGCGCGCATGCTTGCCGCGCTGGGGGACCTGCTGCGCGACCGGGCGCCAGATGCGGTGCTCGTCTACGGTGACACGAACTCGACCCTTGCAGGGGCGCTCGCGGCGGCGCAGGCGCAGATCCCCGTGGCCCACGTCGAGGCGGGCATGCGCTCCTTCGACCGCGCGATGCCCGAGGAGATCAACCGCGTCGTGACCGACCACCTGAGCGCGCTGCTGCTCGCGCCGTCGCAGGTCGCCGCGGACAACCTCGCGCGCGAGGCGGCGGCGGGCGCCGTCGAGGTCGTCGGCGACGTGATGGTCGACGTCGCTCGCGTGCTCGCGCCGCGCGCCGCAGCCGACGAAGGGCCGTTGCAGCAGGCCGGTGTGAGCGCCGGCGAGTACGTGCTCGCGACGGCGCACCGCGCCGGCACGGTCGACGACCCGCGGCGCCTGGCGCAGCTCGTCGAGCTGCTGATCGGCATCGACGATCCGGTCGTGCTGGCGCTGCATCCGCGCACCCGCGCGCGCCTGCAGGCGGCCGATCTGCTGGCGAGCGTCGAGGCCGCCACGATCGTCCTGCCGCCGCTCGGCTACCTGGCGTTCATGTCGCTGCTGACGCGCGCTCGCGCCGTCGTGACGGACTCCGGTGGCGTGCAGAAGGAGGCCTACCTCGCGGGCGTGCGCTGCGTGACGCTGCGCGACACGACGGAGTGGGTCGAGACCGTCGAGTCGGGCTGGAACGTGCTCGTCGACCTCGACGCCGGCGCGGCCGCCATCGCGCTCGCTCGCGCAGCCCCCGCCCACCGGCCCGAGCTCTACGGAAACGGGCACGCCGCCGACCGCGTCGTGGCGTCGCTCGGGGAGCATCTAGGCTCTCGCCTCCGATGACCGATGCCCCCGGACTCATTCTCAGCCCCAGCGCGCAGGTCGGCACCGGCGTGAGCTTCGGCGCTCATGTCGTCGTCCACGACGACGTGGTGATCGGCGACGGCTGCACTATCGGCGACGGTGCGGTGCTCGGCAAGATCCCGACGCTCGCCAAACGCTCGACAGCGCCGCGCGACCCGCTGGGGCCGCTCGTCCTCGCGGAGGGCGTCGTGATCGGCGCACAGGCGATCGTCTTCGGCGGCACGCGGATCGGGGCGAACTCGATCATCGCCGACCAGGCGTTCGTCCGCGAGCGCGCGGTGATCGGCGCCGACAGCGTCGTCGGGCGCGCGAGCGGCGTCGACAACGACGTCCGGATCGGTGACCGCGTGCGGATTCAGTCGCAGGCCTACGTGACGGCCTACAGCGTGATCGAGGACGACGTCTTCTTCGGCCCCTGCGCGATGACGACCAACGACGACACGATGGCGCGCCATCCACAGGGGATCGCGCTGCACGGCGCGATTCTGCGTCGCGCCTGCCGGATCGGCGGTGGTGCCGTGCTCGTGCCCGGCGTGGAGATCGGCGAGGAGGCGTTCGTCGCTGCGGGCTCGGTCGTGACGGCCGACGTCCCGGCGCGCAAGGTCGTGATGGGTGTGCCGGCGCGGCTCGTGCGCGACGTCCCCGAAGAGGATCTGCTCGAGCGGTGGCCCTGAGCCTCGTCGCGCGTCGCCGCGGGGGCCCGCGCCTGCCCGGCGCGATTGAGCTGCCCTGGGCGCGTCGCCGGCGCCTTCGCGCCGAGCGCGGGACCGTGGTGCTCGGCGTCGCCGCGTTCGGCCTGACGCTCGCGGTACTCGGCACCGAGATCGCGCGCACCGTGCGGGCGCGCATGGATGCCCACCCGGAGCTCGATTCGCTCGAGAGCGCCGAGCTTGCTGTGCGTGAGACCGTGGAGGTCGCCGTCGCCGGCATCGAGAGCCTGAGCCCGCGCGAGACCGCGATGCTGAACCTGCTCGCCTCGTTCTCACTGACGTTCGCCTGCGCGCGCGCCGGCACCTTCCTGATCCGCCACCGCGGGCCGACGGGCCCGTTTCGCGACCTCGTCGTCGGCGAGCGCCACATCCACCACTTCGTGCCCGGGATCGTGCTTGCCTTCCTGGCCGGCGGCGCCTCGGTGCTGTCGCGCAACGAGGAGCTCGATTCCCTGCTGGCGGTGCCGTTCGGCGCGGGCGTCGCGCTCACGCTCGACGAGTCCGCGCTGCTGCTTCGCCTCGACGACGTCTACTGGAGTGAGGACGGGATCATCAGCGTGCAGATCACGCTCGCCGCGCTCGCACTGCTGTCGTCGACGACGCTTGTCCGGCGCGCGCTGCGCCGCGGTGCGCGCCGTGTGGCCCTCCGGGGCGCGGCGGCGGTCGCTATGCCGCCGCCGCAAGCTGCGGCAGCGCGTCCTGCATCCAGATGACCTGCTCGCGCCCCGGTCCGACGCCGACGAGGATGACCGGCACCTTGATCTGCTCGGCGATGAACGCGAGGTAGTCGCGCGCGGTCTGCGGCAGGTCGCCGGCGGTGCGCGCCTCGGTGATGTCCTCGGTCCACCCATCGAGCTCGATGTACTCGCCCTTGGCGTGGTGCAGGACCGACTGGTGGTAGGGGAAGTTCTCGAACGTCGCGTCGTCGGGGCCGCTGTAGGCGGTGCAGACCTTGATCTTCTCGAAGCCTGTCAGGACGTCGAGCTTCGTGATCGCAAGCGACGTCAGGCCGTTGATACGCGAGGCGTAGCGCAGCGCGGGAATGTCGAGCCAGCCGGTGCGCCGGGCACGACCGGTCGTCGTGCCGAACTCGCCGCCGCGGCGGCGGATCTCTTCGCCGACCTCGTCGTCCAGCTCGGTCGGGAACGGGCCAGAGCCGACGCGGGTCACGTACGCCTTGGCGATGCCCCAGACCTCGTTGATGTCCTTCGGGCCGACGCCCGCACCGACGCAGGCCGCGCCCGCGATCGGGTTGGAGGACGTTACGAAGGGATACGTGCCGTGGTCGATGTCCAGCAGCGCGCCCTGGGCGCCCTCGTAGATGACGAGCTTCTCGGCGTCCAGCGCGTCCCACACGATCCGCGCGGTGTCGGCGATGTGGCGCTCGAGGCGATGGCCGTAGGTCAGGTAGGCCTCGGTCATGGACTGCAGATCCAGCGACGGGTCCTTGAGGTAGGGACGCAGGCTCAGGCGCTTGGGATCGATCGCCGCGGTGATCTTCTTCTTGAGGATCTTCTCGTCGAGCAGATCCTGCATCCGGATGCCGAGGCGGGCGGCCTTGTCGGCGTAGGCCGGGCCGATGCCGCGTCGCGTCGTGCCGATCTGCAGCTTGCCGAGCTTCGTCTCGCCGGCGGTGTCGAGCAGCAGGTGGTAGGGCATGATCACGTGCGCGTTGGCGCTGATCCGCAGGCCGCTCGTGTCGATGCCACGCGCCTTGAGCGCGTCGAGCTCGTCGGTCAGCACGCGCGGGTCGATGACGACGCCGTTGCCGATGATGCAGCGCTTGCCGGGATAGAGGATCCCCGACGGGATCAGGTGGAACTTGAAGACCTCGCCGTCGCGGATGATCGTGTGGCCGGCGTTGTTGCCGCCCTGGAAGCGGACGATGGCGTGCGCCTGCTCGGCGACGAGGTCGACGACCTTCCCCTTGCCCTCATCGCCCCACTGGGCACCGACGATGCAGATTCCTGGCATACGCGCGTGAAGTGTAGGGGGCCGCGTTTACAAGGCCCTGTTCAGGCCGACCGGACGTCGGGTCGCTGCCGGCGCGCGTCGGCGCCCCACAGCGGCAGCACCTCGCACATCTCCTCGAGGCGAGAGACCGTGCGCTCGTTGATCTGCTCGGCGAGATCGTCGCGCTCGAGGTTCGTCGTGATGATCACCGAGCGTTCGTCCTCGTAGCGCGCGTTGACGATCGCGTAGAGCTGCTCGAGCACCCACGAGCTCGTCTTCTCCGCGCCGACGTCGTCGATGTGCAGCAGGTCGACGGCGGTAAGCCGGTCCAGCAAATCGACGTAGGAGTTGCCCCGATCGTCGTCGAACGTCGTGCGGATCTCGGCCAGCAGGCGGGGCAGCGAGTAGATCGCGACGCTGCGCCCGGCCTCGAGCGCGTGGCGGGAGACGAGCATCGCGAGCGTCGTCTTGCCCGTCCCGACCGAGCCGAAGAACCACAGGCCGCGCCCATGGTCGAGATTCTCGTCGATGCGGTTGACGAAGCGCTTGACCGCGGCAGTGACAGGCGTCGCGATCTCCGTCACGGGCGGGCGGTCGAACGAGACGCCTCGGTACTTGCGCGGGATGACGCCGCTCAGCGACCGAGCGCGTGCTCGGCTGACCCGCTGGGCGCGACAGCGGCAGTCGCGAGCGGAGTTCGCGGCGTCGTCGAAGACGAAGCCGCTGCCGTCGCAGAGGTCGAAGGCGCAGGTGTCCTCGTAGGCGGTCACGACGGCGAGACCAGGTGACGCGGCAGCGGCAGACACGAGGCCGCGGCGGGCAGGATCACGCACGATCTTGGCACGCATTGATCCAACTGTGGGTCACGAACCGCACAGAGTGTCAAGTTCACACTCTTAGGAGGAATTCCATGCAAGGTAAGACACTCGCCCAGGTGTACTCCCTGGTTCTCGGCGGCGTTCTGGTGCTCGTCGGCATCCTCGGCTTTCTCGTCGAGCCGAGCTTCGGCATCGGCGACGATGCACAGCGCGGAACCCTGATCTTCTTCGACATCAACGGCTGGCACAACGTGGTGCACCTGCTGTCGGGCATCGTCGGCATCGCGATGGCCGGCACCGCGGCGAAGGCGCGACTGTTCGCCATCGGCTACGGCGTCGTCTACGTGCTCGTGACGATCCTCGGCTTCATCGTCGGCGACGGCGGCCTGCTGCTGTCGATCATCCCGATCAACACGGCCGACAACCTGCTGCATCTCGCGATCGCCGCGTCCGGCATCGCCATCGGACTGGCGAGCCCCGCCGTCGGCGGCGCGCGCCGTACGGCCACCGCCTAGCACAGTGGCACCCGGGGCCGGGAGCGAGACGATCGTTCCCGGCCCTGC
>DATLNO010000269.1:0-8682 GCA_035536715.1 Solirubrobacteraceae bacterium
GCGCCGTCGGCCTGCGCCATCGCGGGCTCGAAGAGCTGCCGGACGACGCCGTATGGGGCCAACAGCTCCAGCTCGCCGCCGCGAGCCACGAGCACGAGCATCCGGCGGCGGCGACCGCGACTGATCGCGGCGTTCAGCAGCCGACCGGGGCATGAAATCCGGCGGCGTAGTCCTCGAGGAGGCGCACGATCTCCTCGCGACCGAGGAAGCCATCCGGATCGGGTCCGTCGTACGGGCGGCCGGGCAGCCTCACGTTCCAGCTCGGGGTCATCAGGCAGAAGCTGTCCCACCACCCCCGCCAGGTCTGCGCGATCTGACCCCTCTCGAGCACGAGGTGCGAGATGCTCGCCTGCGTGAGCTCATGGCTGACGGCCAGTCCGGCATGGCCGGCCCCCACGACGACGACATCGCATCGATCGTTCGCCACGATGTTCGACCCTACGCCGGGGTGACCAATGCGCCTAGCGGTCGGGGCTGCCACTACGCGTGGCTCGGCGGCTCGCCGCCGGTATGGGCGAACGTCTTGCTGACGATCCGCCAGCCTCCCTCGGTGTGACACAGGCCGAGGAAGTCGACGAACGACATCGTTCCCCAGAAGCCGTCCTCGACCACCGTGGCGCTCGCCGCATCGCCCTCGTGGACGATCGACGTGATACGAGCGCGATACGTGCCGGCGGCGTCGGCGGGTGATTCGGCGACGACCTTGGCGAACTCCGTGACGGGCACGTCGAAGCGCTGCCCGCCGATCGCGCCGTACATCCGCGCATCGGGATGACACGCTGCGGCGAGCGTGGCCGCATCACCACGCGCCGTCCCGTCGATGAAGCGCTGGACAGCCTCGTTGATCGCGTCGACGTCGTCGACCGTCGCTGCGTCGGCCGGCATCTGCTGGTGTTTGGTGATCATGTCGTGCTCCTCGCGGGTTGAGATCTCTGGGGCCTTGAATGGCGTGGCGAAGCGGGGACCTACGTCCCAACGAGAAGCCCGGTCACGGTCACCCGCACCCTGCGCAGGGGTTCGAGCGCGCAGTTGCCATCGATCGGGAGCAGACCGCCGGTGACGACGCTGTGCGCGGTCGGAAAGCGCACGTCCGCGACGATTGCGAGCCCGACGCGGCGCACCGAGAGCGTCCCGGTCAGGTGCTTCGTCCCGGCGACGGTTGGAATCACCCAGGTGGCGGTTCCCAGCCCGACGTGCGAGAGGCAGGTGCCGTTGGAGTACGTGTATGAGACCCCGGCCGTGCCGGGGCCCGTGACGCGAGCCCCGTCGATCTCGCCGACGCAACTCACGCTGCCAGATTGACCAGCGGTCGCGATCGTGCCCGTGGCAGGGGTCAACACGAACGGATGGAAGGGCGGAGTGATCGACGCGGATGGCAGGACGACGGTGCAGACCCCCGATGTGTCGGACGCTGCCTGAGCCGGCGCGGCCGCGAGCAGCACGAGCCCTGCCATCGTGACCGCCATCCCGGCGAGTCGCCGTCCGCTGCGATCGCGTGTGCGCATGAGATCGTCCCCTGGCTCGTTTGCATCATGGGGCCAGTCTTCTGCTGGATGCGCGGCTTCGCATCGTGGTGAGCCACGTAGATTGGCGA
Source organism: Solirubrobacteraceae bacterium (assembly GCA_035536715.1). GTDB lineage: Bacteria > Actinomycetota > Thermoleophilia > Solirubrobacterales > Solirubrobacteraceae > CADCVQ01. Next base: position 1,595 of record DATLNO010000269.1, read on the forward strand.
TGACCCGCCGTTCACAAGCGCCGGCCCAGGGCGAGCTCAGTCAGAGCACTCGCCGCCGGGCGCGGCGCCCCGCGGGTCGCGCGGCCCGTCAGCCACGATGTCGCGGCCCGTCGGCCGCAGCTCCTCGTCGAGCTCGAGCTGCCAGAAGTAGCGCGTGAACGTGTGCCCGGAGGCGAAGTCGCCGACGTGCGGCTCGATCGTCTCGCCGCGTGCCATGCGCACGATCAGCTCGGGGTAGGTCCGCCCGGGCCGCGCCGCGTACATCGGCGCCGGAAAGGCTCCGCCGAAGCGCGTGTTGACGTCGGTGATCGCGAGCCCGAACTCGGCGTCGCGGAACGCCTGGACGGTCGCCGGCCCGCGGAAGCCGAGCGTCTCGCTGACGGCGCGACCGAGCTCGATCAGCTCCTCGTCGTGGATGACCGTTCCCTTGATCGACTCGCCTCCGCGCGACTCGATCATCGTGCGCGGGATCGCGTTGAGGCAGCGGCCGTCGAGGTCGCAGAGGATGTCGATCGAGAACTCCGGCCCGTCCATGAGCTTCTGGATCATCACCGGCTCCTCGACATACCTGACGAAGAACATCATCTCGGTGCGGTCGGCGGCCGGATGGATCGAGCGCGCCCCCGAGCCGCGGCGCGGCTTGACCATGACCGGAAACGACGACGGCTCCTCACCGGGCAGCACCGTCGGCGGTGACGGCAGCCCGTGCGCGAGCAGCAGGCTGTGGGTCTCGTACTTGTCGAACGTCGCGCGCGCGATCTCCGCGGGCGGCACGAAGCTCGGCAGGCGGTCGCCGGCCGCCGCAAGCGCCTCGATGTCGAGGTCGGTCAGCGGCACCACCGCGCCGACGCCGTGTTCGGCCACGATCCGCTCGAGAAACGGGATGTAGTGCGGGTCCTCGATCGGCGGCGGCGAGACGTGCAGGTCCGCGGCGTAGCGCGCCGGCGCGAGCGGGTTGGGGTCCGCGGCGATCGTGAACGCGTGCTCGCCGAACGCGCTGACGATGTCGTAGCGCTTGCCGACACCCGTCAGCAGGACCGCGCCCTCGCTCCTGACGTCGCGCTCGCTGCTCACGTCGCGCTCACGTTCCGGGCCCGGGATGGAACTGCGCGAGCGTGTCGGCACGCAGGCCGAGGCGCAGCGTCTCCAGCGACAGCACCTCCGCCGGCGGCACGTTGCCGAGGTTGACGTCGGCCCCGTAGCGCTCGATCAGCCACACCTGCTGGTGCTTCTGCGGCGCCTCGAAGACGAGCATGCCGCGATCGACCTCGTGCACGATCTCGTCGATCAGGCCCGTGCGCGCCTCGCCGTCGGGGCGGTACAGCCCTGCGGTTCCGGTCGCGCGCCCCTCGCAGACGACGAGCTGCGCACCCGCCTCCAACGCCTCGCGGATCAGCGCGACCCAGCGGTAGGGCGCCATCAGCGCCGTCGGGTCCTTCTCCCCCACCTCGGCGTACACCGTGTAGCGCGCGGCGAGCTGCTCGATCAGGGCGGCCTTCTCGGCCGGCGGGATCGCGACCACCCCGCTGGACACCTCGACCGCGTCGATGCCGAGCTCGTCGAGCCAGGCGCACAGCTCGTCGACGCGGCCGTGCAGCCAGGCGAGCTCTGTGAGCGTGCCACCGAGCATCACCGGCACGCCGTGCTCGCGATATGCGTCGAGCTTCTGCTTGAGGTCGGCGGTGACGTACGCCGAGCCCCAGCCGAGGCGCACCATGTCGATGTGCGCGGCGGCCTGGCGCAGCATTCCGCCGACCTCGGCGGTGCTGAGGCCGGTGTCGATGACGTGCGTGAGGCCGGCGCTGCGCGGCTTGGGGCTGCGGTCTGGCAGCGGCAGGAAGTCCGGTGGCATGCGGCCCGCAGGCTATCGCCGGCGCCCGTCGCGCGGCCGGATCCCTCTAGCCCACTAGCCCGTGACGCGCGCGACCTCGGCGAGCGAGGTCTCTCCCGCGCGAACCTTGGCCAGCCCGGCGTCGCGCAGCGTCCGCATGCCCTGCGACACCGCGACGCGCGAGATCTCGCCGGCAGTGGCCCGGGCGACGATCAGCGATCGGATCTCCTCGCTGACCGTCATCACCTCGTAGAGCCCCGCGCGGCCGCGATAGCCCGTGTTGCTGCAATGCATGCAGCCGTCGCCCACCTCGCAGATGGCGACCTCATGATCGTCGTCCAGGCCGACGTCGATTCCCGGGGCGGTGACCGCCCGGCAGCACTGCAGACACAGCCGGCGCACGAGGCGCTGCCCGACGACGCACTCCAGCGCGGAGGCGACCAGGTAGGGCTCGATGCCCATGTCGATGAGCCGCGCGGCCGCTGCCGGCGCGCTGTTGGTGTGCAGGCTCGACAGCATGAGGTGCCCCGTCAGCGCTGCCTCGATGGCGATCTTCGCGCTGTCGCGATCGCGCATCTCGCCGACCATGATGATGTCGGGGTCCGCGCGCACGATCGAGCGCAGGCCCGAGGCGAACGTGACGTTCGCGCGCTCGAAGACCTGGATCTGCTTGACGCGCGGGAGGCGGTACTCGACGGGATCCTCGATCGTCATGATCGTCTTCTCGGACGTGCTGACGAGTACGACGCTGGCGTAGAGCGTCGTCGACTTGCCCGAGCCGGTCGGCCCTGTCGCGAGGATCGCGCCGTGGCCGCGACGCAGCGCCGCCTCGACGCGCTCGCGGTCGTCGTCGTCCATCCCGAGCTCGTTGAGCGTCATCGGCGTGTCGCCCGGGTCGAGCACGCGCAGCACGGCCGACTCGCCGGCGACGAGCGGCACGGTGACGACGCGGATGTCGATCTTGCGCCCGTCGAGAGTCAGCGACATGCGGCCGTCCTGCGAGGCCCGCCGCTCGGATATGTCGAGCTCGCTGAGGATCTTGATGCGCGAGATGACCCGCGCCGCCTGCCGCCCGGGGATGCGCGTGACGTCGCGCATCATGCCGTCGACGCGGTAGCGCACGAGCAGCTCGCCCTCGTCGGGATCGAAATGGACGTCGGACGCTCCCTGGTCGATCGCCTGGGCGATGATCGAGCGCACGAGCTTGACCGTGGGACCGTCGTCGGCAGCTTGCTCGAGCGCAGCGTCTCGGGCGACGATGTCCTCCTCGTCCTCGGGCGCCTCCTCCTCGATGAGGTGGCCGAGGCGACCGTTGCGATTCATCAGCGCATCGAGGTCGGCACGTGTGACCACGACCGGCACGACGTTGCGGTTCGTGAGCATCGCGATGTCGTCGGTCGCCAGCAGGTTGCGCGGGTCGACCATCGCGACCATCAGCGAACCATCGTCGCGAAATCCGATCGGGACGGCATCGAGGCGCTGCATCGCGGCCTCCGGGATGATGGTCAGCGCCACAGGATCCGGCTCGACGACCTTGAGATCGACGAACTTCAGCCCGAAGCGCTCCGCGATCGCGATACCGAGCTGATGGTCGCGCAACCGATGCTGCTCGAGCAGGAGCTGACCCATCGGCCGCCCGGAGTCGCGGGCATGGCGCACGGCATCCTCGACGGTCTCGCGGTCACAGAAGCCGAGCTCGACGATGACATCGCCGAGCAGCCGGCCGGGGCGAACGCGCCTCACGCGTTCCGCGGCGTTCTGGGGAGCGGTCGCCATACCCAGGGTAGTCGGCTGCCTCCCCCGGGAGCTTGAGCCGCGGGCGGTGGTCATCCTGTCACGCGCGCGACTTCGGCCAGCGATGTCTGGCCCGCGCGAACCTTGCCCATCCCGTCGTCCTGCAGCGTGGTCATGCCCTGCGAGATCGCCATCGCGGCGATCTCGCCGGCCGGCGCACGGCCGACGATGAGGCCTCTGATCTCGTCCGACACGGACATCACCTCGAAGAGCCCGATCCTGCCGCGGTACCCGGTGTGGCGGCAGCGCTCACAACCGGTGGGCTCGTATACCTCGACCTTCCCACGCGACTTGAGGCCGACGTGGCTGCCCGGCACGCTCACCGGGGAGCGACAGGAGGTGCACAGCTTGCGCGCCAGCCGCTGCGCCACGACACAGTCCAGCGCGGAGGCGACGAGGTAGGGCTCGACGCCCATGTCGATGAGCCGGGCCGGCGCCGCGGGGGCGCTGTTGGTGTGGAGCGTCGAGAGCACGAGATGCCCCGTCAGCGCGGCCTCGATGGCGATCTTCGCGCTTTCGCGATCGCGCATCTCGCCGACCATGATGACGTCCGGGTCCGCGCGCACGATCGCTCGCAGGCCCGTCGCGAACGTCAGCCCGGCGCGCTCGAAGACCTGCATCTGCTTGACCTCCGCGAGCCGGTACTCGACCGGATCCTCGATCGTCATGAGGGTCTTCTCGGGCGTGCTGACGAGGCTGACCGAGGCGTACAGCGACGTCGACTTGCCCGAGCCGGTCGGGCCGGTGGCGAGGATCGCGCCGTGCGAGCTCGCCAGCGCCTGCTCGACGCGGGCACGGTCGGCGTCGCCCATGCCGATCTCGCCGAGCGACAACGGGCGCGTCCCGGGGTCGAGCAACCGCAGGACCGCGGCCTCGCCGGCGACGAGCGGCACGACGGTGACGCGGATGTCGATCCTGCGTCCGTCGAGGTTCATGCTCGTGCGGCCGTCCTGCGGCAGGCGGCGCTCGGAGATGTCGAGGTCGCTGAGGATCTTGATGCGAGAGATGACCTTCGCGGCCTGCCGCGGAGGGATCGTCGTAGCCTCCGCCATGATCCCGTCGATCCGGTAGCGCACGCGCAGCTCGCCGTCGTGCGGATCGAAGTGGATGTCCGATGCGCCGCCCTCGATCGCATGGGCGATGATCGAGCGCACGAGCTTGACGGTCGGGGCGTCGTCGGCCGCGCTCTCGAGGATGTCGACGACCTCATCGCGCTCCGGCTCGGACTCGAGGTTCTCGACCATGTCGCTGTCGAGGCTGTTGACTCGCCGCAGCAGCATGTCGAGGTCCTCGCGCGAGACGACGACGGGCTCGACGCGCCGGTCGCTGAGCATCGCGAGGTCGTCGAGCGCGAGCACGTTCGACGGGTTGACCATGGCGACGAGCAGCGTCTCGTCGCGGAAGCCGATCGGAACCGCGTCAAGGCGCCGCAGCGCCATCGCCGGAATGGCGTTCAGCGCCGACACGTCGGGGCTCAGAGAGTGGAGGCTGACGTGCTGCAGGCCGAAGCGATCGGCGATCGCGATCGCGAGCTGATCGGCGGTCAGGGCGCGCCATTCGAGCAGCAGCTGTCCCATCGGGCGTCCCGCCATGCGGGATTCCAGGACTGCACGCTCGACGGTCTCGCGGTCACAGAAGCCGAGGCTGACGAGTACGTCGCCGAGAAGACGGCCCGGGCGCGAGCGTAGTGGCGAAGGTTCGGACAAGGACATGGAGGACATTCTGGTCTCTATCGGCAGCTCCCGGCGATTCTCCAGAAATATGGACGGCTAGGCGCGCGCGAGCGCGCCGTGCGCTTGATCGGGTAGACATCGCGACATGGCGCCTGCGGCCTCCACGTCCGAGCGCAGCTTCGAGCTTCCGGCGACCGCCGCGGCCGCAGGCATGGCCCGGCGGGAGCTCGCGGCGACGCCCGGTCTCGGGGGTGACCTGGGCTACAGGGTGCTGCTGATGGCCTCCGAGCTGATCGCGGTCTTCGTCGCCGACGTCGAGCCGCGACCCGACCGGGTGTTGCGCCTGTCGGTCGTGGTCACAGTCGACCGGGTGCGCGTCGAGGTCGCGGGCCCGCCGCCGGAAGTCTCCCCCGACGCCCTGCTGCACTCTCGCGAGACACCATCGCTCGGCGGCATGGGGCTGCGGATCGTCGAGCGGATGGCCGAGTCCTGGGGCGTGCAGGGCGAGGGCGACGAGCAGATCTGGTTCGAGCTGACCCGGTAGCGGTTCGCCACACCGGGGCCGCTGGCGCGACAGCTACCGTGGCGGGCACGATGGAGCTCGCCCCGCACGCCCCCAACGTCGACCTGCGCGACCACGACGATGGGCAGATCGTCGTGCTGGCGTTCCCATACGACGCGCGGATCGTCCACGTCGTCCGCGGGATCCCGGGCCGGCGGTTTGACTGGGACCGGCGTGAATGGTGGGCGCTCGTCGACGACTGGGTCGGCGTCCACGTCGCCGACGTCATGGAGCGCTTTCCCGAGCTCACCGCATCGGAGGAGGTCGTCTCCTGGCTGGCTGCGATCGAGCGCCGCTGGGTCGGCAGCGTCGGCGCCGAGCGCTACGACGGGCGCGGCTGGTGGACGCTGCAGTCGCGCGCCGGCACGCCTCCAGCAGAGCTGCTCGACGGCTCGATCACGCGGGACGACGGGGTCGTGCTCGCGCCGCTGACGCGAGCGGGCGCGACCGCGCTCGCCGACCAGGACGTCGTGCGCCTGCACGCTGGCGCACGCCGCTGCGTCGACGCGCTGCTGTCGGGCAACGATGACCCGCCGCCCGCGCGACTGACGGCGGCGCGGACGTTCGACGGCGAGCGACTGCGGCTCGACGTCCTGTGGGACGCGGGCTGCGGCAAGGCGTTCGGCAAGCTTCCCGGTGGCGACGAGCGCAGCCGCACATTGCCGATCGACCCCTGGATCGTCGAGCCGCTCGACGACTTCATCGCGACGTGGGACGTCGAGATCGACGGCTCCGGCGCGCTCGTGCTCGACGCGCTGCGTGCCGAGCACGCTGCCGCGGTCAACGAGATCCGGCGCTCGCGGGCGACCACCGGCGAGCCGATCGAGGAGGTCGCGGCGGTGCTCGGCGGCGAGCTCGCGCCGTTTCAATGGGCGGGCGTGCGCTACGCGCTGGACGCGCGGCGCTGCTTCCTCGCCGACGAGCAGGGCCTCGGCAAGACCGTCGAGGCGCTGGCGACGCTCGAGGCGGCCGGGGCGTTTCCGGCGATCGTCGTCTGCCCGGCGTCGCTGAAGCTCAACTGGCAGCGCGAGGCCGAACACTGGCTTCCGCATCGCAGCATCGCGCTGATCGAGGGCCGCGGGGTCGCCGTCGCGCCGCGCGCCGACATCACGATCCTCAACTACGAGATCGTCGCCGCGCACCGCGAGGCGCTCGGTCGCCGCAAGCCGCGTGCTCTGGTGGTCGACGAGTCCCATTACGTCAAGAACCCACAGGCCAGGCGCACACA
>DATLNO010000270.1:0-18424 GCA_035536715.1 Solirubrobacteraceae bacterium
GCAGAAGATCGAGGGGCACCATGACCGCTGTGCAGACGGCAGGGCCGAGTCACACCGCAGTGCCGAACGTGTTCGAGTTGTCTTATGAGGACACGAAGATCACATATGTACCGGTCGGATTCGGTGGGGAGCCCCGCCTCGAGTACGACGGCCCGATGGGCATGCACCTATTCGTCGGCGACGAGATCCAGACCTTCCGCAGCGCCCGCGGACTCGAGGTCAGCGTCACGCTCGATCGCATCTCGATCCTGCGAACGATCACGCTCACCGTGTTCCTGCCCGACCTCGCATTCGAGGACGCGACGACCGAGCTGCGCTTCGAGACCGTCGGAATCCACGCTACGCGCCGTCGCGCGAAGGTGTCCGACATCGGCGAGGGCAGCTCCGAGCCGCTCGAGCTCACCGGCCTCGCGCGCAACATCGAGTTCCAGAGCGCCGCTGCGGTCCTTCTGTAGCGCCGGGAGCTACCAGGCCTGCCCGGCGTCACAGTGCGGGCACTGCACCGACGTGGACACGGGGGCGACGAACACGAAGCCGCAACCGCAGGAGTAGCAGGCCCGATCGTCGGGCCCGCCGCTGTCGCGCATGCGGCGCTCGCCGCGATGCATCGGCTCCGGCAGGGGCTGCGGCGCGGGCACGACGTGCAGGCGTCTGCGGGAGCGGGGCCTGTAGGCAACTGCGAGCTGTCTGACGGTCATTGGGGCCATGGGTCTATCGACTAGGACTCCGCAACACGCCAAAGGTTTCTATCCGCAACGGTCATTTCCTCTCTCCTGGACGGACGGCGGCGCCCGCGACCGGCGGGGTTTCGTGCGGCGGATGCGATACTTGAGCGCGTATGCCGCCCGCTCGTAAACGCAGGATTCGCCTCGTTGTCGCCCTCTCGGCGGCCGTTCTGCTGGCCGGCGCGCTCGTCTACACGAGCCTGCTGAGCTCCAACAAGGCGGTCACGCCCAGCGACCTGCTGACCGCGAAGGCGGGGTCGTCGTACCAGCTGACCGGCAAGGTCGTGGACGGCTCGGTGCGCAACACGGCCAACGGGGTCGACTTCCGCGTGCGCGACCGTGTGGGAACGACGGCCGTGCCGGTCAGCTACAGCGGCGCCGTGCCCGATCCGTTCCGCGAGGGACGCGAGGTCATCATCACCGTGCGCAAAGAGGGCGCCACCTTCGTCGGCGAGCGCGACTCGCTCGTGACGAAGTGCCCGTCGAAGTTCACCGAAGACGCCACACGGCGTTCCTAGTGGCCCAGCCGGCAAGCCCGACGGACCACCGACCGACCTGATGGCCACCGTCGGCCGCGCGCTGCTGATCCTCGCACTCGTCGTCGCCCTCTACGGGGCGGCGGCGTCGATCTACGGGGCGATTCGCGGCCGCGACGAGTGGATCGCATCGGGCCGCCGATCGGTCTACGCGATCGCGTTGCTCGTCACGGGCGCCTTCGGGATCCTCGAGGTCGCGTTCCTGCGGTCGGACTTCAGCTTCGCCACGGTGGCGGCTCATTCGTCGACGACGACGCCGACGTTCTACAAGGCGGCCGCCGCCTGGTCCTCGCAGGAGGGCTCGCTGCTGCTGTGGCTGCTGCTGCTGTCGCACTGGTCGACGCTCGTCCTTTTCGCGACGCGCAAGCAGCTGCGCCGCGTCGCGCCGTACGCGACCGCCGTCCTGCTCGGCTTCGCCGCCTTCTTCGCCGCGCTGCTCGTCTTCAGGGAAACGCCGTTCGGACTGCTGGCGGTCGTGCCGGCGGACGGCAACGGCCTCAACCCGCTGCTGCGCCACCCGAGCATGATGATCCACCCCCCGATGCTCTATTCGGGGTACACGCTGTTCACGATCCCGTTCGCCTTCGCGGTCGGCGCGCTGATCACGCGCCAGGTCGGCGCGGCCGACTGGATCCGCGCGACGCGGCGTTTTGCGCTCGGCGCGTGGCTGTTTCTCGGCATCGGGATCCTGCTGGGCGCACGCTGGTCGTACGCCGAGCTGGGCTGGGGCGGTTATTGGGCCTGGGATCCGGTCGAGAACGCGTCGCTGCTGCCCTGGCTGACGGGCACCGCGTTCATCCACTCGATCATGATCCAGGAGAAGCGGGGGATGCTGAAGACCTGGAACGTGTCGCTCGTCCTGGCGACGGGGATCCTCGCGATCCTCGGCACGTTCCTTGTGCGCTCGGGGATCCTCGACTCGATCCACGCCTTCGGCGCGTCGACGCTCGGCGTCCCGTTCGTGATCCTCATCGCCTGCCTGATCGCCGGCTCGATCGGGCTGGTCGTGCTGCGACGCACGGAGCTGCGCTCGGAGAACCGCCTGGACTCCCTGCTCTCCCGCGAGGCGATCTTCCTGCTGAACAACCTCGTCCTGGTTGCGATGGCGTTCGTCGTCTTCTGGGGCACGTTCTGGCCGTTGATCGCCGAGGCGCTGACGGGCACCCGGCGTGCGCTCGGGCCGCCCTGGTTTGACACGTACACCGTTCCGCTGGCGATCGTGCTCGTCCTGCTCAGCGGGATCGGGCCGGTGATCGCCTGGCGCAAGGCGACTGCGGCCAACGCTCGGCGCAACTTCGTCGTGCCGGTCGCTGCCGCGCTGGGGCTCGGCGTGCTGCTCGCCGCGATGGGCGCGGCAACGCGCCCGCTCGCGCTCGCGATGTTCGTGAGCGGTGCGTTCGTGGTGGTCAGCGTGGGGCAGGAGTTCTGGCGTGGGGTCTCCGTGCGCCGGGCGATGACGGGGGAGAATCCACTTGTCGCGCTGGGCTCGCTCGTCGGCCGCAACCGGCGCCGCTACGGCGGATACCTCGTGCACGTCGGGATGGCGCTGCTGTTCGTCGGCGTGGCGGCGTCGACGGCGTTCAACGACGCGCGCGACGTGCGCCTGGCGCCGGGTCAGAGCGTGCGCTCGGGCGGCTACACCTTCACCTACGAGCGCGCCACGTCGCGCATCTCCACGCGCGACGGCGAGCTGGAGAAGATCTCCTTCGGCGCGGTCGTCGATGTCAGCCGCGACGGCGAGCACGTGACCACGATGCGGCCCGAGCGCGGCTACTACCCGTCGCGCGACATCGAGGGCCTCGGGCCCGTGGGGCGCTTCTTCGAGGGTGAGGCGACGAGCGAGATCGGCCTCGACGCAGGCATCCGGCGCGACATCTGGACGGCGATGACGCCCGACATCCGCCGTCTCCTGCCGACGATCGAGGAGGGCGACCGCGTGTTCGAGGCAGCGGCCGGCAAGCTCCCGGCCGCGCTCGAAGGTCAGGCGCTCGGCGTGGCGCTGAAGGGCATCGTCAACACGTACCTCTCCGATCGCCCCGAGGCGACGTTCCGCGTCATCAGCTCGCCGCTCGTGACGTGGATCTGGATCGGCTCGATCGTGGTGTTCCTCGGTGGGCTGATCGCGCTGTGGCCGGGACCGGACGCCGCCCGGCGCCGCGTGTCGGCCCGCTATGCAGCACGCGTCGCCGAAGACCTCGGGCGCGCTTAACTCCCGTCAGTGGACATCGTCGCCCTGCTCGTCATCCTTGCGGTGCTCGCGGCCATCGTGGCGCTCATCTCCGCGCCGCTGCGCAAGACGTCCGTCGAGCGCGTGCGCGCCGAGTCCGAGGACGCTGTCGCCGAGCTCGAGGCGCGCAAGGAGGCCAAGTACCGAGAGATCCGCGACGCCGAGATGGATCTGCGCACGGGCAAGCTGTCGGACGAGGACCACCGCGTGCTCGATCGGCAGCTGCGTGCCGAGGCCGTGCAGATCCTCAAGGCGCTCGACGACGCGCGTCCCTGAGCGCGGATCGACACGCTGAGGTATTCTGGCCCGATGGAGAACATCCTCAACGGCGTGCAGGTGCTCCTCTCGTTCGCCGTGATCTTCCTCGTGCTGATGCACTCGGGCAAGGACGCCGGGCTGTCGGGCGCCTTCGGCGTCGGCAGCGGCACCGGTCCCTTCGGCGGCGGTTCGCTCGTCGAGCGCAACCTCAACCGCTGGACGATCGCCTTCGCGATCGCCTTCGTGCTGAACACGGTCATCCTGCTGAAGCTCTAATCCGCTGGTTCGCCGTCGCGCCGGTGACGCGGAAGCCGTCTGCCCGCAGCGCGGGGCTGAGGACGCCGTGGGCACAGCGCCGGCCGTAGAACTCGCCCTCGCTGACGAGCCGCCGCTCGCGCGTCAGCGCCTCGGTGGCGTCGAGCAGGCGTAGTACCGAGTCGGTGAAGCGCACGTCGCGCAGCGGGCGGCTGATCTGCCCGTCTTCGATCAGGAACGTGCCCTCCCGCGTCATGCCCGTCAGCAGCGTTTCCTTGTCACGGACGGTGTTGACGTACCACAGGCGCGTCACGTAGATCCCGCGCTCGATCGGCGCGCACAGCGCCGCGACGTCCGCTGCGTCGCCGCCGCCCAGCACGAGGTTCGTGGGGGAGGGGCCATACGGCGAGCCGCCGGGCGCGGTCGCATGACCGGTCGAGCTCGTGCCGTCGCCGGCAAGGGCCGCCGACCGCAGGTCATGGACGACGCCCCGCGCGACACCGCCGGCGATCAGCGTGACCGTCGCCTTCGGCACGGCCTCGAGGTCGAAGCTGCGCGGCAGGGTGCGCGCTGACCGCGGCGCATCCGTGAGGTCGATCGCGGGGGCGGCGATGCTCGCGCCCAGGCGGCCGCTCAGCGCGCCGCGGCCCTCGACATGGGCCAGCCCGTTGAACGCGAGGTCGCCGAGGAACTCGAGCAGGACGCCGACGGCCTCAGGCTCGAGCACGACGGGATAGGAGCCGGGACCGAGCGTTGCCGGCGTCACGGCACTGACCTTCGACGCGGCGCGCGCGGCCACGGCCGCCGGGTCGATCTCGCCCGCGCTCGACGCCGTCGCCGACGCGTACCCGCTGCGCCCGCTCGCGTCGCGGCACACGACCTTCATGAAGCTGTCGGTGAGCTCCTCCTCGAGCTGCGCGCCGCGGGAGGACGCGATCGCGGTGCGCACGGCGCCGGCGGTCCAGGCGCCGAACGCCTCGAGGCCGTGCTCCGCGGCGACCGCAAAGGTCGTCCGCAGCGCCGCGCCCGCCTGCGTCGGATCAAGCCGTGCGGTGGCCTCGTCGAAGCCCCCATGGCCGGGCGCGGCGGCGGCCGGTTCGGCGAGGCCGGGGTGCGGGCCCGCGCCGCCGTGGGCGGCGGCCCGCGCCGCGTCGTTCGCGCTGCGCACGGTCATCCGCAGCGCCTCGCCGTCGAGGCGGTTCGTCGCGGCCAGCCCGGCGTGACCGTCGCGCAGGACGAGGATCTCGACGGAGGTGTCCTCGACCGCGGTGGCCTGCGTCGGCGCCGAACGGGCGAAGCGCGACATCAGCGATCGCTCGCGCACGACGGTGACCTGCACGTGGCCCTCGCCGGCGAGCGAAAGCGCGCGCTGCGCGGTCTGCAGCGGCGTTTCGTGCGCGTCCGCCACGACCTTCATGCGACGCCGACCTGCACGTCGCGAAATCGGGCGGGCGCGGTGCCGTGCGAGACCCGCATGACCTGCCCGGGCTCGCCCTTGCCGCAGTTGCCCACGCCCCACAGCTTCCACTGCTCCCGCGAGCAGACGGCGTCCATGCCACTCCAGAACTGGGGGGTCATGCCGGCATAGGAGGGATTTCGCAGCAGCCGGCCGAGCTTGCCCGCGCGGATCTCGCGCGCGACCTCGGTGCCGAACTGGAAGTGCAGCCGGCGGTCGTCGATCGACCACGAGCGGTTGGTCTCCAGGTAGAGGCCGTCGTCGGTATCGGCGACGAGCTCCTCCAGCGTGCCGGCATCACCGGGCTCGAGGGAGACATTCGTCATGCGCACGATCGGTTGACGCGCGAAGCCGTCGGCGCGGGCGCAGCCGCCCGAGCGCTCGAGTCCGATGGCCGCCGCCGAGCCGCGGTCTGACAGCGCGGCGCGCAGGATGCCGGCCTCGATCAGCGGCGTGCGCACTGCGACGACGCCCTCGTCATCCCAGCCGAACGTGCCCAGTCCGCCGCGCAGCGTGGCGTCGGCAGTGACGTTCAGCTGCTCGGAGCCGTAGCGCAGCGAGCCGAGATCGGCAGGCGAGACCCAGCTCGTGCCGGCGTAGGCCGCCTCCATGAGCAGCATCCGGTCGAGCTCGAGGGCGTGCCCGATCGACTCGTGGATCTGCAGCGCGAGCTGCTCGCCGCCGAGGATCACGGTCCGCCGGCCGGCGGGGCATTCCGGCGCGCTGAGCAGCTCGATCGCCTCGGCAGCGACGCGCGGGGCGTTGCCGGCGAGGTCGAAGCCGACCACGTGCTCCCAGCCGGCGCAGGCCGCCGACCCGCCGTGCGCGCCTGGATAGGAGCGCACCTGCAGCTCCTCGCCGTCGACGGCGATCACGGTTATCGCGCCGCCGCACTCGACTCGCTCCTGGGTGCAGGCCGCGCTCTCGGTCGAGGCGAAGACGGTGCGCACGCGGCGACTGGCGCACGTCGCGTCGGAGCGCACGATCCGCGGGTCGCCGCGCAGCCCCTGCTCTGCGGCGAACAGCAGCTCGAGCTTGTCCTCGAGCGAGACGTCGAACGGATCGAGCTCATGACCGCCGGTCCAGTGCCCGCGAGCCGGCTCGGCGGGCGTGCGCGGGCCGACGGTCGCGGCAGGCTGGCTCTCGGCAACCGCGAGCGCACGCGCGAGAGCGTGCTCGACGCCCGCGAGCGTGGCCTCCCGCGTCGCTGCGAATCCCCAGCCGCCGCCAGTTCGTACGCGCACCCCGACCCCATCGGCCGACGTGTTCTGGATGCTGTCCACGCTGCCGTTGCGGACGAGCAGTTCCTGCTCGTCGGTTGCGACGTAGCGCGCCTCGGCATACGAGCAGCGCGCCGGCACACGCGACAGGACATCGATCAGCAGGTCGAGCATCGCGCCGGAGTATGCACCTGGCGGTCTGCTCCAACCCGGCTGGTGGCCTCGCGTCGCCGGTGCTACTGGCTATCGGCTGCCGCGTCGGCCAGCGCGGTGTAGGTCGCCTCGACGGCTTCGCGGACAGGTGCGATCTCCTCGTCGGTGACCGGTGCGCCCGACTCGGCGGCGGCTCGCAGGCGCTCGCAGGTGCGCGCGAGGGCGGTGGCGCCCAACGCCATCCCGCCGCCGGCTGCGCGATGCGCGAGCTGGCCGATCCGTGCGCTGTCGCCCTCGGCCTGCGCCTGCGCGATCGCGTCGAGCGCCTTCGCGCAGTCGGCGTGCCACTCCTCGATGACCTCGCGCAGCTCGGCGGCGTTGAACAGGTCTGCGAAGTCGTCGAAGGTCTCGCGATCGATCAGCGCCGTGCAGTTTTTCCCCACGGACGACATTGTGCGCTCCTACCCGTAGGCCGCTGCGTACAGCGCACGCAGCTCGTCGCGGTCGGCACGGGGAGGTGTGGCGTTCAGCTCGGCGCGCTCGGCCGCCGCAACGGCGCAGGCATCAAGCGTCTCCTCGTCGACGCCGAGCGCGCGGAGGCTGACCGCCTCGGCGCGGCTCGCGAGGTCCGAAGCGAGGTCCACGAGCGCGCCTGCTGCGGGCGCCCCGCGGCGCTCGAGGGCGACGAGCGTGTGGGGCAGCATCACGGCGTTGGCCGATCCGTGGGCGACACCGGCAAAGCGCGCGAGCGTCTGCGACAGGACGTGGTGCAGCCCGTAGCCTGCGCTGTCGATGGTGTAGCCGGACAGCAGCGCGGCGAGGGCGAGCATGTCGCGATCGGGTTCGTCGTCACCGCTCGCGTAGGCCGCTTCGATCAGCCGCGCCGCCTCGGCTCCCGCCAGCGCCGGCAGCGGGCTGGCTCGCACGGTCGCCGGGCCCTCGGCCGCGTGAGCCAGGGCGTTGGCGGCGCTCGCCGCAAGCTCGACCCGGGGCTGCGATGCGCTCAGGGCGGGGTCGTTGACCACGCGCGCCGGCCGGACGCCGGGCAGCGAGCCATCGGCGCCCGCGGCACGGCGGTGCACCGCCGTCATCTCGGCAGCGCTCAACGTCGTCGGAACGGCGGCGACGAGCGGTCTGCTGGCGGGCGCGCGGGCCGCCGCCAGTGCCTTCGCGGTGTCCACGACGCGGCCGCCGCCGAGCGCGACGATCAGGGCGCCCGGATCGACCTCGCGCAGCAGTTCGCCGGCGATCTCGTCGACGCGTCCAGGCCGGACCTCGTGCACGCTGCCCGCTCGCTCGGCCAGCGCAGGCGCCATCGCCAGCGCCCGCTGCGTCGACAGCAACGAGTAGCCCGTGCCGAGCGCAGGCAGCGCGCTGTGCACGGCGTCACGCCCGAAGTGGATCGTGCGCTCGCCGTCCTTCCAGGTGAAGCTTGCCGGTGGTGCGATGTCCGCTATCTCATCACGCCGCCGCGGCGACGACTACGAGCCGTCGGTCGGCCGGCCTGCGAGCAGGTCGCAGATCTCGCGCCGCGGCGTCGACTTGTCGAGCTGGTGTTCCATCCCGCACGCGCGGGCGCGCGCGGCCACGTCCTCGCTCAGGAAGGCGCTCACGAGCACGAGCCGCGGGCGCCGCGGCGGTGGGTCGGCCTGGATGCGACAGCAGATCTCGACGCCGTCGAGCGCGGGCATCTGCAGATCCAGGAGCGCGACGTCCGGCTGATGTTCCCGGATCGCTGCCAACGCGGCGGCTCCGTCGGTGACCTCGGCCACCAGCGCCAGGCGCGAGTCGTTCTCGATCGCGCGGCGCATCCCGCGTCGATAGACGTCGCTGTCATCGGCCAGCACGACCGTGACGACATGGTCGGGCGCGTCTGGCTGCGCCATCGCCGGCGTCCCTGGGACCGCGGGAACGGTCATCCCGCGAAGAACGCAAACGGGGCGTGGTCCGGAGCGGGGGCGGCCGGGACCGCGCTCGGGGTCGCGCGCATGATCCATCTATACCAACGCGGCGCGCTTGGCGAAACGTCTGCACGTGGCCGTGTGATCGTGAATAGCCTCCGTTGGGAAGCCGTGCGATGATGGAACTCGGGGCATGGGCGGGCTGGCACGCAACCGAGAGGTGACGGCAGCCGAGGCATTTGCCTGGCTGCGGATCGGCGGAACGATCATCGTCGCCGTCGCCGTCCTGCTGGGCCCGGCGGACCACAGCAGCGCGTTCGTCGTGGCGCTCGCCGCCACGGCCGTCTACGCAATCACGCTCGCGGTGCTCGCCGTACGTGGCCTGCACGAGACGCCGCGGGTCGAGATCTCGCTCGCCGACATCGGCTTCATCCTGCTGCTGATCGCCACGAGCGGCGGGGCGCGGTCGGAGGCGCGACTGGCACTCGTCATCTATCCGATCGCGATGGGGCTCCTGCACACCGGCCGTGCGATCGCGTTCGCGACGGTCGTCGCTGCCGTCGGCTTCACCGCGGTCTCGCTGGCCACGCTCGACGAGCCCGAGGCGGAGACGGCCTTCATCGAGACGCTCGCTGCGATGGTGATCGTCGGCGCGATCGGCGTATACCTCTCCACCGCCTTTCAGCGCCGTACGCGCCAGATCGAAGAGCTCGCCGGCGGCCGTGCGGCGCTGCTGCACGAGGCGCTCGACGCCGAGGAGCGCGAACGCGAGCGGATCGGCGAGCGCCTGCACGACGACACGCTGCAGTCGCTGCTCGCCGCCCAGCAGGACGTGCGCGAGGCGCGCGCGGGCTATCTGCAGTCGCTCGAGTTCGCCGACGAGGCGCTGGCCGATTCGGTCACGGCACTGCGCGAGACCGTGCTGGGCCTGCATCCCGCGTCGCTGCACGAGCGCGGCCTCGAGCTCGGCCTGCGCGTCGAGGTCGACCGCGCCGCGCGGCGGGCGCGTCTCGCCGTGGAGCTGGAGGTCGATCCACACGCCCGCGGGGCACACGACGCGCTGCTCTATGCCGCGGGGCGCGAGCTCATCACGAACGTCGTCAAGCATGCGTCCGCAAGCCGGCTGACGGTCACGTTGAGACGCGAGCCGGAGGCGATCGTGCTGACAGTGCAGGACGACGGCGTCGGCATGAGCGCCGACCACCGCACCTCAGAGGCGGTCGCCGCGGGGCACGTCGGGCTCGCCTCCACGGACCGGCGCGTCAACGCCGCCGGCGGCCGGCTGAAGGTGCACGCAGTGCCCGGGGCCGGCACGACGGTGCGGATCGTCGTGCCGGTGCGTCCGGTCGCACCCAGCGTGGCCGAGGGCCGCGACGACGACCCCGCGCGCTTGGCGGCGCTGCAGGCGACGGGGCTCCTCGACAGCCGTGCCGGCAAGTCCTTTGACCGCATTGCGCGTCTGGCCGGCCGGCTGCTTGAGACGCCGGTCGCCGCCATCGCGCTCGTCGATTCCGAGCGGGTGTTCCTGCTGTCGCAGACCGGCGCCCCGGAGCCGTTCGCCGGGCGCCGCGAATGGCCCCTCACGCATTCGCCGTGTCGCGTGGTGGTCGCCGGCCAGGCGCCGGTCGCGATCGAGAACGTGCGCGCCGACCCGCAGCTGCGCGACGGCCCATGCGTGGCGGAGCTGGGCATCATCGCCTATGCGGGTGTACCGCTCACAACGGCCTCGGGCCTCGCGATCGGGACCCTTTTCGTCGCCGACAGGCACTCGCGCGCCTGGCCCGCCACGGACATCGAGCTGCTGCAAGAGCTCGCGCAGATCGCCGGCCGCGAGCTCGTGTGGGCCGAGCGCGAGGCCCGGGGCAGTCGCGCCGGGGATGAGCTCGACACCGAGCGGCAGTTCATCAGCGCCGTCCTCGAGAACCTCGACGAAGGCGTGATCGCCTGCGACGAGGCCGGCGAGCTGCGAATCGTCAACGCCGCCGCGCGCGCCTTGGGCGTCAACGGTCCGGACGGATTGGATGTATTGGACGGATCGGCCGGATTGGACGGATCGGCCGGGCTCGGCGACCTCGCGGTCCGCGGCGTGCTGCGGCGCGCCGCCGACGGAGCGCCCGTCGGCCGCGCGGAGCTGCCGCTCGACCGCGCGCTGCACGGCGAGACCGTCGCCGGCGAGGAGTACCTCGCGGGCGATCCGGTGGGACCGAGCCGATCGCTGATTCTCGCCGGGCGGCCGATCGACGCCGTCGATGGCGCCGCCGGCGCGATCATGACGATCCGTGACGTGACCGAGCAGCGCCTCGCCCAGGACGCCTCGCGCGCGGCAGAGGAGCGCTTTCGTGTCGCCTTCGAGCATGCGCCGGTGGGGATGGGGATCGCCGCGCTCGACGGGCGCTTCTGGTCGGTCAACCTCGCGCTCGCGCAGCTCACCGGCCAGCGCGCCGAGCCGCTCGAGCGCGCGACGCTCGAATCGCTGCTGCACCCCGAGGACGCGGAGGGGCCGGCGCTCGGCATCCAGTCGCTCGCCGAGGACACGGCCGCCGTGTACCGGGCCGAGAAGCGGATCCTGCATGCCGACGGCCATGAGATCTGGGTCTCGCTGCAGATTGCGGTCATCCGCGACGCTGCGGGCCGCCCGCAGCATCTGCTCGTCCAGGTGTACGACACGAGCGAGCGCCGCCGCGAGGAGGAGCGCTTGCGCACCCTCTCCGATCGTGACGAGCTGACGCTGCTGCTCAACCGCAACGGTTTCGCGCGCGAACTGCGCCGGCACGCGGCCCGCATCGAGCGCTACAAGTCCGAGGGCGGCGTGCTGCTGATCGACGTCGACGGCATGAAGGAGATCAACGCCGCGCTCGGTCGCGGCGGCGGTGACGACATCCTGCGGCGCTTCGCGCTCGCCCTCGAGGCGCGCGTGCGGCGCAGCGACGTCACCGCGCGCCTCGGTGAGGACGAGTTCGCCGTGCTCGTGCCACACGGCGATGGCGCGGGCCTGATGGCGCTTGCCGAGACGCTGCTCGGCCGCCTGGAGCGCGCGCAGGACGAGTCCGCCGGCCGGATCGGGGCGCCCGTGACCGTCAGCATCGGCGCGGCCGTGTTCGGTGCGGGGGCGACCGAGGCCGACACCGTCCTGCGCCGTGCGACGAGGGCCAAGGACGCGGCGTCGCGCGCGGGCGGAGGCCGGGCTGTGCTGTTCGGGCCGGCCGTGCTGGCCGGCCCGAACGAGTGACCGTCGGTTCAGGCGCGAACTGCTTCGGGGCAGCCGCGTGCGGGTCGCGAGCGCCGTAACGCCCAGGCCGGACGCCGCGCTCGAGGGGGTGCCCGCAGCGCCTCGTGAGGCGATCGACCCGTGATCGCGAATGCGGTGAAGGTCGCCTTATGCACGGACGGAGACCGGCCGCAGGAATGAGCTCACGCGACCGCGCAGCGAGCTGCGGCCGGTGCCGCGCGTGCCGCGCGCGTGCAGCTTCAGCAACTCGACGAGCTCCGCCGTGCGGGCGAAGGGGTCGGCGGCGACGCTGCCGTCGTCCAGGTCCAGCGCGGCGCGGGCGACGCCGTCGACCTCGGCAATCAGCGCGGGGCCATGCAGAGGTGCGCGGTCGTCCAGCAGCGCGAGGTCGATCAACATGGGCTCGTCGGCATCGCCTGCGTGGCGTATGACGATCGCGTCGCTCTGGGTGGGGATGGTGGTCATCGTGAGGCTCCCTTGACTCGTTGCGTATTCAACGAGTTCAACTTTGCCAACGTGAGGCCATCAGCACAAATGACATTTGGTCGGGTATGCGATAAGGTGAGCTAATGCTTGACGTGAAGCGGTTGCGGGTCCTTCGCGAGGTCGCGGCGCGCGGTTCGTTCTCCGCGGCGGCCGAGGCGCTCGCCTATACGCAGTCGGCGGTCTCACAGCAGATCGCCGCCCTGGACCGCGAGGCGGGCACGGTGCTCGTCGAGCGCAATGCGCGCGGCGTGCGCATGACCGACGCCGGCCGCGCCCTCGTCGCACACGCCGACGTGATCCTCGCCCGCCTCGCGGACGCGGAGACAGAACTGGAGGAGATCGCCGGCATGCGCGGCGGGCGCCTGCGCATGGTGTCCTTCCCGACCGCCGCCGCATCGATCGCCCCGCGGGCGATCGCGCGCTTTCGCGAGCGCCACCCTGGAGTCGAGATCACCCTCGCCCCGCGCGAGCCCGAGGAGGGGCTCGACTGCCTGAAGGCGGGGGAGTGCGACATCGCGCTGACGGTCGAGGCGGGCTTTGAGCCGATCGTCGACCGCGCGATCGAGCCCCACCACCTACTCGATGATCCGTTCTACCTGTGCGTGCCGGCCAATCACCGCGTCGTCTCGAAGGCCTGCGTGCGCCTCGGCGACCTCGCCGAGGAGTCCTGGATCCTGGGAACGACCGGTCGCTGCCCCGACGGGCTGATCCTCGAGCGCGCAAGCCAGGCGGCGGGCTTCGAGGCGCGGGTGGCGTTCCAGTCCGACGACTACAACGCGATCCAGGGCTTCGTCGCGGCCGGCATGGGCGTCTGCCTGATCCCGGACCTCGCGCTCGTGGCCGTGCGCGACGACGTCGTGGTCCGCTGCCTGCAGGGACGCCCGCTCGTGCGTCACGTGCTGGCGGCGACGCTGGCCGGCGGCTACGTCTCGCCCGCGGCGGCGGCGATGCTCGAGATCCTTCACGAGGTCAGCGCCGAGTGGACCCAGCAGCAGGGCGCGCTCGCGCTCGCAGGCTGAAATCAGAACGCCAACGCGCCATCGCGCGGATCGGTGCCGGCGGTGATCCAAGCCGGCGCGCGATCCGAATTGACTGGTATCGGAAGCGCCGACCCCCTCCTTGGGCGCTCCGGGTTCCGCGGGTTGAAGCGCGGCCGCCCTCCTCCATTTCCCTCGGGCGGCCGCGCACCCCGTTGGGGGCGAAGCTGCGACCGGGGGCAAAAAGCGGGGCTGTGAGCTGGGCAGCAACTGAAGGAGTGTTCCTCAGTGACCTGGGCGACCGGGCTCTTGAGGCGACGCACGACCGGCGCGCAAGGTCGCAACCGCAGCCGCGCGCGCCGGCCTCGGTGTCCCGGCGGTGCTCGGCGCCCGCTTCGCGCTCGAGCCCGGCTGCGGGAAGGTCCGGATCCCGGTTCGCCCCGCGCTCATCGGCGCGATCGCCGGCGTGATCGGGGTGGTCGGCGCGCTCACGTTCCGCACCGGCCTTGACGGTGCGGTCGCCAACCCGGAACGCTTCGGCCAGACGCTCCCGCACGCCGTCTTCCTCGCGTTCGGGGGCTCATTCACGTCGCCGGCGACACGGCAGCGATCCGCAAGCCGGCCGCCAGCCCCGACATCGCCGTGCTCAACGACCTGCGGGTCGGGGTGTTCCCGGTCAACGAGCGTCCGGTGAGCGCCTTCTCGCTCGACCCCGCTGAAGGGCAAGGTCGACATCGTCTCGCGCAGCGGCCGGCCACCCGCCCGGGCCGACGAGATCTCGCTCGGCCCCCAGACCGCCGACCCATTGGGCGTCAGCACGGGCGATACCGTCAAGGTCGGGTCGCGCACGCTGCAGGTCAGCGGGGTCACCTTCGTGCCCGAGCATTTCCACAACGGCTATGCCGACGGCGCGTGGATGACCCGTGAGGGCTTTGCGGTCCACGACCGTGCCCAGTGTGATCGAGGGAGGCTTCGGCGGCGGGAAAGACCGTGGCCGAAGATCGGGCCACGGTGCGAACTTCGATCAGGCAACTGCGCCGAAGAGGACTCGAACCTCCACGGGGGAATCCCCCCACAAGGCCCTCAACCTCGTCAGAGGGATCCAGATGCGTCCTGGCCGTGACATACGTCCTTAGCGTGGCGGGGTTCGAGACGGGTGCGTCGCTGCGGACGCTTGTGTAGCGGGCAACTGTTTCAGACGGTTGTAACCGCGCGGATATCACGGCCGTGATGTCGGGCCAATGTGCGCTGTTGTCGCACCGGCTTCATCACTATCGACCGCTGCTCCCGGCGGCTGCGCGAATACACTCAACTGATGCGCACTGCCGCGAGATGGCGATCGCTGGCGACGTCGTGCGACGGTCGCTCGAGCGCATGGCCGCGCCGGGTGCGGATAGCGCGCTCCGGCGCGGGCAGCTTCGCTCTCACTGCGCTGCTCGCCGCCACAGGGTTCGCGGGGTTACCCGACCGCGTCGAGGCGCGTGGACCTGTCTGCCGATCGGTGGAGGCGAGCACCGGCCTGCCCTACTGGGCGCGTCAGCGCAACATCACGGTGCTCGCCGACTCGGTGTTGCAGAGCGGTGAGCCGGGGCTGCACAACGTCATGTCCTGTCGCCGTCTCTCTATCCGGGGGCGCCCAGCGCTGATGCTCCACATCGCCGAGCGCGAGTTCCGAGAGGCGCGGCGGCGCGTCGCCCCGCTGGTGGTCGTGGGCCTGGGACACAACTCGCTGTGGGAGCGCGGTCGACATCGCTACGACTTCTGGTCGGCGCGCTTCGATCGGGAGGCCGAGCGCCTTGTGTGGACGCTGCGCGGACTCGGTGCCCGGCAGATCGTGTGGGTCACGATCCGCGAGCCGCGACCAGAATTTCTCACTGCTGCAGGCCGTGCCGAGCTCGGCACGTACTCCTGGTACTTCCCGTACGTCAACGAGCGATTGCGGTTGCTCGACGCGCGCCGCGACGACGTCGCGCTCGCCGACTGGACGGCGGTTTCGAACCGACGCGGGCTCACGTATGACTCGATTCATCTCACGTCCGCGGGCGCCCGACTGATGGCGCGGACCATCAGATCCGCTATCAGGGCCGAGTCCGAGCGCCAAGCGCTCGCCCGGGCACCCCGGTAAGGATGAGCGCTCCGATGGGTGGCCGGACCGATTGGCCATCGGCGGCGTTGGCGCACGCGATCGCGTGGCCGTTGATGATGCACAGCGTACAGCGCGCAGCCCGCCACGCAGGGCAGCTGTCCATCGGCGATCGGCCGCATCATGAACTCCTGTTGTCGGCGCGGGCTGAGCTTTAAGGTGGCGCCCATAGATGGACCGTATGGCCCATGCGCATCCCGAGCACTGAGCGGATACTCTCTGAAGTAAGTCACACCGCCATATGTCGGCGTGTGAAGAAGTCATGTGAAGTTCAGCGGGTCATACGCCCGGAGCTAAACGCGCGGCTTGACTTGACCGGCTCGCCATGCAGTTAAAGGAACCTATGGTCACTCCCGAGTGGGTCGCCATGTTTCGTCAGTCCAGCGACAACAGTTTGCTTGGACTCCGGACGCACTGAACGAGCCCTTCTCCGAGGGTGCAGAGGCCCCATTTGGGGGCCATCATTCGAGTAGCACTATTGAGGCTCCTATAGGAGTTGGAGAGACGCAATGCTTCACGCTAATGAGCCTTCCTCTGCGAGTGCCCAACAGCCGGCCGCTGCTCTGGGCGCCGAGCCGACCCCTGCTCCGAGCGCCGAGCTGACCCCTGCTCCGAGCGCCGAGCCCGCACCTGGTCCCAGCGCCGAGCCCAGCCAGCGACATGGTCGCGGCCTCCAACGCATGAGTCACGGCGCCGCCGAGGGCGCGCCGATTGTGCAGGAGTTGCGTGAGGCGCGCGATCATCTGCGTGCGGTCACCGACAGCATGGGCGAGGCGCTGTGCACGCTGGACGATGCCGGACATGTGAGCTACATGAACCCGGCTGCCGAGCGGATGCTCGGCTGGAGCATCGACGAGATGCGCGGCCGAACGCTTCACGAGGCGACGCATTACCGTCGCCCGGATGGTTCGCCGTATCCGATTGACGACTGTCCGCTGTATGGCGGGCATCGTGCTCGCGAGGCTGTCCGCGTCGACGACGACATGTTCGTCCGACGCGACGGCTCGTGTGTCGACGTGTCCTGGGTCCTGACGCCATTTCACAGTCCCACGGGGGCCAACTCCGTCGTCGTGTTCTCCGACAACACGGTGGCCAAGGCGGCGCAGCAGCGACTGCACGGCGAGATCGAGCGCCTCTCGCAGGTCCGTGATCTGCACGAGGCGCTTCAGGAGCAGCGCTTTGAGCTGTTTGCCCAGCCGATCATCGACGTCGCTTCGGGGACCGTCATGTCGCACGAGCTCTTGCTGCGCATGCGTGAGCGCGATGGAGGCATCCGTACGCCGGGGTCGTTCTTGGCGGTTGCAGAGAGCTGCGGCCTGATCCTGGAGATCGATCGCTGGGTCGTCGGTGAGGCTGCGCGGCTCGCAGGCGACGGGCACCAGGTCGAGTTGAACCTGTCGGCGACGTCGCTCGACGACCCTGCACTGTTTGAACACCTCGCCGATGCGCTTACCAGCAACGACGCCGACCCGTCGCTAATCGTGATCGAGCTGACCGAGACCGCGCTGATGCAGGAGGAGGCAATCGCACGGACGTTCGTCCAGCGAGTCCGCGCGATGGGCTGCGAGGTTGCGCTCGACGACTTTGGGACCGGCTTCGGCGGTTTTGGCTACCTCAAGCGATTGCCCGTCGACTACCTGAAGATCGATATCGAGTTTGTCCGAGATCTCTGTACCAGCGCCGCGAGCCAGCACGTCGTGAAGGCCGTCGTCGGACTTGCGCAGGCGTTCGGCCAGCGAACGATCGCCGAGGGCGTCGAGGATGATCAGACCTTGGAGATGGTCCGTGCGATGGGTGTCGACTACGCGCAAGGCTTTGGGATTGGCTGCCCCGCTCCGCTGTCGGAAATGCTCCCCGACACGTCGTCGATTGCCGCGGAGCGAGATCGCGCCGGCGCGCAGCGAGACCACGCCGGCGTGCAGCGAGACCTTGCCGCTGTGGTCCGAGATCGCGCCGCCGCGCAGCGAGACGACGCCGGCGTGCAGCGAGACCTTGCTGGTGTGGTCCGAGATCGCGCCGGCATGCAGCGGGACCACGCCGGCGTGCAGCGAGACCTTGCCGGCGTGACCCGAGACCGCGCCGGCGCGCAGCGAGACCACGCGGCTGAGCAGCGAGACAGAGCGGCCGAGCAGTCCGAGGCGTCGCCAGGCGCGCAGATCATGGAGATCGCGTTGCAGCGCTCAGCACGCGCTCGACAAGATGCTGCGCGTGATCGCCGGCGATCGCGTCAGGATCGCCGGGCGGGAGCCAGCGAACGCAGTGAGGCCGAGCTTGATCGCGGCACCGCCCTGGCCGACCGCAGAGCGGGTGCCAGCGAACGCGATCTGGCCGGATCGGACCGCGACACCGCGTTGGCTGATCGCGGGGCCGGTGCCAGCGAGCGCACCGAGGCGGAGCTTGATCGCGACACGGCGCTAACCAACCGCGGAGCGTCGGCCAAAGAGCGAGATACGTCATCGCGTGGATGATCTGACGGGCGCCTATCTCCGCGGCAGCACTTGCAGAGCTCCAACGCGATCTCGCCCTTGACTCAGCGGGTCTCGAGGGCGCGTCCGTGTTGGAGACCGTTACGTGATGAGGCCCCGTCTCATGGCTTCGCCGACGGCGCTGGCACGATCTCTCACCCCGAGTGCCGCGTAGGCGGATTCGAAATGGCGCTTGACGGTGGCTGAGCTGACATAAAGCTGAGCCGCTATCGCCGCCGCCGAGTGTCCCTGAGCCGCGAGCTGCAGCACCTCAAATTCCCGAGGGGTCAGGGCGGGGGCGCTGAGCTGGCCGCTGTGGCGTTTGAGGAACCGACCGAGTTCGTGGCCGATGCCATCCAGAGCGCTGAGCAGGCGCTCGGTCGGCGTGATGGC
>DATLNO010000271.1:0-19188 GCA_035536715.1 Solirubrobacteraceae bacterium
TCGTCTTCGCCGTACGGGCTGGGGACAAGCGTGAAGCGGGAGATCTGAGGGTCCTGGCAGGCGGCGGCGAGCGCGGGCACGTCGGAGGACTCGAACCCGCGCAGCGCGACCACACCGTCGGCGAGCGGTGGAAAGGGCAACTCGATCGCGGGCATCGCCTCAGGCTAGGCCGAACCGCCGGCGGACGGCGGTCGGCGGACGCTAAAGGCGCCGCCGACTCGGCGAAGGAGCTCGCCGGTGCCTGGTCCAGGTTCGGATCGGGCTGAGCGGCTACAACCGGCGCGGTGCTCGTTCAACGATCACCCGTGTGTGCAGCTTCTGACGACCGAGCGGAGCTGGTGTTCCGAAACGGGCCACTGGTCCCTACGCAGCGATGCGCTGCTCGATCTCGGCGATCTCCTCGGTCTCGGCGAGGTGCTGATGAGAAGGGCAGTAGCCGTTGTGGGCAAGCGGCATGCGCTGGCACGGCGTTCCGCGGCGCGTCGTCGCGCGGCACTCGAGCGGATTGCCGTTGATGTCATAACCATGCTGTGGCTGCTTGGCGAGCCACTCCTGGGCGGCGCCGACATAGGCTTCGACGACCTGCCAGACGCGCGGCTGGGCGGCGATCGGGAAGCTCGTGCGGATGTCGTTGAAGAGCGTGCGTGCCGGCTTGGCGAAATAGTGACGGTCGGTCGCGAGGCGCTCGATCGTCGCCTCGCAGGCGCGCAACACGTTCGCGTGACCGTCCTGCGCGGTCTGCGAGCAGTCGACGAGCGGCGACAGCTCTCGGTAGATCGCGCGGCTGAATTGGTACATGGTCGGAAGCTCCTTTCCTGGGTACGGCACCTTGCGCGGCCAGTCTGCCCTTCCTGTATGAAGGTAAGAACGAAACCAATGTTGAGTTCGTATTAAGCGTTCGACGCCGTGTCAAGTCCAGTGTGCGAAGTGCGGCGCCTCATCCGACCCGATTCTCGTGTGGCGGTGGTCGTACGCGGGGTCGACCGCAGGGAAATCGACGCGCTGGTGCGCGCCGCGGCTCTCCTCGCGGGCCAGCGCGCAGGCGGCGATGAGCCGGGCCAGCGGGTGCGGGTCCTGCGCGAGCCGCTGCAGGCCCTCGTGCGTGCGGACGATGCCGGCGTCGCGCCAGAGCGCCTCCCGCGTCCGGCGGCCGGGTCGTACGAGCGCTGCGGCGGGCCTCGGCGTGCCGGCGTTGGGCTCGTTGTGTTCGTCGAGCCCCGCGTCGGCCGCGCGAGCGCCGAAGACGAAGCACTCGCTGAGGGAGTTGGAGGCCAGGCGGTTGGCGCCGTGCAGGCCGGTGCAGGCGGTCTCACCGACCGCGTACAGGCCCGCGACGGTGGTGCGCCCGTGCAGGTCTGTCACGACGCCGCCCATCATGTAGTGCGACGCGGGGGAGACCGGGATCGGTTCGCGCGTGGGGTCGAGGCCCGCGTCCTGCAGTGCGGACACCACGTTGGGAAACAGCGCCGGGTCGACGTTGCGCATGTCCAAGCCGACCGCCGCGGCGCCCGTGCGCTCCAGCAGCGCCGCGATCGCGCGTGAGACCTCGTCGCGCGGCGCGAGCTCCTCGACGAAACGCTCTCCGTCGGGCCCGTGCAGCGTGGCTCCCTCGCCGCGGATCGCCTCGGTGACGAGGAAGCCCTCGCGTCCCGCGATCCCGGTCACCGCGGTCGGGTGAAACTGCAAGAACTCGAGATCGGCGAGGTCGGCGCCCGCGGCGTGCGCGATCGACATCCCGATCCCGAGCGATCCGGGCGGGTTGGTCGTGCGCGCCCACAGCGCGGCGGCACCGCCGGTGGCAAGGATCGTCGCCCGCGCACGTACCGCGCCCCCGTCCTCGAGCGTGACGCCGGCGCAGCGGCCGTCGTGCATCCAGGCGGCGATCGCGCGGGCACCCTCGAGCACCGTGATGTTGGGATCGTCGACGACGAGCGCGGAGAGCTGGCGCACGACGCGCCGGCCCGTGGCGCTGCCGCCGGCATGCACGACGCGGCGGACCGAGTGGCCGCCCTCGAGGCCGAGCGCGAGCACCCCGCGGCGATCGGCGTCGAAGCGCACGCCCATCGCCTCGAGGTCGCGCACCCGCGCCGGGGCCTCGTGAACGAGCACCTGCGCCGCCGAGCGGCGCACGAGATCCCGTCCGGCAGCCTCCGTGTCTGCGAGGTGGCGGTCGAAGGAATCCTCGACCGCGAGCGCGGCCGCGATCCCGCCCTGGGCCCAGTAGCTCGCGGTCTGCGCGAGCGGTGTCGCCGAGACGAGGGTCACGGATGCGCCGACCGCGGCGGCGGACAGCGCCGCGTAGAGCCCGGCCCCACCGGCTCCGACGACCGCGAGGTCGCTGCAGATCACCGGTTCCTCGGCCACAGGCGGGGTACCGTACTCCGATGCCTGCGCCGGTCCTCCTTCACCACCCCTCCTCGCTGGAACACGACACCGGCGGACACCCCGAGAACGCCCGCCGGATCGTGTCCATCGAACGGGCGCTTGCGCAGCGCGACTGGCTGGGCTGGGAGGTGCGGTTGTCGCCGCAGGCGTCGCGTGAGGCGATCGCCGCCGTCCATTCGATGCGCCATGTCGAGCGCATCGCGGCGATCTGCGCGAGCGGCGGGGGGATGATCGACGCCGACACCTTCGTGTCGCCGGGGTCCTGGGAGGCGGCGTTGCACGCCGCGGGTGGATGCGTGGCGCTTGTCGACGCGCTGATGGGACATGGGGAGGGCGTCTCGGTGGGCGCGTCCCTGCACCGGCCGCCCGGCCACCACGCCGAGCCCGAGCAGGCGATGGGCTTCTGCCTGTTCGACAACATCGCCGTCGGCGCGCAGCACGCGCTGGACGCGCGCGGCGCGCGGCGGGTGCTGATCTTCGACTGGGACGTTCACCACGGAAACGGCACGAACGCGATCTTCCACGCGCGCGACGATGTCCTGTTCTGCTCGATCCATCAGTCGCCGTTGTATCCCGGGACCGGGCCGGTGTCGGACGTGGGCAGCGGCGCGGGCGTGGGGTACACGGTCAACATGCCGGTTCCGGGGGGCTCGGGCGACGACGTGTTCCTCTCCCATGTCGCGCATGTCGTGGTGCCGCTGGCGCGCGCCTACGCGCCCGACCTGCTGCTCGTGTCCGCGGGCTTCGACGCGCACGCGGACGACCCGCTGGCGTCGTGCCTGGTCACCGACGGGGGCTTCTCGCGGATGGCGGGGCTTATGCGGGCGAGCGCCGACGAGCTCGGCGTACCGCTGGGGATCGTGCTCGAGGGCGGCTACGAGCTCGGTGCGCTGGCGCGATCGCTCGTCGCGACGCTCGAGGTCGCGGGCGCCGATTCGCCCTTGCCTGTTGGTGACGTCGCGCTGCACCCGCTTGCGTTGCGGTCGCAGGAGCGGCTGGTGGAAGGTCACTGGCCGGCGCTGCTGGGCTGAGCGCCCGGAGTCCCGCCGGCGCCTAGCGCTTCGTCGTCGCCGTCCCGGTGGCAGTGGTCCCCGTCGTCGCGGGCGTGCTCGTGGTCGCGGGAGCGGGGGCGGTCAGCGTCGTCGCCTGACCAGGCACCGTCGACGGCACGGCAGGGTCGACGGGAGCCGTTGACGTCGCCGTCGTCTGCACGACCGGCGCAGGCACGACGGCTGCGGGCGGCGCGGTCTCCACGACCGCGGTCGGCGTCGTTCCGGCCGTCACCCCGTCGTCACCGGTCAGGTCGACGAACGCGAACGCCAGGAGCGCGCCGGCGAGCAACACCATCGCTGCGATCGCGACGGTCGGAAGCTGCCAATTGGGCGTGGGAGCCAGGCGCGTGCGAGCGGGCGCGCCGCATTCCAGGCACCAGTCCTGGTCTGCGCCCACGGTCGCCGAGCAGCGCGGGCAGCGCAGTGAGCCTGGTGGAGGAAGCCGGTTCGGGTCGCCGGGGGGCTGCGCGCTCATGCGTGCGCGCCGCTACCCGGCGAGAGGTCGGTGGCGAAGATCGTGGCCCCTCCGGCTACGGGCGGTCGTCGGGCGGGCGCGGGGGCAGCATCGTCTCCGTCGGCTGTGACGTGGAGGAGGGCGCCGACGGGCCCTGCGGCGGTGGTGGCAGCGCGGCGGGATTCGGTGCGGATGGGGCCGGCGCGGCCAGGGCGGGCGCGGCCGCCTGGTGGATCGGTTCGAGCGGGGCCTGCGGCGGCACGGCGATCGCCCCGCCGACCTCGCCCATCGCGCGCGAGCCGCCGACCTGCAGGCCGCAGTTCGGGCAGAAGTTCGATTCGCTGGAGTGCAGCGCGCCGCAGCGGGCGCACGACGTGATGCCGGGCTCGTGCAGTTCGTGCAGCGGCCGGCGGTCGTCGAGGATCCGCTCCAGGGCCCGCAGCTCCTGATCGACCGCGGCGAGCGCGCCGATCTTCGCCTCGACGAGGTCGGGCCGATCGCGTCCGAAGCGGCGCATGTCGAACATCAGGCCGCCGATGTCGCGGAACGCAAGCTCGCGGGCGCGCCGCAGGAAGCGCAGGCGCCGCCGCAGCTTGCCGCGGTCGCGGAACGACGCGTCGCCGTCGCCGTGGGCGCCGACGGGGACCTGCTGGACGATGACCTGGGTCTCCTGCGCCGGCTGTTGTTCGTGGACGATCGGCGCCGTTGAAGCGGCCTTCTTGCCCCAGGGCAGGCGGTGCGCGCGCGAGCGTCCGCGAAGCAGTCCGGACCGAGGTCGGGAGGGCTGGCCGCCCGCGCCGGGGCTCGATGAGTCGGAGGCACGGCGGCGGAAGATGCGTTGCATCGGTCCGGTCATCACATTGGGCGCCGCGTGAAGACGAGGCCGGCGCCTCGGCGGAAGTGTATAGCGGCCACATGTCGTCACGACGAGCCCGGACACGGCAGGTTGCGGTGTTGCACGCGCCTGCGAGCCGTTCGGGGTCTCCGCGGGCGGTCGTGTCGCGTCGGGGGGCGCCGACCGCTCTCGGCGCGTCACGATCGCATTGGGATCCGGGGTCCGGGCGCGCCAGGAGATATATCCGCACCTGGCGCGTCACGATCGTCCTCTCGCGCTTGGAGTTCCAGGTGGCGCGGCCACGCAGCGCCCGGTGCAGCTCTTGCGCTGATTCGTCACAGACGCGTCTAGATCCGTCACACGAGGCAGCGCAGCATCGATGCGGCACACCACCGTCTCGTTTGGGAGGCCGCACATGCCGTATCGCACGCTGGGCTGGATCCACGCACACCTCGCACGCCTCGGCAGCGGGCAACGCGGGCAGGGCACCGTGGAGTACGTCGGGCTCATGCTGCTGCTCGCGGCGCTCCTGTCCGGCGTGGTGCTGGCCGCAAAGGGGATGAAGGACGGCGGCGGGCTGGCACAGGAGATCGCCAACAAGCTCAAGGACACCATCGAGTCCGTCGGCAGGGGCAGGCCCTGATGGCTGGTTGCGCGAGCCGGATGGCCGCGTGCGTCCGCGGTCCCGCGAGGAGCCTCTGCGAACATGGCGCCCCGTGCCGACCGCCCCCCAGAGCACCGCCCCGATCGGCGTCTTCGATTCCGGAGTCGGTGGCCTGACAGTTCTGCACGAACTGCTCGTCGAGCTGCCGCAGGAGGACTTCCTCTACCTCGGCGACTCGGCGCGGTTTCCATACGGCGACCGCACGCCCGCACAGCTGCGGGCGTTCAGCCGCCAGATCGCCGACGTGCTGCTCGAACGCGGCGCGAAGCTGATCGTCGTGGCGTGCAACTCGGCGACGTCCAGCGCGCTCGAGGATCTGATTGCGTACGTGGCGCAGACAGGCAGCGGTGTCGACGTGATCGGGGTCGTGGGTCCGGAGTCCAACCTCGCTGTCGCGCAGACGCGCAACGGGCGCATCGGCGTGCTCGCGACGCCGGCTACGGTCGCGAGCGGCGCATACGCACGTGCCGTGCTCAACGCCGATCCGCTCGTGAAGCTCACGAGCGTTCCGTGTCCCCAGCTGGCGCGGATCTCGCAGGACGGTGCGCCGATCACGGAGGCCGACGTCGACCTCGCGCGAACGTACTGCGCGCCGCTGCGCGAGGCGCACGTGGACACTGCGATCCTCGGCTGTACGCACTATCCGTTCGTCGGCGCACTGCTGCAGCGCCTGCTCGGCCCGCAGGTCGCGCTGATCACCTCCGGCACCGCGATCGCGCGCCGCGTGCAGCACGCGCTCAGCACCCGCGAACTCGCCACGCCGCGCACCGGCGAGGGCCGCTACAGCTTCCTGTGCACCGGCGACGCGGAGGCCTTCGCGGCCGTCGGCTCGCGCTTCCTGCAGCTGCCGATGGGCACGGTCGATCACATCGATTTGGCGGCCGCCCCCGCGAGTGCGCACGGCGCAGCGCCCCTGCCCACGGGGACGACCACAACCACTGAGGTGCCCGCATGACCACGCCGATGCCCACCCGTTCCTATGACCGTGCGCCGAATGACCTGCGCCCGACGACGATCGAGCCGAACTTCGTGAAGCCGGCGGCCGGCTCGGCGCTCATCACTCAGGGCGAGACGCGCGTCATCTGCACCGCCTCCGTGCAGGAGAGCGTCCCGAGGTGGATGGCCGGCAAGGGCCGTGGCTGGGTGACGGCCGAGTACGGGATGCTGCCCGCGTCGACCGGCGACCGCAAGGCGCGCGACATCAGCAAGGGAAAGCTCGATGGGCGAAGCGTCGAGATCCAGCGCCTCATCGGCCGTTCGATCCGCGGCGTCATCGACTTCGGGGCTCTCGGCGAGCGCACGATCTACCTCGACTGCGACGTGCTCACCGCCGACGGTGGGACGCGCTGCGCCTCGATCACCGGCGCCTTCGTCGCGCTCGATCTCGCGATCCGCCGTCTGCTCGAAGAGGGCAAGCTGGAGCGCACCGCGCTTACCGGCAGCGTTGCCGCGATCTCCTGCGGGATCGTCGGCGGCATCGCGCTGCTCGACCTCGACTACTCCGAGGACTCGACCGCCGAGGTCGACGCCAACGTCGTGATGACCGGCGCGGGGGGACTGATCGAGGTGCAGGCGACCGCGGAGCGCACACCGCTCTCCCGCGCGCACCTCGACGACCTGCTCGCGCTCGCGGGCGGGGGGATCGAGCAGCTGCGCGCCGTGCAGGCGCAGGCGGTGGCGTGAAACTCGTCCTCGCGACGCGCAACGCGCACAAGCTGCGCGAGTTCGCGACCCTGCTCGCGCCGCACGAGATCGTCGAGCTCCCCGCCGATGTGACGCTGCCGCCCGAGACGGCCGACACGTTCGCGGGCAACGCGCTCGAGAAGGCGCGCACGGCGACCCGCGCGACCGGCCTGCCGGCGATCGCCGACGACTCGGGGATCGAGGCGGCGGCGCTCGGGGGAGCGCCAGGCGTGCGCTCAGCGCGCTTCGCCGGGGAGGACGCGACCGACGAGGAGAACCTCGACAAGCTGCTGCGCGATGCGCCCGCCGGGTCGGCGCTCACCTACGTCTGCGCGCTGGCATTCGTGAACACGTGCGGCGTCGAGCAGATCGTCGAGGGCCGCTGCACCGGAACGCTCGATCCGCAGCCACGCGGAGACGGGGGCTTCGGCTACGACCCCGCCTTCGTGCCCGACGACATCGCGGACGGTCGCACGATGGCCGAGCTCGATCCAGCGGAGAAGGACGCGATCAGCCATCGCGGCCGTGCCGCGCGCGAACTTCTCACCCTGCTTGACTCGTAGGCATGGCCGGACCCCTGATCGCCACAAGCCAGCCGCGCCATGCCGGGACGGTGAAGACCCGCGCCGCCGCGCTGTCGATCGTCTCCAACGCGATCCTCATCGCGCTGAAGCTCGCGGCCGGCGCGCTGACCGGCTCCGTGGCGATCCTGACGGAGGCGATGCACTCGTCGATCGACCTGATCGCGTCGTTCGTCGCGTACTTCTCGGTCCGCGAGGCCGACAAGCCGGCCGACGCCGAGCATCCCTACGGCCACGCGAAGATCGAGAACCTCGCCGCGGCGATCGAGGCGATGCTGATCCTCGTCGGCTCGGGGGTGATCATCTACGCCGCCGTGCGCAGCCTCGCGAACGGGCCGGAGGTCCACTCGCTCGGCATCGGCATCGTCGTGATCGGCATCTCGATCGTCGCGAACATCATCGTCTCGACGGTGCTCGCGCGGCGCGCGCGCGAGACCGAGTCGCCCGCGCTGGAGGGCGACGCGGCCCACCTGCGCACCGACGCGGCGACGTCGGGCGCCGTGCTGATCGGGCTCGTCATCGTGCACTTCACGGGCGCGACCTGGCTTGACCCCGTCATCGCGCTCGTCGTCGCGGCGGCGATCGTCTTCGCCGGTGTGCGGCTGCTGGCGCGTGCCTCGCGCGTTCTCGTCGACGAGGCGCTGCCGCCGGAGGAGCTCGATGCAATGCGCGACGCGATCACCGAGTTCGGTGCGCGCGGCGTATGCGGCCACCACAAGCTCCGCGCCCGCCGCGCGGGCTCACGGCGCTACGTCGACCTGCACGTCCAGTTCACCGCCGGCACGACGCTCGAGGACGCCCACGCGACTGCGCACGCGCTACAGGACGCGATCCGCGAGCGTCTGCGCGGCGCCGACGTGCTGATTCACCTCGAGCCCGAGGGCAGCGTGCATCCGGGGACGGAGATCGGCACTCGCCGCCGCTGAGCCCGGCCGTCAGTCCGCGGGCCAGTTCGCCGGCTCCGCCAGCAGCGGGTGCGACCAGAGCGCCTGGTCCTCGCGCCCGAGTCGCCACACGCCGAAGCCCATGCCGCGGTCGTGAGCGAGTCGGATGTGGGCGTCGAGTCGCTGCGTCGGTGTGCGCGACCAAATCGACGATCGGACTGGCACCGACGCGCGCCATCAGGCCGAGGATGTCGGTGTGCTCCAGCGCCGTGGCGGGATGCTGAGGACCGCCGCCCGCCGGCCAGTCCATCCCGCATCGCTGCTCCGGGGACGATGCGGCTGCGGTTGGGCAGCGTCGCCATGTCGTTGGCGACCGCCGTCGCCCACGGCAGGTCAGACAGCGCCCCTGGCGCCGAAGTCGACCGGTGCTTGCCTCAGTGCATGACGAACATCGTGTCGACGATCGTCGGCGGAACGCGATCGTCGTAGAACCCGGCGCACCTCGAAGTCGTAGCGGCGCCGAGGTGCGAGCGGCTGCCCGCGGCGCCGGGTGATGTCAGCATCGCCGGGCGCGGCGCGATCTTGCCGTCCGGCAGGACGACGCGGACCCCGCAGGCGGTAGCTGCGCCCGATGGAGACGCGCAACAGGTTTCGGGGTGCATCGCCGTGTTAGGTGAAGGACCTCGTCCGGTTTGGCCATACGTCCAGGGACGTCCGCCAGCGCGCATCCCGAACGTCCAACAGTGGGTCGACACGTTCGTGGTCGGCCCACTAGCACTAGCACTAGCGCAGGTTGATCGCCGCCGACAGCCCGACGGCGATCGCGACCGCGCCGTAGCCGTTGTAGCCCGAGAGGAAGAGCAGCAGCGCGGCGATGAGCGCCGCTGCGACCGTCACCAACCAGGCGATCCTGTTGAAGCCCACGCCGCCATCCTCGCCGATCGGGAACGGTCCGGTCACGCTGGTAGCTTCGAGGCGTTCGAAGTTCCGCCTGCAGGACAAGGAGCAGCAGCTCGTGACGAAGACCCAGCTCGTCGATTCCGTCCAAACGCGCACCGGACTGACACGCAAGCAGTCCGCGGAGGCCGTCGAAGCACTCCTCGAGACCGTCCTGGAGGTCCTGGGGCGCGGCGGCGAGGTCTCGCTGACCGGCTTCGGAAAGTTCAGCGTGACCGAACGCGGGGCCCGATCCGGCACGCACCCGCGCACAGGCGAGCCGATGGAGATCGCGGCGACGCGCGTCCCGAAGTTCTCGCCGGCGTCGGGCCTCAAGCAGGCCGTCCGGCCGTAGGGGTGAGTGGACCGCCGGACAGCGCGATCACGACGGCGACGTTCGCGGACCGGCTCGCCGACCTCGTCGCGGCGCGCGAGTCGCAGATCGTCCTGGGCCTGGATCCCGACCCGGGGCGGCTGTGGCCGCAGGCACTCGACGCGGCCCCGGCCGACGGCACGCCCGCGCGGCGCGCCGCCGCCGCGGTGCAGGCGCACTGCGCCGCGCTGATCGACGCCGCCGGACCGGCGTGCGTGGCGGTCAAGCCGCAGCTCGCCTGCTTCGAGCGGCTGGGCGCCGACGGCTGGGCGGCGCTGGCAGCGACAGCCGCCTACGCCCGGCAGCAGGGCCTGATCGTGCTCGCCGACGGCAAGCGCGGTGACATCTCCGTCTCGGCGGCGGCCTACGCGCAGGCACTCGTCGGCAGCACCCCGACGCCGTTCGGCGACGTCGACGGCCTGCGCGCCGACGCGTTCACCGCCAACCCGCTGCTCGGGATCGACGCGCTGCAGCCGCTCGTCCACGGCGCCCGCGCCGCGGGCGCCGGAATGTTCGTGCTGGTGCGTACCTCCAACCCCGGCGCCAAGGACATCGAGGACCTCGAGCTCGCAGGTGGGGGCACGGTCTGGGAGCGCCTCGCGGTGATCGTCGCGCAGATCGGCGGCGCGCCCAGCGCGCGCAGCGGGCTGTCGGACATCGGCGCCGTCGTCGGGGCCACCGCACCCGAGCACGTCGCCCGGATGCGCGAGCTCATGCCGCACGCGCCGTTCCTGCTGCCGGGCATCGGCGCGCAGGGCGGACGGGTCGAGGACATCGCGCCCGCCTTCGCCCCGGGCCGGGCCGGCGGGCTCGTGAGCGCGTCGCGATCGATCGCCTCGGCACACGAGGCGACGGGCGACCAGCCTGCCGGCGCTGCACGTGCCGAGGCGGAGCGGCTGCGAGCGGCTGCGTGGTCGTTGTAAACGTCCCCGTCGGGGAGTCGTTGCCCGTATCCTGTTCGCAGGATGGAGGACGTCAATCTAGAGCGGCTGGTCCTTCCGGCCCTGCTCGCGCTGCTGATCCTGGGGATGTTCCTCATCCTCGTCACGAGCGGCGGTGGCAGCGACGACTCGCTCGCGCCGCCGTTGCAGCCCGTGGCGGCCGAGACGACCCCGGCGCGCAAGAACACGGCGTCGTCCGCGCCGGCGCCCAAACCCGTGAGCGGTCCCAGCGGCCGCTTCGCGAAGGTCGCGGACGGCGACACGGCGACGTCGATCGCACAACGCGCGGGGCTGACCGTCGAACGCCTGGCCGAACTGAACCCCAGCATCGATCTGGACTCCCTGCGTCTCGGTCAGACGCTCAAACTCCTGCCGTGACGCCGCGCTTTCTCGTGCTCGGAGCGGTGTTCGCACTGCTCCTGCTGGTTGTGCCCTGCGCGCAGGCCCAGTCGCCGTCGGGCGCCCCGCGCCTGCTGGGCGCGAAGGCCGCGATCGTGATGGAGGGCTCGACCGGGGACGTCCTGTTCTCCCGCAACCCCGGCGATCGCCGCCAGATCGCCTCGACGACAAAGCTCATGACGGTGCTGGTCGCACTGCAGCGCACCGATCTCGACGACATCTTCAGCGCCACGGCCTACAAGCCGCTGCCGATCGAGTCGCAGATCGGACTGCGACCGGGCGAGCGGATGAGCGTGCGCGACCTCCTGCGTGCGACGCTGCTGCCCAGCGCCAACGATGCCGCCGCCGCGATCGCGGTCGGGACGATGGGCTCGACGGAGGCCTTCGTCGCCGAGATGAACCGCCGCGCCAAGGCGCTCGGTCTGAGCGACACGAGCTTCGCCAACCCGATCGGGCTCGACGGCGAATCCAACTACTCCAGCGCGCGCGATCTCGCGAAGCTCGCGGTGCAGCTGCGCCGCAGCGAGTTCCTGCGCCGCACCGTCAACCTGCGCAGCGCGGTCCTGCGCAGCGGGGCGCGAACGCGGAGGGTCATCAACCGCAACGCGCTCGTGCGGCGCATCGACGCCGTCGATGGCATGAAGACCGGCTACACGCGCCGGGCCGGCTACGTCCTCGTCGGATCGGCGACGCGCGACGGCGTTACGGTCATCAGCGTCGTGCTGGGCGAGCCCAGCGAGCGCGCCCGCGATGCCGACTCCCTCGCCCTGCTGCGCTACGGCCTGAGCCGGTACGACGCGCGGACGGTGATGCCCGAGGGCAGGGTGCTCGGCCGCGTCGGCCTGCGCTACCGCGACGAGACGGTCGACGTCATCGCCGGCTCGACGGTCCAGCGCGTGCTGCGCACGGGCACGCGCACGCGGGTCGCGATCAGCGGCCTGCCGACCGAGGTCGACGGGCCGCTGCCGCGGGGAACCCGCCTCGGGACGGCGACGATCCGCACCGACGACGAGGTGCTCGCGCGCGTGCCGGTCGTGACCGCGCGACCCGTCGCCGAGGCCGGTGTCAGCGACCGATTGAACGACATGCTCGGGCGCTCGCAGACAATCGTGGCCATGGTCCTGCTTCTGGTCTGTAGCCTCCCTCTCCTGTTGCTGCGCCGCCGGGCGATCAACCGCAGGAAGGCCCTGGATGCCGAGCACCGGCGGGCACGGCGGCGCGAGGAGACACCGGTCCAGTGAGCCACGCGTGATCATCACCGTCACCCTCAACGCGGCGATCGACAAGTCGCTGTCCGTGCCGAACTTCCGGCTCGGTCGCCGTCACCGAACCGTCGAGCAGGCGACGCTGCCGGGAGGCAAGGGCGTCAACGTCGCGCGCACGCTCAAGACGCTCGGTCAGCCCGTCATCGCGACGGGCTTCGCGGGGGGCGCGACCGGCACGCGGATCGTCGAGGCCCTCACCGACGAGTCGATCCTCAACGACTTCGTGCGCATCCGCGAGGAGTCGCGCACGAACACCGCGGTGCTGGACCCCACCAACGGCCAGCAGACCGAGATCAACGAGCGCGGCCCGGCCGTCAGCGCCCGCGAGCTCGAGCTCTTCCGCGACAAGCTGCTGTACCTGGCGCGCGGCGCGGCGATCGTGATCTTCGCCGGGTCGCTTCCGCGCAACGTGGGCGCCGAAATCTACGCGGAGCTCATCAAGGATCTGCGCAAGCTCGGCCTCGTCGTCGTGATCGACACCGACGGCGACCCGCTGCGCCACGCGGTCCGCGCCGAGCCGCACGTCGTCTCGCCCAACGTGCTCGAGGCGGAGGAGCTCGTCGGCCACGAGTTCAACGATGACGAGGACCGCCTCATCGCCGTGCGCGAGATGGTCTCGCTGGGCGCGCAGGAGGCGATCATGACGACGCCCGACGGCTGCTTCGGCTCGGTGCTCGACGACGGCGATCCGGCGCTCTACCGCGTGCGCATCGAGCCGCGCGAGGCGGTCGCCGCGGTCGGCGCGGGCGACGCGTTCCTTGCCGGCTATGTC
Source organism: Solirubrobacteraceae bacterium (assembly GCA_035536715.1). Classification (GTDB taxonomy): domain Bacteria; phylum Actinomycetota; class Thermoleophilia; order Solirubrobacterales; family Solirubrobacteraceae; genus CADCVQ01. Next base: position 13,225 of record DATLNO010000271.1, read on the forward strand.
GCGGCCCGATACGAGGGCAAGACCCCCGCCGAGTGCCTGCGCTTCGGCGTCGCCTGCGGCGCCGAGTCCGTGCAGCGCCTCGGTGCCGGGCTGGTCGACCCGCAGAAGGTCGACCGGCTGCTGGGCGAGGTCGACGTCGAGCGCCTGCCGGCGCCGGCCGAAGTCTCCTGAGCGGCTGCCGAGCGTCGCGGTCGCGCACCGGTGACAGGCCGCGTGAACCTCAGGCGGCCGACACTGTGTCCTCGGCGGGATCGCCGCCGAGCGCGACCCGCGCCCGTGCCGTCGTCAGGTGGTAGACGATCAGCAGCTGCACGAGGGCGAGTGACTCCGAGCGATGCACGTGGTTGCCGACGGTGAACTCGCCGAGCTTCTCGGAGCGCAGGTGGCTGGCGAAGTGCATGCGGTCCCAGACAACCTCTTCGATCGCCGCGGCGCGGTCGCGTGGCAGCGAGCCGGGGATGAACAGCTCGCTCTCGCCGTTGCGCTCCACCAGCGTGATCTGCCCGTCGCTCTCGTCGACGAAGGGCGTGAGGTCCGGGTGTTGCAGGCCGTCGCGCAGCGTCAGGCGCGCGTCGAGGATGAACGGGTCCGCGTCGCTCTCCATGCGGCACACGACGATGTCGGCGTGGCGGCGCTGCGGGCGGATGAACGCCTCGGAGTCCGGCTCGCGGCGATCCAGGTCGGCGAGCACCTCGTCGGTCGTGTAGCCGCGCTTGGAGCAGTCGCGGTCGACCTTCCACTGGCGTCGCAGCGACTCCGGCGGGTCGAGGTAGACGCGCACGTCGTACGCCGTGCGCATGTCATCGGTGTGGTAGCCGAGCAGTCCCTCGATGACCATGAAGCTGTTCGGGGCGAGGTACACGAGCGGGCCGAACGTGCCGTTCGTGTGCTGATAGACCGGCTTGAGGATCCCCTCACCGAGACGCAGGCACTGCAGATGCTGGGCCATGATGTCGATGTAGTTGCACTCCGGGTTCAGCGGCGTGATGGCACGCTCCGCGCGCTGGCGGCGGTCGTACTTGTGGTAGTCGTCGGTGCAGATCGCGGTGACGGAGTCCTCACCGAGCAGCTGCACGAGTCCTTTGCTCAGCGTCGTCTTTCCAGACGCTGAGTCCCCCACGATTCCGAGCATGATCGGACGGGCCATCGTGGGCGGGAACCATACCTTCACCGTCCAGCGCAAGACGGTTCGCGCCGGCGCGTGTGTGGCGCGGCGGTCGCTCCCGTTGGCTTGTGGCGTGCCTCGGCGTCGCGTTCGCCGCGAGCGTCTACAACCTGCATCGATGACGGACGAGGGAGGCCGCCCGAGCGCCTGGTCCGGCGCGCTGAGGTCGTGTTGTCGCTCTTGTGTCGGCTGTGCAGCAGAAAGCGCCAGACGATGACACGCGGGTGCGATCGGTCCCGCCGCGGCGGCCGGCACCTCTTACGCTCATCGATGCTGTTTGTCGGCGCGCGCGAACGCGACGCCGTGGTCGCCGGTGACGCCCGGCAAGGAAGGCGCCCGTCAGGCCGCGGGCCACTGCGCCGCGCCGAGCGTCACGTACACCCGATCGCCGCGGATCTCGACGGCATATGTGGCGACGGGGTCGCCCGCCGTCAGCGCGGCGCCGGTATCGAGGTCGAAGCGGCGGTCGTGCAGCGGACAGATGACCGCGCGGTCACAGACGATCCCGTCGGCGAGCGGGCCGCCGCGGTGCGGGCATGCTGCGTCGATCGCGTACCAGCCGCCGCCCGCGCGAAAGATCGCGATGCGGCGGCCGTCGAGGATGATCGACCGGCCTTCGCCGCGCGGGATGTCGTCGACGCAGCAGGCGTACGTGCTCGCGGGGGTCACGGTGCTCACAGCTCGGCCCCGGCGGGAGGGCCGACGAGCGCCGGCTCGGGATCGGGCTCGTCGAGATCGTCGAACTGGCGCGGGTGGTACGGCTCGTCGCGTTCCAGCCACGGGTCCTGCGTCGCGGCCTTGGCGATCCGCAGCCGTTCACGCAGCGCGGCGCCGCTCTCCTCGCCGAGCACGATCTCGCGCACCTTCTCCAGCCCCACGCGCGGGATGAAGTCGTACGTGCGCTCCTTGTAGTCCGCGTTCTCCCGATAGAACTGCAGGAACGTCGTCGCCACACGCAGCGCGTCGCCGCGGGTTTCCACTGTCGCTAAAATGTCGGCCTCGCGCACGTTGCCGCCCGCCGCGCCGCCGGCGCGCACCTGCCAGCCGCCCTCGACGGCGACGCAGCCGATGTCCTTCACGGTCGCCTCGGCGCAGTTGCGCGGGCAACCCGACACGCCGGACTTCACCTTGTGCGGCGTGTGCAGGCCCTCCCACAGCTTCTCCATCTCGATCCCCAGGCCGACGGAATCGCCCAGGCCGAAGCGGCAGAAGTCCGTGCCGACGCACGTCTTGACGGTGCGAACGGCCTTGGCGTAGGCGTGTCCGGAGGGCATCCCGAGCTCGCGCCAGATCGCGGGCAGATCCTGCTTCTTCACGCCGAGCAGATCGAGTCGCTGGCCGCCGGTGACCTTGACCATCGGCACCTCGTACTTGTCGGCGACGTCGGCGATCCGGCGCAGCTCGTCCGGGGTGGTGACGCCGCCGTACATTCGCGGCACGACCGAGAACGTGCCGTCGTGCTGGATGTTCGCGTGCACGCGGTCGTTGATGAAGCGCGCGTCGCGCTCCTCGCGGTGCTGGTTGGCGCAGACCTCGGACACGAGGTAGGCGAGGGCCGGCTTGCAGGCGCCGCATGCGCGGCCGGTTGCGCAGGCGTTCGCGACGTCGCTGACGGACCGCAGGCCGTCGGCGCGGATCTGCTCGGCGAGTGACTTGCGCGTCTGCTTGCGACACGGGCACAGGTACGCGGGCTCGTCGTTGAGGCCGCCGGTGGCGGCGGCGACGATCTCCTTCACCGCCGGACGGCAGGAGCCACAGCCGGTGCCGGCGCGCGTGACCGCCATGACCTCGCGCGGCGTCGCGCAGCCGCCGTCAATCACCGCCGCGATCAGCGCGCCCTTGCAGACGCCGTTGCAGTCGCAGATCTGGGCGGTGTCGGGCAGGTCGGCCGGGCCGGAGAGCGACGCGTCGGCGAGCGCCTGCAGCGGGTCGTCGATCGGTTCGCCGGAGCGGACCGCGGCGACGAGCGCCTCCGAGCCACGCGTGTCGCCGAGCAGGACGGTGCCGATCACGCGCCCGTTGCGGACCGAGAGCTTGCGGTACATGTTGGTTGCCGCGTCGGTGACGACGGCCTCCATGTCGCCGCCGGACTCGCCGGCGCAGACGAGGTCGATCCCGGCGACCTTGAGCTTCGCGCTCGGCACCGAGCCGAGGTACAGCGCCGCCGCGTCGGCGCTCACGCCGCCGGCGCCGGCGCCGCTGATCAGCGTCTGCGCGGCGACACGCGCCTGGTCGTAGATCGGCGCGACGAGGCCGTAGACGATGCCACGGTGCTGAGCGCATTCGCCCACCGCCAGAACGCCTGGCAGGCTCGTGCGCATCGCGTCGTCGACGATGATCCCGCGGTCGCAGACGATGCCCATCGTGCGGGCGAGCTCGGACTCGGGACGGATCCCGATCGAGACGACGACGAGGTCGGCGAGGAGCTCCGAGCCGTCCGTGAAGCGCAGCCCGTGGGCGCGGTCGGGGCCGATGATCTGCTGCGTGTTGCGGTCGAACTCGACGTCGATGTCGAGCCCCGCGAGGGCGGGCGCGAGCAGTGAGGAGGCACCGGCGTCGAGCTGGCGCTCCATCAGGCGGTCGAGCAGATGCACGACCGTGACCGCGCAGCCCTGGGCCGCGATGCCGCGTGCTGCCTCCAGGCCGAGCAGGCCGCCGCCGACGACCGCGGCGCGCTCGATTCCGCTCGCCGCGGCGAGGCGGATCGCGTCGCAGTCGGCCGGGTCGCGGAAGGGGTGCACGCCGTCGAGGCCGATGCCGGGGATCGGCGGCATCAGCGGCTGCGAGCCCGTCGCGATGACGAGTTGCGCGAAGGCGAGCTCGTCGGTGTCGTCGATGCCGAGCACGCGCCTGTCGGCGTCGATCCACGTGACGGAGCGGCCGACGAGCAGGTCGACGCCGTTGTCGGCGTACCACTCGGTCGGCCGCAGGCGCAGCGTCTCGGAGTTCTCGCCGGAGACGAGGATCTCCGACAGGCGGACGCGGTCGTACGGCGCCGCCCGCTCGCCGCACACAAGCGTGATCGCGACATCGCGATCGCGTTCGCGAAGCGCTTCGCATACTGCTTGGCCGGCGATGCCGCCGCCGACGATCACGATCCCGGGGGTCATGTCGGCCATCCTGGGCCAGCGCGGTTTCCTCGGCGTGCCCTGCGTGTTTCCAGGCGATGAACGTAAGTGCCGCGCGGTGCTGCGGGGTATGAGTGCCGTGTGCGGCCAGCGATCTTCGGTATTGGCGGACTCCTCGCCGTACTTCTCGTCGTCGCGGCGATCCTGGTCGTCGCCGGCACGACCGACGAGACGATCGATGACGGCGTGCGGATCGGCTCGGTCGACGTCGGCGGCATGCAGCGCGACGAGGCGGGTGCGCTGCTGCGGCGTGAGCTCGGCGACTCCGTGGCCAAGCGCGTCCGCGTAACCTACGGCAAGGCGTCGTTCGTCTTGCGGCCCGAGGTCGCGAAGGCGCGCCTCGACGTCGACGCGAGCATCGACGCCGCCTTGGATTCGGATGCGAACGCGAGGATCACGCCGCGGGTCGCCTTCTCCCGCCCCGCGGTCTCGGCGTTCGCCGCCCGGGTTGCCAAGCGCGTGAACCGCGACGCGCGCGACGCCGACATCGACTGGCGCGACGGGAAGCTCGACCGCACGCGCGCGCGGCCGGGCGTGGAGGTCCAGCAGCCGCGCCTCGTCGCATCGCTCGCCGGCGCCGTGTCCGATGCCTCGCCGAAGCCCGCCGTGAGGATTCCCGTGGTGGTGACCGAGCGTCCCGATCGCACCTTCGAGGACCTCGCCAAGCGCTACCCGACGGTGATCGCCGTGGATCGCGACTCCAAGCAGCTGCGCCTCTACAAGAACCTGCAGCTCGAGCACAAGTACGACATCGCGGTCGGCAAGGGCGGCAACGAGACGACAGCGGGGCGCTACAAGATCCAGGAGCGGAAGGTCGATCCCGAATGGAACGCGCCCAACAGCGACTGGGCCGGCGAGCTGGCCGGCCAGACGATCCCGGCCGGCGATCCGCGTAACCCGCTCGAGGCGCGCTGGATGGGCTTCAACGCCTCACAGGGAATCCACGGCACGGCGGACATCCAGTCGCTCGGTGACGCGGCCTCGCACGGCTGCATCCGCATGGCAGTGAAGGACGTCAAGGAGCTCTACGACGAGGTCGAGCTGGGTACGCCGGTCTTCGTGCAGTAGGGCCCACGTCCGATGACAACCGCGATACTCTTCGGCCTCGCGGCCTCCAGCGCGCTGGTGATCGGCGCAGTCCTCGGGTCCTACTGGAGTCCACCGGACGCCGTGACGGGCATCCTGCTCGCGTTCGCCAGCGGCGCGCTGATCTCGGCATTGGCGTTCGAGCTGTTCGAGGAGGCGTATGCGCTCGGCGGCGCCGCGCGCTCGGGGCTCGCGCTGCTCGCGGGCGCGGCGACCTTCGTCGCGGCCGACTCGCTGCTCGACCGCTACGTGACCGGAGACCCGGGGCCCGAGCAACGCGAGGTCACGGCGACCGCCGCACGAGGCGGCGTCGGCTGGGCGCTGCTCGCGGCGGTGACGCTTGACGGCGTGCCCGAGAATCTGGCACTCGGCGTCTCCCTTGCCGAGCACGCCTCGGTGGCGCTGCTCGTCGCGATCTTCTTCTCCAATCTGCCCGAGTCACTCGTCGGCGCGGTGGCGATGCGCCAGGAGGGACGCGACGTCAAGACGGTCGTCGGGACGTGGTGCGCGTGTGCCGCCCTGCTCGCCGTCGCGGTCGTCGCGGGACGGGCGCTGGCAGAGCCGCTCAGCGACGAGGTGCTCGCG
>DATLNO010000272.1:0-5633 GCA_035536715.1 Solirubrobacteraceae bacterium
GTCGCCGTCGCGGTCGCGGAGGCGGTGGCGCTGCTGCGGGCGCGGCGTGAGCAGCGGGCGGCGCCGAGCGGCGGCCCCTCGCCGGCACCCGCACCCCAGCGCGAGCTGGCGCAGGATGCCCGCACGATCGTCGTCGTCCCAACCTACGACGAGCGCGAGTCGCTGCCGCTGCTGCTGGAGCGCTTCGCACCGACGGCAATGGAGCTGCTGATCGTCGACGACAGCTCGCCCGACGGCACGGGCGAGCTCGCTGACGAACTTGCACGCACACGGCCCTGGATGCACGTGCTGCACCGTCCCGAGAAGGACGGGCTCGGGATGGCCTACCGCGCGGGGTTCGCCTGGTGCCTCGAGCGCGACTACGACGTCATCGGGCAGATGGATTGCGACCTCTCCCACCCGCCCGAGAAGCTCGCCGAGATGCGTACGGCGCTGCTCGAACGCGATGCCGGGCTCGTGCTCGGCTCGCGCTATCTGCCCGGCGGCGGGACGGATGGCTGGAGCACCACCCGGCTGGCCCTCAGCCGCGTCGGCTGCAGCGCATCGCGGCTGGCGCTCGGCCTGCCGTTCAGCGACCTCAGCGGCGGTTTCAAGATGTGGCGCGCCGATTGCCTGGGCGCGATCCAGATGGACGAGCTGCTCAGCGCGGGCTACGCGTTCCAGGTCGAGACCACACAGCTCGCCCATCTCGCCGGCGCGCGGATCGAGGAGGTGCCGTTCGTCTTCTCCGAGCGGATCGCGGGCGCGTCGAAGATGACGCTGCGGATCTCGCTCGAGGGGATCCGTGTCACGCTCGCCCTGCGCCGCCATCATCGTCCGGCGCGCCGCCACGGACCGGTCGCGGCCTTGTAGCCTTCGTTCGCGTACGCGCCCGTAGCTCAGCTGGATAGAGCGCCGCCCTCCGGAGGCGGAGGTCAGAGGTTCGAATCCTCTCGGGCGCGCTTGCGGCGGCACGTGAGTCAGCGCCCCGCAGGCATCGCGTTGAAGCCGGCCACCTGCCCTGGCGGCGACCTGCGCGACCGGCTCAGCCTGAGTCGTCGAACGGCTCGCTCACCGGTGGTGGTGGCGGCGGCGGCGGCCGTGGCACCACCCGCGGCGGCGGCGGCGGAGGCGGCGGCGGCCGGGGCCCCACCCGCGGCGGCGGCAGGACCACCGGCGGCGGCGCGGGATTGCTCTGCCGTGAGCGCGCTGCGGCGGCGCGGCGTGCTTGGGCGGCGCGGCGTGCTCGGGCGGCTCGCCGTGCGCGGATGCGGGCCTGAGCGCGCCGATATCTCAGGGAGCGTGCTCGCTGCGCGCGCGCACGCCGCTGCTGAGCGCGTCGCTCGCTCGCCGTGGGCGTGTTCGCCTTGGCCGTCGGCGGTGGCGCCGCCACCGTCTCCGTGACGGGTGGAACAGCGGCCAGAGCGGGCGTCGTGGTCTGAGCCCGGGGCGTCGCCGTGGGCTCGTCGGCGGCAATGATCGGCACCGTCACCGCCATCGCGATCGCCGCGACGACCGCGACGAGGCTGATCCGGTCCTTGTTGCTGAGGCGGCTCATGCGTTCACGAACACAGGACGGTAGCTGCCATGCTCCCGCACTCGATGCAGGTCGTCAGAAATGTGGTGGAAAAGCGCGTCGGATTCAAGGCGAGGCCGGTCGGCGCCCGCCACGCTGCACGCACCGGGGCCGTGATCAACGCCTGTGCGTTCCTCGTACTTGCACCAGGCGCGCGGGGACAGGTCCCGCCAGTCGCACCGCCACCCCAGGCGCCTCCGATGCTCAGCGGTCCCGCCGTCCGAGCGACCGGCGTGACGATCCCCGTGCGGGCCACCGGCGCGGTCCCCGGTGCAGCCGTCGAGTTGCAGCGCGCCGCCGGCGGCCTCTGGGTCACGACCACGTCGGCGACCGCGGGAGCGGAAGGAGCTGCCTCGATTGCCTACCGCCCCTCGAAGCCTCGCCCGCGCTACCGACTGCGGGTTGTGACCGGCGGGCTTATCTCCGCGCCGATCGTCGTGCGCACGCGCGACGTCACGCTGGCCGCGTTCGGCGACACGAATTTCGGCGACGGGGTGCTGAACGTCATGGACCGGCGCGGCGCGCTTCACCCCTGGCGCGGGGTGGCGCCGACGCTGCGGCGCGCCGACATCGCCTTCGGCAACCTCGAGTGCGCGATCACGCGCGGCGGCTTCCCGGTCCCGAAGCAATACAACTTCCGCGGGCGCCCAGAGCACCTTGCGCGCGCCGTGCGCTTCGCCGGCATCGACGTGCTCAACCTCGCCAACAACCACGCCGGCGACTACGGCATGCCGGCGCTGCTGGACACGATCCGCGCCGTCCGCCGCAGCGGCGCCGTCCCAGTCGGCGCGGGCGCGACGCTCGCCGCCGCGCAGCGCCCGCGCATGGTCTCGCGCCTCGGGCTGAAGGTCGCATTCGTCGGCTACAGCGACATCGGCCCGGCGTCGTTCTTCGCGGGCCCCGGCAGGCCCGGCACGTCGAGCGCCACGTTTCCCGCGATCGCCGCCGGCGTGCGCGCCGCGCGGCGCGACGCCGACATCGTGATCGCGACGTTCCACTGGGGTGTCGAGCGCGCGACGAGCGAGAACGCCCGCCAGCGCGCGTTCGCGAAGACCGCGCTGAGCGCCGGAGCGACCGCGGTCATCGGTGCCCACCCCCACGTGCTGCAGCCGGTTCGCCGCGTCGGCGGACCCGCAGGGCGGCGCCTGATCGCCTACAGCCTGGGCAACTTCGTCTGGTCCGCGAGTTCGGCGGCGTCTTCGCGCACGGGGATCCTGCGAGTGCGGCTCAGCGCGCGCGGGGTCGAGGGAGCGCGGCTGCTGCCGGCGGTGATCGAGTCGACCCGGCCCCGGCTGGTGCGCGGTTAGGCCTTCCGGTAGTAACGGAACAGGAACGCACGTCAAGCGCTTATCCGGCGGGAGCCACGGGCCGGGCGCCGAGCCGGAGAGCGATCAGCCGCGCGATCGCGAGTGCGGCGAGGGTCGAGCCCGCCATCAGGACCGGGGTCTGCCAGGTCCAGTGCAGCGCGGCTGCGAGCGGGATCGAGTTGTTGAGCGAATGCAGCGCGATGCCGGGGTACAGCGACTCGGTCCAGTGGTAGAGCAGGCACAGAGCGATGCCGAACAGGACGACCGGGACCATGTACGCGATCGGTATCCAGCCGAGATGCGTCGCGGCGAAGAGGACACCGGCCGTGGTCGCCGCCGGCCATATGCCCTGCGAGTTGCGCAGCGCGCGAAAGACGTAGCCGCGCAAGAGGACCTCTTCCTGCAGCGGCCCGCTGATCGTGAGGACCACGATCAGGATGACGATGATCAGCGTTCGTCCGTACCGAGTCGATCGGTCAGTGCCTGGGCGTCCTCGCCGTCGAGTCCGAGCGCCGAAGCCCACAGCACGGCCGCCACGGTGAACCCGATCGCGACGGCGAGCAGCAGCCCGATCGCACGTCCGAGTGGCGGGCGACGCAGCCCGAAGTCGGCGGCGCTCGGTTTGCCGCGCAGGTTGGCCAAGAGGAGCGCCACGCCGACCGTGGCGACGTCAAGCAGGATCAGCGCGATCCCGACGCCGAGTAGCGCGCCGGTGTCGTCCCCCGCGCCGGTCGCGACGATCGCGCGGCCGGCGAGCGCGAGCGCCACCGCTGCGATGAACGCCGGCCCGACCGTCCATGGCTTCCACGCAGCCGCTCCGTGTGGCGCCGCCGGCTCAGCTGATCGGGGCTGACCGACGCCCGATGACGGGACAGGAGCCACGGTCGTGCGGGGTTACGAGGCGAGCGAGACGCTAGCGGGGAGGCGTCGATCGCTCGGCGATCGCGCAGAGGGCAGCGAGGGCCAGCATGAGCGGCCCGAAGAAGTAGATGTGCCAGTCGCGGGCGTAGGCGTCCGGGGCCTGGATGAGGTTGTTCACGCCTGCGAGCGCGAAGACGACGACGAGCATCCAGGTGCCGACGCGCAGCATCCAGCGTGGCAGCGGCACGGCCAGGACGCCGATGCGCGCGAGCAGCAGCAGGGCTGCGCAGGCGATCAGGACGGCGACGAACGCGCTCGCGGCCTGTGGTGGGAACTCGGGCGAGCCGTATGCGGTCGCGGCTCCCCATGTCCCACCGGCGCCCCAGTAGGCGTGAACTCCGAAGACGAGCAGGAGGATCGCGGCGCCGGCGTAGCCCGCGGCCGTCGGGATCGACCTCCGCGCGACGCGTGTGCTCCCGTCGGTCATGTCGGTGCTGCCGGCGTTGGTCGACGCGGAATGCGTGGTGGTGGTCATCGGTCCTCCTGAGAATGGGCAAGGGATGGGACAGGACTCAAAGACCGGCGCGGTCGCGGCGCCGAGGCCGGCGTCGCCTCGAGCCGGCGAGTCCGCCTGCATGAAGTCCTCCAAGACCGCGGTGTCGCGCACGCCGACCGTGCTGCCCAGCCCCCATGCGGTCTTGACGGCGGCGTAGCCTGCCGCCGCGGCGCACCCCGCGTGGGCCGCCGTGATCGCCTGCTTGTGCGGTGTCGATGTCATGGTCGTCACTCTCGCGGCGACCGTTGGCCCGTTCGTCCCCTGTGCGAGCGATCTGCATCACTCCTGCGAGGGATTTGCGAGCCCGCGGGCGTGTGTCACGATCGCCGCATGCCGCGAGTGCGTGAACTGCTGGCCATCCCCGTGCGCAGGTCGACGTGGCAGCGCTTCGTGTATCTGGGGATCGGCGTGGCGCTCGTCGCGCCGTTCGGGACCCTCGCCGGGTTCATCGCGCCGGTGCTGGAAGGCGGTTTGGGAGAAACCGCGGCGTGGACGGTCGCGAGCATCCTGTGCTTCGGTCCGCTGACCATGGCCACGGGGATGCTGGCGTCCGTGCGTGATCTCGAGATTGCCGCGGTGCGGCGACTGCTCGGCGTCGAGCTCGCTGACGCTGCTGCGCTCGACGTGCAGATCTCGTGGTCGACGCGATGGCGCTCGGCGGCGTGGTTCGTCGCGCACCTCGTCGCGGGCGGCGTGATCGGTGCCCTGACGCTCGTCCTGCCCCCGGCGGCCGTCTCCGCCTGCCTGGCGCCGTTTGCCTCTGGAGACGTGCAGCTCGGTCAGCTCGACGCGCGCGTGCCCGGCGGGCCCGGGAGCGCATGGCTCGTGCCGCTCGCCCTGCTGTCACCGTTCGTGCTGATCTACCTCGCCGCGGCAGCGAGCGCGCTGTTGGCGCGCATCGCGCCACGCCTGCTGGGCCCTTCGCCGGCCGAGCGCCTCGCCGTCGTGCAGCGCGACGCCATGCGCCTGGCCGAGCGCAACCGCCTCGCGCGCGAGTTGCACGACTCCGTCGGCCACGCGCTGAGCATCGTCACCGTGCAGGCCGGCGCCGCAGAACGCGTGCTCGACAACGACCCCGGGTTCGTCCGCGAGGCACTGACGAACATCCAGATGTCAGCGCGCAACGGTTTGCGCGACCTCGACCATGTCCTCGGCCTGCTGCGCGACGACGCCCCGTCGCGCGCTCCGACCCTCACCCTGGCCGATCTGCCCCGCCTTGTCGACAGCACGAGGTCGGCCGGCATCGACATCACCGCCGAGCTGACGGGCCGCATCGACACGGTGCCGCAGGCCGTCTCGCTCGAGGTCTACCGGATCGTCCAGGAGAGCCTGACCAACGCGGCGCGTCATGCAG
>DATLNO010000273.1:0-23768 GCA_035536715.1 Solirubrobacteraceae bacterium
GGCTCTCGGCGCGAGCATGGCTACCGTGATCCTGCTGGTCGCCGCCACTGTGTCCAGCCAGGGCGTTCCGCCCTTCATCTACTTTTCGTTCTAGTCCATGTCCGCCGTCGACCGCGATCCCTTCATCCTCGACCGTCCCACAGGCGGGCGCCTGAGCGCGCGCGACGCCGTTGTCTGCGTCTTCATCGCCGCGCTGCTGCTGGTGCTTCTGCAGGGCGAGTCGATCCGCAGCACCGGCGAGAAGATGGACCCGGGATGGCAGCGCACGCTCGTACTCGCCGTCGGCGAGCCGGCCGGCTGGCTCGCCGATCGCCTGCCGCTGGCCGATGCCGCGGACGACGTCCTCGCGTTCCTGTCACCCGACGACGACCTGTCGGGCGAGGGCGGCTTCAACGCGGCTCCGGTCGCCGGCCCCGCCGCGGCGGCGGGCGGCGGCACGAGCGGCGCCGCCAGCGTGCCGATCACGACCGATTCGTTCGACCCGACCGAGCTCGGTGTCAAGACGGAGAAGCTGCCGCAGCTCAAGACGCTGCTCGTGACCGGCGATTCGCTCGCCCAGCCGCTCGACGTGCAGCTCGCGCGGCGGCTCGCGGGCGACGGCGTGCAGACGGTGCGCGAGGCGCACCTCGGCACCGGGGTCTCGAAGACCGGCTTCATCGACTGGGGCGCGGAGTCGACGCGGCAGGCCAAGGAACGCAAGCCCGAAGCGGTCGTGATGTTCATGGGCGCCAACGAGGGCTTCCCGTTCCCCGGCGCCGATGGCAAGAGCATCCAGTGCTGCGGCCCCGAGTGGGCGGTCGTCTACGCCACGCGCGCGCGGCGGATGATGGACAACTACCGCCGCGACGGCGCGGCGCGCGTGTACTGGCTCACGCTGCCGCTGCCCCGCGACCGGGAGGCGCAGGCGATCGCCCGCACGGTCAACGCCGCGATCGAGGTCGCGGCGCAGCCGCTTCGCTCCCAGGTGCGCGTGCTCGACATGGCGAGCGTCTTCACGCCGGAGGGACGCTACCGCGCCGCGCAGGACATCGGCGGGCGCAAGACGATCGTGCGCCGGCCCGACGGCGTCCACCTCAACGACGCCGGCTCGAACGTCGCCATGGGGCTCGTGCTCGAGCGACTGCGCGCCGACTTCGCGAAGCTCGGCTCGTAGCGCCCCTCAGCCGGCGCCGGCGCACGCCGTGATCGCCTGCGCGTACAGCTGGCCGAGCACGCGGTAGCCCGTGGCCGTGGCGTGGACGCCGTCACCAGCGAGCATCGACGGCGACTGTCCGACCTCCGCCGCCCAGTCGACGAGCTGCAGGCCGAGCGCGAGCTCGGGATCGTTGGCGAGCTGGCGCAGCATCGCGTTGGCGGTGTCGTAGCTGACGCCATCCAGCGGCGGGCGCACGACCGTCGCCCAGACGGCGCAGCCGCCCGGGCGCATCGCGCTCGAGCGCACGGCGGCCTCCAGCGCGCCCGTGTTGCGCGGACCGTCGTTGGTGAACAGGCTGAAGGCGAGGATCGCGGGCGTCGACGACTGCCGGGCGAGGATGCTCATGCCCTCGGCCAGCGGGCGGCCGATGCGGCCGTCGAGACGCACGCGCCAGCCTGACAGCGCGGCCTTGAGCGACGGCTCCATTCCGACCGCGAGCGAGTCTCCGATCACGAGCACGTCGCGTGGGAGCGCGCGCCGCGACGGCGCCCGCGACGGCGCCCGCGGCGACGCCCGCGGCGACGCCGATGCGGTGCGCCTGCGCTCGCCGGCGGATGATGCGGCGCCGGTCGCGCGCCCGCTCCCCGGCCCGACGAGCTCGACCGTCGCGACCGCCGAACCGGCGGCCACGACGCCGCGCTGCGCGTTGGCGTCGATCGTCACGAAGCTCGCGGACTGGGGCACGCGCAGCGTCAGGCTTGCGGCCCAGGTGCCGTCGACGCCGGCACGCGGCTGCGCCTCGCAGGGCTCGGGGCGGCATGCCGCGCTGAGGAAGACAACGCTGCCAGGCCGCGCGCGGCCCCGAATGCGCGTCCGCGCGCGCAGCCGCTCGCCCGGGATCACCCTGGCCTTCAGCCGCGCGCCATCGGCCGGCGCTTGGATCGTGATCGCGACTGTCGCGGCGCCGCCGTCCTGCGTCGTCTGCCTGGGCTCCTGCGAAGTCGACGATCCACAGCCGGCCACCACCACGGCGAGCGTGAAGCCGAGCAGACCGGTGACCCGCGCACTCATCGCTTACGGCATCGCATGGTCGGCGCGCAGCTGGTCGATGATGAGCGTGGCGGCCACCGATGCCCCTGCGGTCGACAGGTGCACCCCATCGGGCTGACGCGCGTTGATCGTCCTGCCCCGGAACGTGATCGACTGGCGAAACCTGCCGCCCGGCGTGAAGACGCGCGCGATGTCGATCACGCGCACGCCCTCCCCCACACGCTCGGCGGCGCGCTTGATCGCGATGTTCACGCGGCTGTAGATGCGCACGAACGACGCGCGCCTCGGCACCGGCAGCGTCAGCCAGTAGACGTAGGAGCGCCCGCCGCGCAGATAGCTGCGCATCATCGCCGCTACGCGCTCGGCGTAGGCCGCGACCCAGGCCTCGTCGCAGCACCGCACGCCGCCCAGCGTAAAGCCGTCGTTGGCGCCGAGAAAGACCACCGTCACATCCGGCTTGAAGCCCGACGACTGCGCGCGCGCCTTGCGCGGCCAGTCGAGCTTGCCCGGGTTGGAGATGGCGCTGCCGATGTGCGCGTCGCTGCGGATCGTCGTGCCGCGACGGCGGTCGAGCCGCTGCTTGAGGTAGCTGTCGATGATCTGGATCATCGAGTCCCCGGTCGCCAGCAGCCGCAGCCGCTTGGAGCGTGTGAACGGCGGCCGCTGCGGCGCGCGCGTCTTCGTCGTGAGCGCGCCGGCCGTGGGCAGAACCTGCGTACACGGCGCCGGCCCGGGAACAACCGCACAGCCCGAGCCGTCACGCCACCGCACGAGAACACGCCACGAGAGCGGGCCGCCGAGCCGCACACGCAACGCGGCCGCGGGCGCGCGCAGCGTCATGAACGCCCCGCGCACCGCGACCCTCGCGCCGCGCAGGGGCCGCGACGCGCCGGTCGCGAGGCCGGTCTCGTCGATCCGGACGAGGGTCGCGCGCAGCCGCCCGCCCCGGCGGCTCATGCACGCCCGCCGACGCGAGGGCCGGTCGGGGCTCAGCACGACGCAGACCGAGCGACCGCGCCGTGGCTGCAGCTCCCCCGCGGGCACGACGCGATTGAACTGCAGCCGGAACACCAGCTCGTCGCCGACCTGGCGCAGCGTGGCGCCGACGGCGACCAGCGTCTGCGGCGGGGTCTGGGCGCTCGCGGGAGCGGCCGCCACGAACGCGACCAATGCCACGACCGCGAGCGTCGCCCGGGGAGTCAATGCGCCGACGCGGGGGCTCGCCACATGCGAGCCCAATGTAACGGCCCGCCCGCCCTGCGGGACCGCCGGGTGGCGGCGCCGGATGCGCCTTCAGCCGCCGGCCATGGCCGGCAGGATCACCAGGACATCGCCCTCGCCGACGGCGGTGTCCAGGCCGCCGAGCACGCGTACGTCCTCGTCGTTGAGGTAGACGTTGACGTAGCGGTTGAGCTCGCCGCCCTCGGCGAAGATCTGCTTCTGCGTCGGCGGGTGCTGCTCGGCGAGCGAGCGCAGGACGTCGCCGACGTTGTCGCCGTCGGCGTCGACCTCCTTGACGCCGCCGACCGACGGGCGCAGGACTGGGGGGATGCGTACGGTGGCCATAGGGGGCGGCAGCCTAGCCCGCGGCGGCGCAGAACGCTTCGTAGTCGGGGAAGACACCCATCTCGTCGTCAGCAATCTCCGACGGTTCGCGCGAGCAGATGGCGCATTCGGGGTCGCGGCGCACCTTCAGCTCGGTGAACGTCGCGCCGAGCGCTTCGTAGAGCAGTAGACGGCCGATCAGCGGCTCGCCGGCACCCGTGATGATCTTGATGACCTCGGTCGCCTGCAGCAGGCCCATCGTTCCCGGCAGCACGCCGAGCACGCCGTTGGCGCCGCAGCTCGGTGCGAGCTCGGCCGGCGGCGGGACGGGATACAGGCAGCGGTAGCACGGGCCCTCGTAGGGCGCGAAGACCGACAGCTGGCCGTCGAAGCCGAGGATCGACGCGCTGACGACCGGGATCTTCAGGCGCACCGTCGCGTCGTTGAGCAGGTAGCGCGTCGGGAAGTTGTCGACGCCGTCGACGATGACGTCGTAGCCCTCGATGATCTCCATGATGTTGGAGGCATCCAGGCGCGTCTCGTACTTGATGACCTTGACGTCGGGGTTGATCGCGTTCATCGACTCCTGCGCGGAGTCGACCTTCGGCGTCCCGATGCGGGCGGTCGTGTGGATGACCTGGCGCTGGAGGTTGGAGAGATCGACGACGTCGTCGTCGACGATCCCGATCGTGCCGATGCCCGCGGCTGCGAGGTAGAGCGCGGTCGGCGAGCCGAGTCCCCCGGCGCCGAGCAGCAGCACCCTGGCGTCGAGCATCTTCTGCTGGCCCTCGACGCCGATCTCCGGCACGAGCATGTGGCGGCTGTAGCGCTCGCGCTGCTCGGCCGTCATGACCTTCGGGACCTCGATCTTGTAGCCACGGTCCTTCCACAGCGTGTAGCCGCCGGTCATGGACTCGACGTTCTCGTAGCCGAGCTCCTCGAGCGTCTTGGCGGCGAGCGCGGAGCGGTTGCCTGAGGCGCAGTAGAGGATCACGTGCTGGGATCGATCGGGGACCGCTCCCTCGATGCGGGATTCGAGGTGCCCGCGCGGCACGTGCTTGGCGCCTGGGATCACGCCGCGCTCGACCTCATCGTTCTCGCGGACGTCGATGAGCGTGATCGGACCGCCGCCGTTGCCGTTCTGGGACAGCGCGTTGTGGACGTCGCCCGGATCGACCTGGGCGATCTGGCTCTTGATCTGGCGGATGAACTCCGCGCCGGACGGGCTCACACGAATCTCCTCAAAGGTGGTCGGACTTCGCTGCTTCAGAAAGTATAGCGGCGACCGTCTGGCCTCATTGTGCCCTGTTACGGAGGTTCTGCTCACCTCGGATCAGCGAAAACGCCCCCAGAACGCCGAAAGGGGCGTCCCGTGCTGCGCGGGACGCCCCTTGTCCGCCGAATCCTGGAGGGAAAACGTTTGTGGAGGGGGCTGCTCGAGGAGTATCGGGTATCGCGGCACCAGCCGACATGGGGTCCAGACCCCATGCGTAGAACAGCTCTGCTCTCGCAGGTGTTGACCGTCAACACCCTGCTCGTCGTCGCCACCATGTTCGCGGCCAGTGTGGCCGCGCGCGTGGACCTCGGCGACACCACCGGGACGCGCCAGTTCCTCGTGCTCACCGCCGCGATCCTGGCGTCGCTGCTTGCCAACAACTTCGTCATGCGACGCCGCTTCGCGCCGCTGGAATCGTTGACGCGGACGATGGAATGCGTCGATCTCACGGTCCCGGGCGTGCGCGCCCACCCGCATGACGGCGAGGCCGCGGACATCGCTCGGCTGCGCGAGGCCTTCAACCTCATGCTCTCGCGCCTGGAGTCCGAGCGCACCGGCAGCGCGACCGCGGTCCTGCGCGCGCAGGAGGCCGAGCGCGCCCGCGTCGCGCGCGACCTGCACGACGAGGTCAACCAGGCCCTCGCCGCCGTCTCGCTGCGCCTTGCGGCCACGGCGGAGCACGCGCCGCCGGAGTTCGCCGAGGAGCTTGCCGAGACTCAGCGCCTCGCCGGGCAGGCGATGCAGGAGCTGCTCGGGCTCGCGCGCGAGCTGCGTCCGGCCGCGCTCGACGACCACGGCCTGCTGCCGGCGCTGCGCACCCAGGTGCGGCTCTTCGGCGACCGCTGGGGCATCCCGGCCCACTTCGCCGCAGACGGGACGCGGCCCCTGCTCGGCGAGTTCGAGCAGCTCGTCGTCTATCGCGTGGTGCAGGAGGCGCTGTCGAACATCGCGCGCCACGCCAAGGCCACGAACGTCAAGGTCACGGTCATGGGCTGCAACAGCGCACAGGTACGCGTCTCGATCGTCGACGACGGTGTTGGCCTGGCGCCCGATCGACTGCGCGACGGCGGCTGCGGCCTGGTCGGCATGCGCGAGCGCGCGATGCTCGCCGGCGGCCACCTCGAGCTGTCCGCCACGCCCGGTGGCGGCACGACGGTCCAGCTCACCGTGCGCGCGAAGGGAGCGCGTCCTCGATGATGCGGATCCTGATCGCCGACGACCACGGCATCGTGCGCGGCGGGCTGAAGCTGCTGCTGGACCGCCAGCCCGACATGGAGGTCGTCGCGGAGGCCTGCGACGGCATCGAGGCCGTCCAGGTCGCGCTGCGCGAGCGCCCGGACATCTGTGTGCTCGACGTCTCGATGCCGCGCATGACCGGGTTGCAGGCGACCGTCGAGATCAAGATGCACGCACCGGACATCGCCGTCCTCGTGCTGTCGATGTACGACGACGAGCGGTATCTCTTCGAGGCGCTGCAGGCCGGCGCCTCGGGCTACATCCTCAAGCAGGAGGCCGACACGGTGCTCGTCAACGCGGTCCGTGCCGTCGCTCGCGGCGAGCCGTTCATGACCAACGCCGCCGAGCAGTCGCTGCTGCGCGAGTGGATGGCCGACGACAGCAGCGGCCCCGCCGAGCCGCTGACGCTGCGCGAGCGCGAGGTACTCAAGCTCATCGCCGAGGCGTACACGAACAAGGCCATCGGTGAGACGCTGCATCTCTCGGAGAAGACCATCGAGTCACACCGCGCCAACCTCATGCGCAAGCTCGAGATGCGCGATCGCGTGGAGCTCGTGCGCTACGCGATCCGTCGCGGTCTGATCGAGGCTTGACGCTCGGTCTTGCGGTCTTGGGCGGGCGCGGCGTCGGGCGGGGCGGACGGCTGCGGGCGATGACTAGGCTCCTGCGCCATGCCTGCGCGCCTGCGCCTCGCTCTCTTCGTCACCGGCCTGATCGCGCTCGCCGCGATCGCCGGCGTGCTGCTGTTCGCCATCGGGGAGAAGACCGTCCCCGCGTCGTCGAGCTTCGCCGGCGCGACGCGGCCGCCGGACATTCCGCCGGCGGACTTCGGGGTCCGCGACGAGCACGGCAAGATGCTGCGCCTCGGCGAGCTGCGCGGAAAGCCGGTCATCGTGACGTTCCTCTACACGACGTGCGAGGACACCTGCCCGATCACGACGCAGCAGATCCGCCAGGCGCTCGACGATCTCGGCTACGACGTCCCGGTCGTGGCGGTCAGCGTCGATCCGGAGAACGACACGCCGCGCCGGGCGCGCGCGTACGCGCTGGAGCAGAGCATGGAGGGACGAATGCGCTGGGCACTCGGCGACGCCGAGGCGCTGCAGCGCATCTGGAAGGCCTACGGGATCCAGCCGCAGTCGGCCGGCGAGGAGCACACCGCGTCGACGGTCCTGCTCGACGGCGAGGGCCGCCAGCGCGTGGGGTTTGCGACGAGCGTCCTCACGCCAGAGGGCCTCGCGCACGACATCGCGACGCTCGCGCGCGAGCAGGGCGGTGCCACGAAGTCGGGTTAGTCGATCCGTCGGGAAGTTCGGCGAGGTTTTCCCGGATGCTCTGCCGTCGGGCACGGATCGGGCGCCGGGAACCCGCAGAATTTGCGGACGGGTCCACTAGCCCTCGGCGGGCGGGCGGCGCGGGTCGCCGCCCTCGGCCTTGACGCGACGGCGATCCTTCATCGACTGGTAGCCCAGCACGCCGACCGCGACCGCCAGCGGCGCGACGTAGAGCAGGTTCACGGCCCAGTGGCCGACGTGGGCGATCGTGAGCATCACGAATTTGCCGCCGACAGCAGCCAGAGGCCGAGAGATGTGAAGGCGATCATCACAGCGAGCATCCAGTACTGGGAGCGCGTGGCGGTGCGACCGTCCCCGAAGGATACGAGGGCGCGGTCATGGGCAAGTACGAGTCCCGCGACATGGCCGATCACCAGCGCCGCGACCTGGATGTACCAGATGCCCGTCGCCGAGATCCAGGTGTAGTCGACCGTGGCGGTGCTCGTGCCGAAGATGTTCACGCCGTTGCCAAGCGGGTCAGAGGCGAGGTAGGCGACGCGCTGGCCCTCGTAGGCCAGCAGCGAGAAGTAGTGCGCGACGACGTAGGCGAGCCCGATCGGCACGAGCGAGTGCACAAAGCGCCCGGCGAGCGCGGCGGTCGGTATCGGGTTGCGCGGATCGACGGACTGCATCCCCAGGACGCCGAGTCGGTACAGCCCGGAGACGATCAACACGGCGGCGGCGAGCCCGATCGTGAAGGCGAGCTCGAGCGCCATCGACTGGCCGAAGCCGATGTCGCGAAACAGGCTCGTGAGCTCCGGGGCGATCTCCGTCCAGGCGGGACCCCCCGAGAAGCCGTCAAACGACGTGGTGCCGATGATCACGCACAGCAGCGCGACCGTTCCCGGCACCACGTCCAGGCTCGTCAGGCCGCTCAGCGGGCGGCGCACGAAGAGCCCCTCGCGCGCCCAGCGCAGCGGCGCGATCCGCGCGAGCAGACCGTAGTAGACGCCGAAGCCGTCGCCGTATCGGTTCCATGTCTCGATGCCGTAGAGGCTCATGCCGACGAACTGGACCGCCGCGTAGGCGAGCGCAAGTACCGCGAGGTTGCTCGGGTCGCCGCGGCCGGAGTAGACGAGCTCGACCCAGGCGAAGGCGAGGATCCCAAGCGCCGCGGGCCAGCGACCGAGCTTCGGCGGATAGGCCATCGGCGCCGGCAGCCCGCCCCGGCTGACCTTGGCGGCGATCGTCGCGACGGCGCGGGCGCAGGCGCGCCACGGGTTCAGCGCCTTGAATACATCGCCGAAGATCGGCGACACGACGGCCAGGCCAACCCAGAACAGAACGAAGATGAAGGTCGGCGCGAGGTTGTTCGTCGTCGTCTGGTCGCCCGCGAACCCGGCGTATACGACGAGCACGAAGAGCGCGACGCCGATCGCGCCGGCAATCGGGTCAAGCACGCGCGGCAGGCCCCCCACGCGGCGTTCCACCGGCTGCTCCAGGCGCGGCTCGCGCCACAGCACGGCGAGGCCGACGAACGATGCGACGAGCACGACGGTCGCGCCCCAGCCGAACAGCCACTTCGGGATCGGCAGATCCTCACGGCCGACGAGGCCGTGGGCGAAGGCAGCCTCTGGCGCCGCCACCAGCATCAAGCCGGCCGCGACGACGAGGAGGCCGAGCAGGCGACGCCGGTGCATTGCCCGCCAGTCTAGGAAGCGGCACACCGGGCACGCGCCCGCCGAAGGATCATCATCACCGCCCGTGACCGTCCTCCTGGTCGCCGCGGGCGGCCGGATCGGCGTTCTCGCCCGCTACGGGCTGGGAACGACTGGCCACATGATCGGCAGCACTGCCGTCCCACGTACCTAGAATCGAGCGATGGCCACCGACGTGACGATCGAGCGACCTGGGTCGCGAATGCTCGGCCTGCCGCACGGCACGCTGGCGCTCGCTGGGCTCGCGATGACGGCCGGCGTGATTCATCTCGTCGCGACGGTCGAGCACGTCACCGTCGACTTGGAGCTCGGGCTCTTCTTTGCGCTCGTCGGCGCGGCACAGATCGCTGCCGGCTACCGGATCCATCGCAAGGGCGCCGATTCGCGCCTGCTGAAGCTCGTGGCGCTCGGCAGCGTCGCGCTCGCGGTGCTGTGGATCTTCTCGCGGACCACCGGCATTCCGGTCGGCCCGGATGCCGGACAGATTTCCAAGGTCGGCGTCGGGGACGCCATCGCAACGATCCTGGAGCTCGCGTTCGCGGCCCTGGCCGGTGTGATCCTTGTGCGCGGCGAGGACGGCGTGGCCTGGCTGAGCGGCGCGATCGCCCTCCGGCTGACCTGTGCCCTGTTGTCGTTGTCGCTGATGCTGGCCGCGCTCGGAGGTCACGAGCACTGATGCCGGCGCTTCGGCGGCTGAGCGCCGCGATCACGGTCGCGCTCGCGGTGGCGCTGGCCGGCTGCGGTGGCAGCGAATCCGGCGGCGAACCGCGTGAGCCGCAGGCAGCCTCGTCGGCGAAGCTGCGCGCCGAGCTGAAGGGCGCCACGGAGTCGCAGGCCGGCGAGTTCCCGGCGACGAGCGGCCGCAGTCTGCAGCAGGTTGCGGACGCGCTCGATCGGACCGGGCCGCAGGTCGGGCTTGCCGGATCGGTCTTCACCGTGGGTGACAACCGGCTCGCGTTCGGCGTCATCGACGAGAAGTCCGGCTTCGTGTACGGCAAGACGGCGGTCTACGTCGCCGACAGCCCAGGCGCGAAGGCTCGCGGGCCGTATCCCGCCCCGGCCGATCTGCTCGTCACCGATCCGGCCTTCCGCAGCCAGACCGCAGCGGCCGAGGATGACGTCTTCGCAGCGATCTACGAAGCGCAGATCCCGCTCACCAAGGCCGGTACCACGTCGGTCCTCGTCGTGACGAAGATCGGCAGCCAGCTCGCCGGCGCGCCGATCCAGCTGAACGTCGTGCCCGCTTCCCGCGACGAGATCCCGCGACCGGGCGAAAAGGCCCCCAAGGTCATGACCGACACCGTGCAGTCCGCCAACGGCAACCTCGAGTCGATCGACACGAGGGTCCCGCCGAGCGACATGCACGACGCGAACTTCGCCGACGTGATCGGCAAGAGGCCGGTCGCGCTGCTGTTCGCGACTCCGGCGCTGTGCGCGTCGCGGGTCTGCGGACCCGTCGTCGACATCGCCCTCCAGCTCAAGTCCACCTACGGCGATCGCCTGGAGTTCATCCACCAAGAGGTGTTCGTCGGCAACGACGCCAACAAGGGTTTGCGCGAGCCGCTGCTGCGCTTCAACCTGAAGACCGAACCGTGGCTGTTCGTCTTCGATCGCAGCGGGCGCGTCACCGCGCGGCTGGAGGGATCGTTCGGCTTCAACGCGTTCGAGCGAGCGCTGAAGTCCGCCCTCTAGTGGTCCGTCTCGTGACAGACGCCCGAAACCCCGGGATGCCGGCGCCGTCTGGCAAGGACCCAGGACCGAAGGTGTGGCTCTGTCACATCGAGTGGGCACCGCCGGCCGGCCGACGCTGGCCCATGCGAATGGTCCTCCGGCCGGTGGTCAGGACGCCGCCAGGCGGTGATCGGCGCCCGGGGTTTCGGGTGGACTGTCACGAGACGGGCCACTAGCCGCGGCTACGCCGGCCATCCGTGCGAGCTCCGCCCGACAAGATCAGCGCGCCCTTCTTCCCGGCCGGGGCAGAGTGGGTCAACGTCGCGATGCTGCGCCTTGACCAGCAGGTCGGGCGTCCCGTGCTGATCGAGTTCTGGGACTTCTGCCGCTCCAACTCGCTGCGCACGCTGGACTACACTCGCGGCTGGCACGAGCGCTACGCGGCCGACGGCCTGCGCGTAATCTCCGTGCACGCCGGCGCCTACACGCCGTCGCAGGACCCGGTGCAGGTGCGCGCAGCTGTCGCGCGGCTGGGGATCGAGCATCCCGTCCTGCTCGACACGCACTTCGAGCTCTGGCGGGAGTACGGCAACGAGGCCTGGCCCGCGCGCTACCTCTTCGACCGCCGGCTGCGGCTGTACTCGATGCACTACGGCGAGGGCGCCTACGACGAGACGCAGGCCGAGATCTGCGAGCTGCTGGAGATCGCGCCCGAGCCGCTCGTGGCGCTGCGACCGGAGGACGCGCCGGGCGCGCCGGTCGGCGAGCCGACGCCCGAGCAGCCCGGCGCGTGGTCAGGCCCGTACGAGGCAGGCGGCGTGTGGGCCGTGCTCGAGCCGACCGGCGCCGGGCCGGGCTCCGTACGCGCCAATGACAACACCACCGCTGTGACGTACGCCGGCTGCTATCCGGTCATCGAGCACGAGCGCCACACCGCCGGAGTGCTCGAGCTCGAGGTGGACGACGTCGTCTGCCACGCGGTGCAGTTCACGCCCGGCCCGCTGTAGTCTGGCGCTCGATCATCCCTGACATGCTCGAGCGGGACCACGCACACGACCCGACCCACGCGTACCGCTCGATCACGTGCGCGACCGCCGATCCTCGTTCTCCCCCTCTTCCTCATCGATGTTGTCCCGACCACCTCCATCCCACCAGCGCGCTCCGCACGGCGCGCCAGAGCGACATCCGCAGCCCCAGCCAGAGCGACAGCCACAGCCAGCTACGCGCTGAGCACCGCCGCCGGCAGGTCCGACAGCAGGCGCTCGAGTCGCGGCGGACCGTCGTCGTCGACCACGATCGCGCCGCCGGGCCAGTACGGGCTCGAGCCCTCTGGGCCGCGGCCCATGAACAGCCGGTCGAAGATCCAGTTGCCGGCGTTGTGCAGCTGCGTGCCGCCGGGCGTGCGCCACTCCGAGCGCGGATCACTCGGCAGCTGCCCGGTGCGGTGCGTATGGCCGAAGACGAGATGGTCGGGCGCGAGTCGCAGCATCCGCGCCGCCTCGGTGATCGCGGCCAGGCCGCCGCGGCGCAGGTCGTCGACACCGATCCTCGGCTCGACCGGCCCGATGCCCGCTCGGTTGACGGCTGACACCCCCATGCGGAAGGCCCCCGTGAGTGCCCCGTTGCGCAGGCGGCTCGAGCTTCCGCGGCCGCTGAGCGCCCGCCAGGCGCCGCCGGCCGTGTTGCTGCCGACCGGCCGCCGGCCCGTCCCGGAGCGCTGAGCGCTGGCCTGGCTGAGCGCGTAGATCGGGGCGAGTACGGACTCGTAGTCGTCCGGTGTCGCCGGGTCGGGGAGCGGGCCAACCATGCGCGTCATTGCACCGACGGCGAGGCGCTCGAGCGTCGGTACCGTCAGATGGACGTCGGCGTAATGGCCGTGCATCGCGTAGACGTCATCGCGCAGCCACAGGCCCGGATAGGCGACCTCGACGGCGGCCGGCACGAGGAAGCTCCCCAGCCGCTTGCCGATCCACGAGGCCCGCTCGACGGGCACGCGCTCGTCGAGCCCGAGCGGATCCGGCGCCTGGCGCCGGCCGCGCCAGTCAAGCCAGCCGGCCGCGATCGCGTGGTCGTGGTTGCCAGGGACGATGACGACCCGGCGCTCCGGTCCGAGCGCGTCGCCGATGGCGCGCAGGATCGGCTCGGCGATCGCAAGCGCGTCACGGGTCGGCCCGTGGCGCAGTTCCAGCGTGTCGCCGAGCAGCACGAGCCGGTCGACGTCGGCGAGCCGGTCGAGCAGGACGCCGAGCGCGGCCGGCCGCCGCAGGACCTCGGCGCCGGCGCGCAGGCCGATGTGCAGGTCGGAGATGACGAGCGTTCGCATGCGCGGCGCAGGCTACGCGAGCTCTCGGCGGCGACGACTCGCTATGCCGTCTGCGCAGCGAGGTCTACGCGGATGCGCTTGGGCAGCATGAAGCGCACGTCCTCGCGGATGACCTCGACCTCCGACACGTCGCTCACGCCGCGGTCGGCGAAGTACGCGACGAGGCGGCTGACGAGCTCCTCCGGCGCGCTGGCGCCCGACGAGATGCCGACGACGCGCTTGCCGTCCAGCCAGGCGTCCTCGAGCTGCGACTCGTTGTCGATGAGGTGGGAGTCGGTGCCGGAGTCGCGTGCGACGTCGACGAGGCGCTGGGAGTTCGAGGAGTTCTGCGAGCCGATGACGAGGACCAGGTCGCACTCGGAGGCCATCTGCTTGACGGCCGCCTGGCGGTTCGTCGTCGCATAACAGATGTCGTCGGTGCGCGGACCGGTGATCGCCGGGAACTTCTCGCGTAGGCGGTTGATGATCGTGCGTGTCTCGTCGACCGACAGCGTTGTCTGCGAGATATACGCGACCTTCTCGGGGTCGCGAACCTCGAGCGCGTCGACGTCCGACTCTGTCTCGACGAGCACGATCGAGTCGGGCGCCTCCCCCATCGTGCCCTCGACCTCCTCGTGGCCGCCGTGTCCGATCAACACGATCGTGTAGCCGTCGGCCGCGAACTTCTTGGCCTCGACATGGACCTTCGTCACGAGCGGGCAGGTCGCGTCGATCGTCGACAGCGAGCGCTCGGCGGCCTGAGCATGAACGGCAGGAGATACGCCGTGGGCGGAGAAGACCGTCGTCGCGCCCTCGGGGATGCTGTCGTCGATCTCGTCGACGAAGATCGCACCGCGGTCGCGCAGCTGCTCGACGACGTGCTTGTTGTGGACGATCTCTTTACGCACGTAGACCGGTGCCCCGTAGAGCTCGAGCGCCCGCTCGACCGTCTGCACGGCCCGATCGACGCCCGCGCAGTAGCCGCGCGGCGCGGCCAACAGCAACTTTTCAACCACGAACGACATATAGGTCAGTGTAGGCAGCGTGACGATGGGGTCGTCACGCTCAGCTCATCCAGGGGGGAGGACCGCATGTACCGCAGTTCGCATCGTGTCGCGTGCTGGATCATGGCCGTCGGCGCCCTCACGCTCGCGGCGCCGGCGATCGCGCAGGCGCAGACGAGCGCCAAGCCGACGGTCACCACGAGCGGTGCGACGAAGCTCGCGCCGACGACGGCGACGCTGCTCGGCCGGGTCACGCCCAACCGCGCGGAGACGACGTACCTGTTCCAGTACGGCACGACGCCGCTCTACGGCGCGACCACGCCGGTCGGCAACGCCGGCAACGGAACCTCGGCAGTCCCCGTGATTACCGACCTGACCGGGCTCGCGCCGGCGACGACCTATCACTTCCGCCTGGTGGCGCACAACCGCAACGGCACCGTCAACGGCGCCGACAAGGTGTTTCGCACGCGTGCCGAGCCACTCGGCCTCGTGCTCGCTGCGACCCCCAACCCGGTCCCGTTCGGCCGTCCGACGGTGCTGTCCGGAACGCTCAGCGGCACGGGCAACGCGGGCCGCCAGATCCTGCTGCAGTCCAACCCCTTCCCATACACCGCGGGGTTTCAGCCGACGGCGAACGTCCAGCTCACGAACGCCACCGGCGGGTTCGCGTTCCCGCTGCTGTCGGTCCCACTCAACACGCAGTACCGCGTCGTCGTCCCGGACAGGCCGCAGGTCGCGAGCCCGATCGTCGGGGTCGGCGTCGCCGTGCGCGTCGCCACGAACACGAGCGCGACGCGCGTCCGAACGGGCCGCAATGTGCGCTTCTTCGGCACGGTCCGCCCGGCCCGGGCGGGCGCGCAGTTCGCGATCCAGCTGTTGCGCAAGGGCGCCTGGCGAACGGTCGCCGGCGGCACGGTGCGCGGCTCCTCGGGCGGAGTGTCGCGCTACGCCAAGCGCATCCGGATCCGGCGCGGCGGCCAGTACCGCGTGTTCGTCGCGATAGCGGACGGCAACTTCGTCTCCAGCGCGGGGCGGACCGTGCGGATCACCCGGATCTTCTGAGCCGCGAGATCAAGAGGTGGACGGCCTCGCCGACGGCGTCGAGGCTGCGGCGCGACACGGCGTCGAGGTCGTCCTGCAGCGTGTCGGCCTGGGGATAGTTGAAATCGATGATGTCGATCGCCGGGATTCCGCGCTGAGTGAACGGATAGTGGTCGTCGATGATGACCTGGCCGGATTGAAACGGGCCGAACAGCGATCCGACGCCCACGTCGCTCGCGGCGCGCCGTAACTGCCTCCACATCGCGGCGTCCGAACCCAGCTCGCGCGGGAAGTCGAGCCCGGTCTTCTCAGCGATGTAGTCCAGCAGGACGAGGGCCTGCACGTCCGCGGCGTGGCGCTCCGCGTACGCACGAGAGCCGCGGATGCCACAGGCCTCGAACGGTTGGCAGCCGGCCGGCTCCTCCTCGCCGTCGAAGAGCACGAAGCGCAGCTCGCGCGCGCCGGGCGGGCGCTTGAGCTTGGCGAAGGCGCGCGCCAGCGTGACGACCGCTGCCGTCCCCGCGGCACCGTCGTTGGCACCGACGAAGCCCTCCGGCGCCTGCTCGACGTCGTAGTGCGCGGCGACGACGATCGCCGGCCGGCGACCGGGCACGGTGCCGACGATGTTGCGCAGCCGCGGGTGCCCGGGGATCGCCTCGAAGCGCCCGCGCGGCAGCAGCGCGCGCAGGCGCACGGCGAGCCGCCGCAGTGCGGCTGAGCCGGCGGGGCGCCAGCCGTACACCTGCACCTGCTCGCGCAGCAGCGCGAACGCGGCCGTGCCGTCGAAGCGGTTCGCGCGAGCGAGCGGCGTGACCGATGTCCCGAAGCCGGTCGTCGCCGTGGGCTCGGCGGCCGCTGCCTGCGCCGTCGACGACGCACGCTGCTCGCCTGAGCTGGTGCCGAGCGCCGACACCACCGCCACGACCGCGAGGAACAGTGCCGCCCCCGCTGCGGCGGCGAGCCAGGGGCGCTCGCGGAGCATGCGTGTCGCGCGACTCACGCCGCCGACATTAGGCGATGCTCCCGCGAGGGCGCGCCTGGCGCCGCGCTCAGGCCTTCTTCGCCCGCGCGTCGGGTGTCCAACCGCCGGCGGTCCTCAGTCGTTGCTCGTCACGACGTCGAGCAAGTCCGCAAAGCGCTCACGCGCGGCGTTGCGGCGCGTCGGGACGTGCTCGCTGGGGATGTCGTCCGGTGGCGGGTCGTAGCCGCGCAGGATCTGACGCGCGACGGACTGGCGGTGGACCTCGTCGGGCCCGTCGTACAGCCGCGCGCCGCGCGCGAAGCGGTACATCGCCTCGAGCGGCATGTCGGTCGAGTAGCCGAGCGAGCCGTGGACCTGCAGCGCCCGGTCGATCACGTCGTGCAGCACCTGCGCGCCGTAGAACTTGATCATCGAGACGTCGGTCCGCGCGCCTGCGGCGCCCTGCGTGTCGATCTTCCAAGCGGCGTGCAGCGTCATCAGACGGGCGGCCTGCAGTTGCGCCGCGGAGTCCGCGATCCAGTTCTGCACGGTCTGCTTGTCGGCGAGCACCGAGCCGTGCGACACGCGGTAGGTCGAGCGCTCGCAGAGCATGTCGAAGGCGCGACGGCCGACGCCGAGCCAGCGCATGCAATGGTGGATGCGCCCGGGTACGAGCCGCGCCTGCGCGAGCTCGAAGCCGGACCCGCGCGGGCCGAGCAGGTTCTCGGCGGGGACGCGCACGCCCTCGTAGCGGATCTCGGCATGGCCGCCGAGGCGGCCGTAGTGATCAGCGGGGTGCTCCATCGTCGGCACGTCGCGCAGGATTCGCACCCCGGGCGTGTCGGTTGGCACGATGATCATCGAGGCTCGCCGATGCGGGCGGCTGTCGGGGTCGGTGACCGCCATGGCGATGAGGAAGTCGGCGACGGAGGCGTTTGTCGAGAACCACTTGTGGCCATCGATGACCCATTCTCCGGTGTTCTCATCGTGCCGCGCGCGCGTCTCGATCGTCGTCGGGTCCGCGCCGGCCACGCCGGGCTCGGTCATCGAGAACGCCGAACGCAGGTCGCCGGCCAGCAGCGGGTGCAGCCAGCGGTCCTTCTGCTCGTCGGTCCCGGCGAGCGCGAGCAGCTCGGAGTTGCCCGAGTCCGGCGCCTGGTTTCCGAACGCGCTCGGCGCGAAGGGCGACGAGCCGAGGATCTCGTGCATGAGCCCGAGCTTGACCTGGCCGAAGCCCTGGCCGCCGAGGTCGGGCGGCAGGTGCGCCGCCCACAGGCCGCGCGCGCGGACCTGCTCCTGCAGCGGGCGCAGTGCGCGGTCGAGTTGGGACCCGTCGAGGTCGAGCGTCTCGAGCGGCCAGATCTCCTCGCGCACGAACGCTGCCATCCAGTCGAGCCGCTCCTGGAAGCCGGGGTCGGTGGAGAAGTCCCACGCCATC
Source organism: Solirubrobacteraceae bacterium (assembly GCA_035536715.1). Lineage (GTDB taxonomy): Bacteria > Actinomycetota > Thermoleophilia > Solirubrobacterales > Solirubrobacteraceae > CADCVQ01. The sequence goes on from DATLNO010000273.1 coordinate 17,652, forward strand.
TGGTTGGAGGGTACGGGGGGCGGGCGCGCCCGACGAGCAGTTCGCCCGCCGCTGACCGCCCAGGATGGCGGCGCCGGGAGGGTTGACTACGCTGCGCTGGCGATGCCGCCGCGCCACCTCGACAGGCTCACCGCAGTCGATGCGTCCTTCCTGCACCAGGAGGGTCCGGCGTCGCACATGCACATCGGCGCGCTCGTGCGAGCCGAGGGCCCCGCGCCGCCCTACCCGGAGTTTCTCGACTCGATCCGCGCGCGGCTGCACTACGTCCCGCGCTACCGCCAGCGGCTCGTCTACCCGCCCGCCTCGACGGGCCGCCCGCTGTGGGCGGACGACACGGACTTCAACCTCGAGTACCACGTCCGCCACACCGCGCTGCCGGCGCCGGGCAGCGACGAGCAGCTCACGAACCTCGCTGCACGCGTCTTCTCCCAGCAGCTGGATCGCTCCAAGCCGCTGTGGGAGCTATGGCTCGTCGAGGGCCTCGCCGGCGGCGGCTTTGCGCTGCTGTCCAAGAGCCACCACGCGATGATCGACGGGATCGCCGGCGTCGACCTCGGGACGGTCCTCTTCGATCTCGGACCGGAGGGGCGCCCGCCCGAGGAGGGCCTGGAGCCGTGGACGCCCGACCCCGAGCCGCATGCGCTCGACCTGCTCGCGGCCGGCGTCGCGGGGATGACGAAGGCGTCGCTCGGCGTCGCCGCGAAGGCGATCGGCGCGCTGACCAGGCCCGAGCGCGCGTTCGAAGGCGCGGCGGTCGCCGCCGAGGGGCTCGGCGAGATCGCCTGGGCGGCGGCGAACCCGGCGCCCCCTTCGCCCCTGAACGTCGAGATCGGGCCGCACCGGCGCTTTGCCGGCATCGCCTGTGAGCTCGAGGACTTCAAGACCGTCAAGAACGCGTTCGGAGGCACGGTCAACGACGTCGTGCTGACCGTGGTGGCGGGCGCGCTGCGCCACTGGCTGCACTCGCGCGGCGTGCGTACTCAGGGTCTCGAACTGCGCGCGCTCGTGCCGGTCTCCGTGCGCCATCGCGACGCCGAGCAGACCGGCACCGGCAACCGCCTCGCGGTCATGCGCGGGCCGCTGCCGGTCTACGTCGCCGATCCGGTCGAGCGGCTCGGCGTGGTGCGCGCCGCGATGGACGACCTCAAGGAGTCCAAGCAGGCCGTCGGTGCCGAGGTTCTGACGAGCATGCAGCAGTTCGCGCCGCCCACGATCCTCGCGCAGGCGTCGCGCCTGAACTTCTCCACGCGCCTGTTCAACATGCTCGTCACGAACGTCCCGGGGCCGCAGTTTCCCCTCTACGTTCAGGGTCGCGAGATGACGTCCGTCTTCCCGATCGCGTTTCTGCCCAAGGACCACGCGCTGGCGATCGCGATCATGTCCTACAACGGTCAGATGAACTTCGGCCTGCTGGGCGACTACGACGCTATGCCCGACCTCGACGCCTTCGGCGAGGCGATCGCGTCGGCCCTCGGCGAGCTCGTCTCGCTGGCGTCGCGCGCGGTGCGCAAGCGCGCGAGGGCGAAGTTCTAGCTACCGCCTCCTGCTGCGCAGGTCGACGCGCGTCGAGAGGTCGGGCTTGGTCGGGACGACCTCGCGGTTGCCCGCCTTGTCGACAGCGACCGTGTAGTAGCGATAGCGCGAACCGGGCTTGACCGCCGCCTTCATGCTCGTGGCGCTCGTGCGCTTGATGCGGATGTAGGCGCGGCGGTTCGTCGAGCGGTAGACCTCGTAGAACTCCACGCCGGACGGGGTCAGGCCGGCGGGCGCGGGGTCATCGCCGCTCCAACGCAACGTGACCGAGCGCGCGCCGCGGACGCGCGTGCGGCCGGTAAGCCTGGACTCCGGCGGCCGGCGATCGATCGCGCGGACGGCGGTCATCGCGGCCGCGGCGTCGACGATCCCCCATCCGAGATCGGGGTTCCACCCCGTCCCGGCGGGCCGCGCCGCGCTGTCTTTCAGGACACGGATGATGTCGGCGGCCGTCGTGTCGGGATTGACCTGGCGCGCGAGCGCCGCGATCCCCGCGACGATCGGGGCGGCCATCGAGGTGCCCTCGAGGTAGGCGTAGCGCGAGTCGCCGGCGAACGTGGCGCGGCACCTGCAGCCGGGCGCCGGGAACAGGATGCCCCCGCCGGACTCGAGCTCTGCCGCGCCCGCGGGAAACGCGCCGAAGATGCCGGGCGGACCGATGCGATCGTCGAACGACCCCGGGGCCGCGAGCGAGATCTGGGTCCCGCGGCCGGCAAACGATGCGCGCGCGCCGGCGAAGTTCGACGCTGTCACCGTCAAGCCGCGGCCGGCGGTGATGTCCCCGCCGCTCCCGGTCGGCTGCAGCAGGTTGGCCGGATCGCCGTTCTCTTCGACGGGGTTGTCGGCGGCCGCCGCGACGAGCACAACGTCCTTCTCGACGGCGTAGTCGATCGCGTCGATGATCGCCTGTGACGGGGCCAGTGCCCCATCGGTCCCGAAGCTCATGTTGATCGCGTCGGCGCCGCGATCGGCGGCCTGCACGATCGAGCGCGCGACCGACCCGTCGCTCAGATCGCTCTTGATGACGATCAGCCTGCAGTTCAGCCCGGCACCGACCACCCCGTAGCCGTTGTCGCCGGCCCCGCAGGCCAACGACGCGACGTGCGTGCCGTGGCCGTTCTCGTCGGTCGTCGGTCCGCCGTGCGTGGTGACACCGTCGTTGTCGATGCCCTCGGCGATCTTGCCGTTGAGATCCGGGTGCCCGCCGTCGATGCCGGTGTCGATCACCGCGACGAGCGCGTCGTCGCCGCGCGACGCATCCCAGGCGGCGGGCAATCCAGTCCGCGCGACCCACCATGCCAGCGTCGTGCCAGGGGGCGTGCCGGGCGAGACCTCGGTGGCGCTCAGCGCCGGGTCGTTGGGTGTGAAGCGCAGCATGTGGCGGCGCTCGGCCTCGACGGTGCGGACGCCGGGTTGACGGCGCAGAAGCGCGGCCAGCGCCGATAGCGCGAGCGTGCCCGTGGGACGCACGCTGACGACCCCGATCTGCGGGATCTGCGCCCCGTCGCGGCGGACGCCGTCGAGCGCCAGGACCTCGGCCGCCGTGGCTGAGCCTGCCTGTGGCGGGTCGAGCGTGACGAGCAGTCGGCCCGTCCGCTCAGGAGCGGCCCGCGCCTGTGCGGGCAGGGCGGCGACGGCGACCAGCAGCACTGGCGCGAGCGCGCCGAGGAAGCGGCGCAGGCAGGCTCCGGCTAGAAGCCGAGTGCGAACTTCGCGTCCTCGCTCATCTTCTCCGGCGACCAGGGCGGATCGAACGTCATCTCGCTCTTGACCGAGTTGACGCCCTCCAGCGGCGCGACGAACTCCTCGATCTGCTCGGTGATCTGCGGCCCGATCGGACACGCCGGCGTCGTCAGCGTGAACGTCACGCACACATTTCCGGAGTCTTCTTGTATGCCGTAGATCAAGCCGAGCTCGACGAAGTCGAGCCCGAGCTCGGGATCGATGACATTCGTAAGGGCTTCTTCGATCTCCTGCAGGGTTGCCATTTGGACGATTGTATCCACGCGGGGGTCGTTCCCAGGTAGGTTGGGGCGATCGTCACGTTCGAGGACAATCCGCCGACGCTCCGCTGCTACGGGGATGAGGATCGCTCAACCCAGTCGCTGCGCCGTCAAGCGCTGTCGCAGGCGCTGCGGGCCCGTGCCGACGTTGTCGTCGACCTCGCCGAGCTCGCGTTCGCCGACCCCTCGCTGATGCTCGACCTCGCGATGATCGCCCGCCGCCTGCGCAAGGCCGATCGCTCGCTGATCTTGAGCGCCGCGCAGCCGGACATCTCGGTGCTCATCGAGTATGTCGGCCTGCACCGCCTGCCGGGCGTGACGATCGCCCCGGCGCCCCAGCCCGCCTGACCTTCGCATCAGGCCGGTGGGTCCGCTGTCGTAGCCTTCACAGGACCATGGCCTTGGTCCTCGTGCTCGTCTTCATCGTCGTTCCGATCGTCGAGCTCTACGTGCTCATCCAGATCGGCCAGGCGATCGGGATCCTGCCGACGATCGCCCTGCTGATCGTCGACTCGATACTCGGCGCGGTGCTCATGCGCTCGCAGGGCCGGGCGGCATGGATGCGCTTGCATCGCGCGCTGGCCGAGGGCCGCGTGCCCGGCCGCGAGGTGATCGACGGCGCGCTCGTGATCTTCGGCGGCGCGCTGCTGCTGACACCGGGCTTCCTCAGCGACATTCTCGGGTTGATCCTGCTGCTGCCGCCGACGCGGGCGCTGGTCCGGCGCGTGCTCGTCGCGCGCTACGGCGGGCGCCTCGTGGCGAGCGCGACCACCGGTGCTTCGAGCCGGCTCGGGCGGATCTTCACGTTCGAGCCTGGTGGCGCGGGACGCCCGCCGCGCTCGTATGACGACGATGTCGTCGACAGCACCGCTCACGACGTACCCCCGTCGCGGCGCGAGCTGCCGTGATCGTCTCGCCGGCAGACGAGACACCGCGCACCGCCGACGACCCGGCGTTTCGCGACGCGGTCACGTTCTCGTTCGGCGACCCGGCGCAGCGCGCTTTCGGACTCGCCCGGGTTGGCGTCGGCGGGGGCGCTGCGAGCGGCTTCGCGGTCGTCTACTCCGGCGACGAGCTGGCCGGCGCGTCGACGGATTCCGCTGCCGGCGCCGAGGACGCCCACGCCTGGGATGCAGTGAGCGCCGCGGGCGTGCGCTCGACAGTCGATACGCGGCTGGAGGCGTGGTCCGTCACGTACGACGGCCCCGAGGCGGGCTTTGACCTACGTTTCGTCGCGGTCTCTGCCCCAGCGGTGCTGGACCCCGAGGATCCGGTCGCGCGGATGGGCGGCATGGCGGGCTACGAGCAGCTGTGCTCGGTCGAGGGAGCCGTCCGCATCGGCGAGCGCTCGATCGACGTGCGCTGCCTGGGCCAGCGCGGGCATCTGTGGGGCACGCCCGACTGGAGCAAGATCGAGCTCGCGCGAACCCTGACTGCCTGGCTGGGCACCGATCGTGCGGTTGCCGTCACCGCCGTGCGGCCCGCCAAGGCCAAGCACCACGACGAGGAGGCGGTTGCGGGCGTGCTGTTCGACGGCGGCGAGCCGCTGCCCATCTTCGACTCGCGACTATCGACGACCTACGACGGCGAGCTGCGCCAGCGCCGTGCAGGTTTGGAGCTCTGGATGCAGGAGGAGGGCGGGTTCGCGCGTCGTGCTGCGGGCGAGGTGCTGTGCGGCACGACGGTGGATCTCGGCGAGTTGCGGCTCGACAGCGCCTTCTTTCGGTGGCGGATGGAAGGGCGCGAGGGGACCGGTCGCTACGACGTCCTGCGCCGAATCGGCGGCAACTCGCGCCGCCGACGGTGATCCGGGCCGTCATCAGCGATTTCGGCGGGGTCCTGACGTCGCCGATCGCCGGGTCGTTTCAGGCGTTCGCGGATCGGTCGGGGATCACGCTGGCGATGATGGGCCAGACGCTCCAGGCGCTCCACGAGCGCGACGGGTCACACCCGCTGCACGAGCTCGAATGCGGGCGCATCAGCGAGACGATGTTCGCGTCGAGCCTGGAGAGCGCGCTCTGCGACGCGGCAGGCCACGAGGTGTCGCTGGCGGGATTCTCCGAGCTGCTGGGCGAGCTGCTGCCCAACGAGCCGATGATCGAGCTGATGGCGTCGCTGCGCGACGAGGGCTACAAGATGGCGCTGCTGACAAACAACGTGCGCGAATGGGAACAGCATTGGCGCGCGATGGCGCCGATCGACGAGCTCTTCGAGGTCGTGGTGGACAGCGCCTTCGTCGGGATGCGCAAGCCCGACGCGGAGATCTACGAGCTATGCATCGAACGGCTCGGCGTGCAGGCGCAGGAATGCCTGTTCGTGGACGATCGGCAGGACAATTGCGCGGGCGCTGAGGCCGTGGGCATGGCCGCGGTGCGCTATCGCGACGCGGAGCAGGCCGTCAAGGAGATCCGCGCGGCGCTGGGCCGCGGCCACAGCAACAGCTAGTCGCATTTTCCGCACGCCGGTGCGGTAGCTGAGGCTGAGTTGTCAGTGGTGGCGGGGGCCTTCGGCGGGTTTCGTCGTGGTTTTGGCTGGCGTGTTGTGGCAACTGTGGTCTGATGTGGGCCGCTGTTCTGTCCGA
>DATLNO010000274.1:0-4566 GCA_035536715.1 Solirubrobacteraceae bacterium
TCGGACAGAACAGCGGCCCACATCAGACCACAGTTGCCACAACACGCCAGCCAAAACCACGACGAAACCCGCCGAAGGCCCCCGCCACCACTGACAACTCAGCCTCAGCTACCGCACCGGCGTGCGGAAAATGCGACTAGCCGATTACGACAGCGCCGCGCTGCCTGCGTGCTCGCGCACGAGCTGCGCGCTGCGCTCGGGCTGCTCCCAGAAGAACATGTGCCCGGAGCCGGCCAGCAACTCCAGCCGTGCTCCCGGGATGAGCCGTGCGATGAGCTCGCCGTTCGTCACGTCCATGAGGCGGTCCTCGGTGCCGTGGATGACGAGCGTAGGCGCCGCGACCTCGGGCAGCCGCTCGCTCGTGTCGTGGCCCATGATCGCGCTGAGCTGCGCCATCAGCACGGGGGTCGGCGCCGGATACTGCGCCGCGATCTCCACGTACAACTCGTAGGCACCCTCGCGATCGGCGTACTCGGCGGCGATCATCACCTCGTAGCCGACGCGCATCGTGCGCTCCTGGTCGCCCGACAGCACGGCCTCGGCGAGGAGGCCGACGACGCTCATGTCGGTCATCGTCGCCTCCGGGCCACCGGGGAACGTACAGCCGAGCGTCAACGTCCGCACGCGCTTGGGCGCCTGCAGCACGAGCTCCTGCGCGACCATCCCGCCCATCGAGATACCGACGACGTGCGCGCGGTCGATCTCCAGCGCGTCGAGCAGGCCGAGTGCGTCCGTCGCGAGATCGGCGATCGTGTGCTCGCCGTCGAGTGGCCCGCTGCGCCCCGCGCCGCGGTGGTCGAAGAGGACGAGCTCGAAGTCGTTCTCGAGGCCTCCGAGGAAGCCCTCGCCCCAGTGCAGGCTGTTGCCGCCGAGGCCCTGGATGAGCAACAGCGGGTCGCCATCCCCGCGGCGCTCGTAGTACAGCTCGGCTCCGGCGATGTTGATGCTCGGCACGATCTGAACGCTACAGAGGCAGCGCCAGCTGATCGGCATCGGCGTCGTCGGCGGCGGTCTCGAACGACGCGAGCCGCACCCCCAGCAACCGCACCGGGCGCGCCGGCGCGTATTCGCGCAGCAACTCGAGCGCCACCTGCGTGACGACCGCCGGGTCGTTCGTCGCAAGCGCGATCGTGCGCGCCCGGGTCACGGTCGTGAAGTCGGCGAGGCGGACCTTGATCGCGATGTTGCGGCCGCGCCGGTCCTGCTTGGCGAGCCGCGCGCAGAGCTGGCCGGCGAGATCGCCCAGGATCCTCTCCAGGCGCGCGGGGTCGGAGATGTCGTAGTCGAATGTCGTCTCGCGCGACTCGGAGACCGCGATCCGCGAGGTCGTGAGCTTCGCCGAGGCCTCGAAACGGGCGCGGCGCTGCAGGTCGGGTCCGTGGTTGGCGCCGAAGCGGGCGACGAGCGCGTCGACCGGGATGGTCGCCAGCCCACGAAGCGTCGTGAGCCCCATCTGCTCGAGGCGCTGCACGGTCTTCGGGCCGATGCCCGGCACGAGACCGGGCGAATGGTGTGCAAAGCGGGCGCACGCCTCCTCGCGGGTCAGGCAGACGAAGCCGCGCGGCTTCTCGGCGTCGGAAGCGACCTTTGCGACGAGCCGGTTGGGCCCGATCCCGATCGAGCATTCAAGGCCCGTCTTCTCGCGGACCGCGTTGACGAGCCGGCGCATCGCCGCGCGCGGCGCGACGAGCTCGGAGAGGTCGAGGTAGGCCTCGTCCATCCCGACGACCTCGACGCGATCGACCGCGTCGCGGACGAGCTTCATCACCTCCTTGGACGCCGCGCTGTAGGCGGCGAAGTCCGGCGCGACGAGCACCGCGTCGGGGCACAGCCGCCGCGCCCGCGATGTCGGCATCGCCGATCCCACCCCATAGCGCCGCGCCTCGTAGGACGCGGTCGTCACGACGGCTCGTGGGCCGCTGCCCGAAACGATCACCGGCAGCCCGCGCAGCTCCGGGCGACGCAACAGCTCGACGCTCGCGTAGAACGCGTCGATGTCGAGATGCGCGATCGGTGCCATGTAGTACGCAGGATGACGACCCGACCGGCGCGGTCCGGCGTGCCAGAATCAGCGCATCGCACACGGCCACCGCATCTCCGCCCTCGACGCGTCGTTTCTCCACCTCGAGAAGGCAGGCGCCCGCCTGCACGTCGCCTCCGTCACCATCTTCGACGGCCCGGCTCCGCAGTACGACGAGCTGCGCCAGCACATCGAGGCGCGCCTGCACCTCGTGCCGCGCTTTCGCCAGCGGCTCGCCGGGATACCGCTCGATCAGGGCCGCCCGGTCTGGGTCGACGACCCGCACTTCAACCTGCGCTATCACCTGCGTCACGCGGGCCTGCCCGCGCCCGGCAGCGAGGAGCAGCTGAAGAACCTTGCCGGCCGCGTCTTTGCGCAGCGGCTGGATCGCACGAAGCCGCTGTGGGAGTTGCTGCTCGTCGACGGGCTCGCGGACGACGGCTTCGCGCTCATCGCCAAGAGCCACCACGCGCTCGTCGACGGGATCTCCGCGGTCGACATCACGACGGTGCTGTTCGACACCGATCCCGATTCGCCGACGAGCAGCCCGCCCCGCACACCGTGGGCGCCGCGTCCGCTGCCGACGCCCGCGCAGCTGCTGTCCGACGCGCTCGTCGAGCGGGTGACGCGACCGGCGGAGGCTGCGCGGACGGCGCGCGCGCTCGTGCGCGCCCCGCGCGAGCTTCTGAAGAGCACTCGTGACGGCCTGCAGGCGATGGGCATGCTTGCCTTCGCCGGGCTGCGGCCCGCACTGCCGACGCCGCTCAACGTCAAGGTCGGGCCACACCGGCGCTACACCTGGGTCGACGCCGAGCTCGTCGAGCTGCAGCGCGTCAAGGACGCGCTCGGCGGGACGGTCAACGATGCGGTGCTCGCCGTCGTCGCCGGCGCGCTCGGGCGCTTCTTTCGCCACCGCGGTATCGACACCGAGGGCCTCACGCTGACCGTGCTCGTGCCGGTGTCGGTGCGGGCCGAGTCCGAGCAGGGCGCGCTCGGCAACGAGGTCGCGCCGATGTGGGCCCTGCTGCCCGTCGGCATCGAGGACCCGGTCCGCCAGCACAAGGCGATCCGCGAGCTGTCCGGCGTGGCGGACGAGCGTCAGGCGGTCGGGGCACGGACGCTGACCGAGCTCGCCGGCTTCGCCTCCCCCACGATCATGAGCCAGGCCGCGCGCATGCAACAGCGCCAGCACGTCTTCAACCTCGTCGTGACGAACGTGCCAGGCCCCCAGCAGCCGCTGTACCTCCTCGGACACCGGCTGCGCGCGCTGTACCCCGTCGTGCCACTCGCCGGTCGCCAGGCCCTCGGCGTCGCGGTCCTCAGCTATGACGGCAGGCTCGGCTTCGGATTGCTCGGCGACTACGACGCGCTGTCGGACCTCGACACGCTCGCGGAGTTCCTGCGCGATTCGATCGACGCCCTCGCGGCGGGCGCCTCCGTCGCGCGCCCGGCCGACGAGTCCGTCCGCGGGCGCCGTGCGACGCGCTCGACCCGCACGGTTGCAGGTACCTCGCGCTGATGGGCTCCTCCGAGATCGGCGCCAAGGCCTTCCTCGCGATCGCCGCGATGGTCCTGGCGGTGATCGGCGTCGCGGCGCTGGCCGCGTTCTTCGTCGCGCGCGACGATTCGACGATCCCGCAGCGGGGCGACGGACCCGGTGTCGAGCGCAAGCCCCGTTCGCAGCCCGCGGTCGAGCCAGGCAACGTCGTGCTGCTCTACAGCGACGAGCGCCTGACGAGCGACCTGCGGGCGCTGGCCGCGCGCACCGCCGGCGAGCCGAGCCCGGCGCTCGAGGCCGCCGGTCAGGCCGTGCTGCTCGGGCGCCGACCGAACCTGAAGGTGCCCGTCACCGCGATCACGGCAACGCGGATGCTGACGGCGACGGGGCCCGACGACCCGCAGCTCACGTCCTTCATCGAGTACTGGCTCGGGAGGGCCTCGTGACGCATCCGCCGCTGCGCATCGCGCTGTCACAGATGAATTCGGTGGTCGGCGACATCACCGGCAACGAGGCGAAGATCCTCGAGGGCATCACGGCCGCGCGGGACGCGGGCGCACAGCTCGTCGTGTTTCCCGAGCTCGCCCTCACCGGCTACCCACCGGAGGATCTGTTGCTCAAGGAGCACTTCCTTGCCGAGACGGCAGACGCGCTGGAGCGCATCGCAGACGAGGTCACCGGCATCGTCGCGATCGTCGGCTATCCAGAGCGCACCGAGGACGTCCACAATTCGGCGGCGGTGCTCGCCGACGGCGCGATCGAGGCCAACTACCGCAAGCTGCACCTTCCCAACTACGGTGTTTTCGACGAGCTGCGCTACTTCCAGCCCGGCGAGCGCGGCGCGACGATCGCGATCGACGGCGTCACCGTCGGGCTGACGATCTGCGAGGACATCTGGCAGCCCGGGCCGCCGCTCTCCGACGAGGCGCTGTCGGGGGCACGCGTGATCGTCAACCTCTCGGCGTCGCCGTTCGCTGCCGGGAAGGGCGCCCGGCGCGAGCAGATGATCCAGCAGCGCGCCCGCGACGAGCTCGTGGCGGTCGCGTTC
>DATLNO010000275.1:0-8666 GCA_035536715.1 Solirubrobacteraceae bacterium
GCTCGTCGTCCTCGCGGGCACCGCGCGTGCCCTCGCCTGGGCCGACGCCGGCCGCCCGGACACGCTCTTCGTCGTCCTGACGGCGATCGAGCTGGGCCTACCGCCCCTCGTGGCGGTGTGGCACGCACGCGCGACGAACCCTCGACCACACTGAAGGGGGTCAGACCCCCGTGAGGGTGGTTGAGGGTTCGATCGGGATCTCTCCTCCCAGCGCGACCGGCGCCGCGAGGTCGATGTGGTCGCCGCTCCAGAAGCGGCCGGGGTCGTAGAACGACGCGGGGCGGCGCTTGGGCAGCAGGCCCATGTGCTGGTAGGTCGTCGCGACGAGCTCGGCGCAGTAGATCGTCTCCAGCGGGGCGGTCGGCCGGCGGCGCACGCGGCCGGTCACCCAGCGACCGGCGAGGCTGAGCATCGTCGGAAACGCCTTGCCGTCGTAGCGCTCGATGACCTCCATGAGGCGGTCCTCGTGGTCGCGCTCGAGCGTGCCGCCGGTGAGCTGGCGCACCCAGCCGCGCTGGCCGTACTTCTCCGACCACGTCCTCACCGCGTCATCGAGGCGGTGCAGCTGCACGCCGCGCTGACGCTCGCCGGTCCAGACGTCCGGCAGCGAGCGGCCCAGCTCGGCGTGCCACAGCAGCGGCGGCAGATCGTCGATCGCCACGACCATGCCGACGTGGTTGACCGGGCTGTTGGTCAGCGTCTGGATCGCGCGGTCGGCGAGCGTGCGCCCGCGAAAGAGCCAGACGTCACCGGTGGCCGCGGCCGCGACGGCATCGTCGAGCGTGAGGGAGAAGTCCGTCATGGCCCTAACCTACGCAGCGATGCGCATCCCCTGGAAGCTCGTCGGCCTCGCCGGCGCCGCGGGCGTCGCCGCGACGGGCGTCGCGGTCGCACGCAAGCGGCGCGCACACCAGGAGCTCACCCCCGAGGAGCTGCGCGAGCGCCTGCGCCGGCGCCTGGCGGACGTTGCGGCGCCCGATGCGCCGGACGACGCCACGCGGGCACCATGAACAGCGGCCGGAGCTAAGGCTTACTCGTGTAGCGCGGCGGCGGCTCGACCGGATCCCGGGTACGGCTGCGGCTGCGATCTCGTCCGGTCATGCGTCCCCGCGGGACGTCCCTCAGGGTCACGATGGCACCACGTCCCATGCAGTTCGGGCAGATGGCGCCATACGGAGCAGGCAGTGGGCGCGAGTAGGCGGTGTGACAGGCGCGGCAGTACGCGTCAGACATTGCGGTTGATGGCCTCCTCGGCCTCGAAGGACAGCAGCGTGTCGAGTCCCGCGATCTCGCACACGCGAAGGACGTCCCTGTTGGGTTGCGTCAGGTCACCAAGATCGAGAACGTCGCCGGGCGTCAGCGGCGCGGACGTCGTCTCGGAGCTGGTCATGGACATTGGACCTCGCTGGGTGGCGTCGGTCCCGGTGTGCGCAGGCATTCGCCACCGGTCCCTTCGAGGGGGTCGCTTTCGGCAGCGCGGCTCGCATGCCTGTATCGACAGAGTGCAGTCTATGCATCAATTCGTTCAATCTCAACATCGCGCCCACGGCACGCGGTTACGATTTGGGTATGTGCCGAAACATCCGCCAGCTTCACAACTTCCAGCCGCCGGCCACCCACGACGAGGTTCGTGCGGCCGCACTGCAGTACGTGCGCAAGATCAGTGGCTCCTCCAAGCCGTCGGCTGCCAATGTCACGGCGTTCGAGCAGGCGGTGGACGAGGTCGCCGCAGCGTCGGCGCGGCTGCTCGAGCAGCTCGTCACGAACGCGCCACCGAAGGACCGCGACGTCGAGGCCGCCAAGGCCCGCGCCCGCGCCGCGGCGCGCTATGCGGCGTAATCGAGCTCACCGCGCGGCGTCGCCTGGTCTCTGACGGGCGCCGGCGACGCGCTCGCCGCGACCGGGTGACGCACGGTTTGCGCCAGCCGCCGCGCCCGTGCGCGGATGTCGCGTGCGAAGTCGCGGCGGCTGAGCCCGGCCAGCTCGAGCACGTGGCGGTGATCCCAGGCGACCACGGCGGCGGTTGTCGCGACGAACGCGCGCCAGGCCAGGATCGCGGCCCCGCGGACGGGCGCGGGCATACGCGCGAACTCGTGGCTGAGCGTCGCGCGGTGAAACGCGACATGTCCGCGTTCGTCACGCAGGATGCGCTCGCACGTGGCCCGCAGCAGCGGGTCGTCGTAGGCGAGCGGCAGGGCGGTGTAGTAGCTCAGCGCGATGAGCTCGGCCGTCAGCAGGACGCAGATCTCGCGGCGCAGACCGCCGACGTGGCGGAGCACGACGAAGGCCGTGTCGGACCAGTGCGACGTCAGCCGCACACCGCCGAAACGTTCGCGCAGGATCGTCAGCCAGCGCGCGTGCTGCTGTTCCTCCCGCACGAAGAGCTCGATCGAGCGCATGTACGCGCGGTCGCCTGTGGCGGCCGCGTGCCGCGTCAGTTGCTCGCCATCGCCCGACTCGCCGAGCTCGAAGCGGGCGAGCGAGCGGGCGACCGCGTGACGCCCCGGCAAGTGCTCGAACGGCGCTCCGAACGGCGCGTTCAGCTGCTGCTCGCGCCTGCCGTCGAAGTACTCCAGCCAGCGGGCGTACGGCGACGTGTCGATCCGGGGCGTCATCCGCGCCAACCGTAGGCGCTCGGCGTGAAGGCCGGGTCGAGATCGTATGCGGATGCAGCCTCGGGGCGACCAGCGGAGAGGGAGGGATTCGAACCCTCGGTGGGCGTTAACCCACACACGATTTCCAGTCGTGCCCGTTCAGCCGCTCCGGCACCTCTCCTGGGAAGCGCTCAGGCTACCGCGCGCCCGAACCGCTGAGGATCGCTAGATCTGCCAGTCGCCCCCGCGCAGGACCGGCACGCGCTCACCGTCGGCGATCAGGCCCGTGACGTCGACCTCGGGCGCGCCGATCATGAAGTCGACGTGGATCTGCGAGCGGTTGATGTCGCCGAAGTCCGACTCGGCGACGGTGAACTCGTACGCCGAGCCGAGCGCGATATGCGACGCGGCGTTCTCGTCGATGAGCGTGTCGTAGAAGACGGTGTCCAGCGGACCGATCCGGCCCTGGCGATCGACCAGCGCGACCTCCCCCAGCCGGCTTGCGCCCTCGTCGCGCTGCGCGTACTGCTCCAGCAGCGCGCCGCCCTCGTCCGCCTCGATCGCGACCGCGCGGCCCGCTTCGAAGCGCGCGCGCAGACCGCGGATGATCGTCCCGCCGGCGACGAGCGGCTTCGTCGAGCGCACGATCCCGTCGACGCGCCGCGGGTCCGGCGTCGTGAAGATCTCCTCCGACGGCAGGTTCGGCATGTGCACGATCCCGTCGGCGGTCTCGAAGCGCGCCGAGATCCAGCGCGAGGTCGCCAGCAGGCCGACGCGCAGGTCGGTGCCGGGCCCCTCGAAGTGCAGCGCGTCGAAGCCGTGGCCGGTGAGCCGCTCGGCGACGCCGACGAGCGTGTCCTGGCGCTCCTTCCAGGCGGCGACGGGGTCGTCCTCGTCGAGACGGCAGATGTGCAGCACGTCCTTCCACAGGCGCGCGAGCGCCTCCTGCGGCTCGAGCTCCGGACGGACGAGCTGCGCCCACGGCTGCGTCGGGCACGGTACGGCCGTCCAGTTCGTGGTGCGCGCGTTGACGACCTGTGCCGACTCGCGCAGGTACGGCAGCTGATCGCGGCCGGCGCGTGCGGGGTCGAGGTCGCTCAGCAGTCCCGGCATCGACGGGCCCGTCAGCGCGACCCGCGCGGCGCGGTGCTCGCCCAGGGCGAGCACGCGCTCGCCGTACCACGGCGGCACGTAGTCGAGCGTGTCCTCGGCTGCGTGCAGGATCCGCGAGCGCTTGACGTGCAGGTCGAACTGCATGACGTCGACGAACTTCGCGCCCGCGCGGTAGGCGCGATCGGCGACCGCGCGCGTGAGCTCGAGCTTGCCGGGCTCGGTCGAGATGGCGACGATCTGGCCGGGCTGGACGTTCGCGGCGAAGCAGACGATGAGTTCTGCGAAGCGCTCGATGGTGACGGCCGCGTGCTCGTCCGCATCCCCCGCAGGTAGCCCGCCGAGACCGGCCGACGGAGTCTCGTGGCCCTGCATGAACGGGAGAGTACACACGCCGGCCCCGTCCACCGGAAACGGTCGAGCGCGCCACGCGCGCTGCTGTCAGCCCTTGTAGATTCCGCCCCATGGCCGTCCTTGCTTCCGCCCAGGCTCTGACCGAACGATCCGCAACCGATCTCGCGCGCGCGATCCGGACGGGCGAGACGACGTCGCGCGACGTCGTCGAAGCCCACATCGAGCGCCTCGAGCACATGCACGAACGCATCAACGCCGTCGTCGTCGACCGCTACGACGCAGCGCGTGACGACGCTGACGCCGCCGACGCCCGCGTCGCCGCCGCTGTCAATCCCGACGAGCTGCCGCCGTTCCTCGGCGTTCCTTGCACGATCAAGGAATCGATCGCGATGGCCGGGATGCCCAACTGCGCCGGGCTTGTCTCGCGTAACGCGCTGCGCAGCACCGAGAACGCGCCGGTGGTGCAGCGGATGATCGACGCGGGGGCGATCCCGCTCGGCGTCACGAACACGCCCGAGCTGTGCCTCTGGATCGAGACCGAGAACCGCCAGTACGGGCGCACGAACAACGCCTACAGCGCCAACCGCACGGCCGGCGGCTCGTCGGGCGGCGAGGCCGCCGCGGTCGGCTGCGGCGGGACGCCGCTCGGCCTCGGCGCCGACATCGGCGGCTCGATCCGGATCCCCGCGTTCTTCAACGGCGTCTTCGGCCTCAAGCCCTCCCCCGGCGTCGTGCCGAGCACCGGCCAGTTCCCGACGGTCCACACGGAGATCGCGGCGAAGATGCTCACGATCGGCCCGATCGTGAGGCGCGCCGAGGACCTGATCCCGATGCTGCGCGTCCTCGCCGGGCCCGACGGGATCGACCCGTACATGCGCGACGCGACGATCGGCGACCCGGCCGATGTGCGCATCGCGGACACGACGATCCTGCTCAGCGAGGACACCTCGTTCGTGCCCGTCAGCCGCGAGCTGCGCGCCGCCCGGCTGCGTGCCGCGGAGGCGCTCGAGAGCGCGGGCGCGAAGGTCGAGACGATCTCACTGCGATCGATGAAGCGCGCCATGGAGCTCTATCTCGCGGTGCTCAAGCTCGAGGCGGGCGTCAGCGTCACCGACCTGATCAAGGCCGAGGGCTCGTTGAAGGTCTCGCTGTTCTCGGGCCTGAAGCGCAAGGGCCCGCACACGCGCGCGCTGCGCCTGCTGCTGATGAGCGAATGGCTCACGGGCAAGATGCCGCAGGGCTCGCTGCGCAAGATGGCCGCCGCGCGCGAGGCGTTCGCCGCCGAGGTGATCGCGGCGATCGGCGACGGCGTCCTGCTGCATCCGACGCACCCGCGCGTCGCGCCGCGCCACGGGCGCACGGTCGGCAGGCCGTGGCTGTTGACGACGACCGCGGTCTTCAACCTGGCTGCCGTGCCGGTCGCGCAGATCCCGCTCGGGCTGAACGCGCGCGGGCTACCGCTCGGCGTCCAGGCTGCCGTGGGCCCCGATCGCGACCACGTCGCGGTCGCCGTCGCGCTGGAGCTCGAGCAAGCGTTCGGCGGCTGGGTCCCGCCGACGGACCCGACATGACGCCCGAGCCCGTATTGCACCACTGCCTGTTCTACGACTACGTCGAGGACGTCGTCGAGAAGCGCGCGCCGCTGCGCGCCGACCACCTTGCGCTCGCGGGCGCGTGGAAGCAGGACGGGCGCATCGTGATGGCGGGCGCACTGGGCACGCCGCCGACCGGGGCGCTGTTCGTCTTCCTCGTCGACGACCCCGCACAGGTCGAAGAGTTCGTGGCCGCCGACCCCTATGTCTCGGGCGGCATCGTGACGGGGCACCGCGTGGTGCCCTGGAACGTCGTGATCTAGCCGAAGTCGAAACTCTGGCCCGCGAATCCGTAGCCTGCACGCCATGTCCGACGACGATCCGCTCGATGCGCTCTCCTCCAAGGAGCTGCACGACCTCGCGGTGCGCTACGCGCTGCGCCATCTCGACATCCCGTTCTTCATCCGCCTGATGCAGGACCTCCCGGTCGCCGAGGCCGCCGCCGGTCAGGTCGACGAGGCGACGGCGGACGTGATGACGCTGCGCGCGCATATCGATGACGTCACGGACGCCGGCGAGGGCGAGGTCGCGGAGCTGCTGGCGCCCGTGTACCTCGAGTACCTGCGCGAGCACGGCGTCACGCCGTAGGAACGCGCGCAGACGGATCCACTAGGTGCCCGGCGGCGGCCCCCACGGGCCGCCATCGGCGATGCCGTAGGTCCCGTCCGTCCCGCCCCTGCTCTCCTGTCGCCATGCGGCGAGCCCGATCACCGGGAGCACGAGCGCCACGGAGATCCACCACATCAGGGCGGAGGGCCACAGCAGCGAGCCGAGGATCGCCGCAAGGACGAGCAGCCAGGCGACCGCCCAACTGAGCCCGCTGCCGATTCGCAGCTGGTTACGCATGCACAGAGTGTGACGCTCCGGCATGGCGGCGGCAACCACGGCCCGAACGCGGCCGGGCGAGCCGTGAGGCTCGCCCGTTGGAACCGCCCGGACATAGATCGCCGCTGAACTACAACGTCCCCGGAGTGTGTGTCACCGGGGTTAACGTGACACTCCCGACCACCCGGACTGGCCGCAGGCCCGAGGGCATGCGCGTTGCCGGGCTGAGCGCCGAGGCGCTCAAGTCGAGTTGGCGGTCCGCCGGTCGACCAAGGGTAGCGGCTGCCCTCCGGCCGGCAGCATCCAGCGGACGATCGTCGGCAGTGTCACGATCGAGATCATCGCCGCGCTGATGATCGCCGAGGCCGCCGCCGGCGAGAGGGCGCCCGCCTCCCTGCCGATCTGCACGGCGGCGACGACGAACGTGAGCTTCACCGACATGAGCAGGCCTGACGCGATCATCTCGCGCCGGTCCAGCAGGCGAGCGAAGAGCAAGGCCGGCAGCGCACGCGTCGCGATCATCGCGATGAGCGTGAGCGGCACGAGCGCGAGCGCCTCCGCGCTTCCGGCGAGCGCGCCGAGATCGAAGCGCAGGCCCGCGGTGACGAAGAACAGCGGCGCCATCAGCCCGAAGCCGATCGTCTCCAGCTGCTCCCGCACGTCGGCGGGCCCGCGCGCCTGCTCGATCGCCTCGAGCTCGTCGCTGCCGTCGACGCGATCGGACACCACCGACACCACGACGCCCGCCGCGAAGGCGCCGAGGATCGCCTCCAGCCCGACCGCGCTCGCGAGCGCCGCGAATCCGACCATGAGCGCAAACGACGCTCGGATCAGGATCCGCGACGCGCCGTGCGCGCGCTGCGACAGTGCGCGGCGCAGCCGTTGCAGCACGCTCATGTGGCGCGCCGCCGCGGCCAGCGCGAAGACGGCGACGCCGAACAGCACGAGCAGCAGGACGCGCAGCTCGGGCGGGCTGTCGCGCTCGGAGAACAGCACCGACAGCAGCCCGACGGAGGCGAAGTCTCCGAGCGATGCGCCCAGCAGCGTGAGCTGGCCCATCGGCGTGGCGAGCCGGCCCTCCTCCTTGAGCAGCACGACGACGATGCCCAGCGACGTGGTGATGAGGACGGCGACCATGATCCCGACGTGGCTGACGAGCCCTGCCGCATGGAACACCAGCGCGAACGCGAGCGCGAGCGCCAGAGAGACGCCGAAGGCGATCATCGAGATCGACATCCGCCCGCGTAGCGCCGCCGCACGGATCTCGAGGCCGGACACGAACAGCAGGTACGCGAGCCCCAGCGACGACAGCAGCTGGACCGAGACGTCGATCTCGATCCAGCCCAGGCCGGACGTGCCGAAGAGCACGCCGCAGAGGATCATCGCCACGACGTCGGGGACCGGCGCACGCAGCGCGTCGACGACGAGCGGCGCCAGCGTCGCGATCACGACGACGCCGAGCAGGTTGAGGTAGTCGATCTCGAGCAACGGCGGAAGCGGGTCGTCCAGGGTCGGGCGCGAGCTCGCGGGCGTTCAGCGACGGCGCAACGGACGCTCGGCGAGGGTCAGCTCATGCGCGGCGGCCTCGGCCGCGAGCTCGAACGCGCGTGCGGCACGCGGATCCTTCGAGAGCTCCCCGAGGTCGATCGCCACGAGCTCTGCCGCGGTGTGCGTGGCCGCGCATGCCAGATGCTCGGCGGTGCGCACCTCGCCCTGCAGGCGAGGCGGTACGTCGTCGAGGAGACGATCGGCGAGCCGCGCGAGCGTCACGCCGATCTCCGCCATCGCCAGCACCGGCTCCGCCGCCTGAGCGAGCGCCGATCGCACGCGGGCAGCGTCGCCGCGCGCGGCGAGGACGAGCCGGAAGGTCGCCGCGTCATTGTCCGCGAGCACCAGCGCGTCGGTGCGCAGGTGCTCCGCGCGACCCTGCGCCGCGGAGTCGACGGGTACGCCGTTGTTCAGCGCCGATGCCGCCTTCTCCAGCAGCGCGGCGGACATCGACAGCGTCACGGCGACGGCGGAGCCGGCGGCGGGACGCGCTTCGCGGCGGGCCATGGCCGCGACGACCGCGCCGAGCCGCTCGTCGGCGAGCGAACCGAGGCCTTGCGGGTTGCTACCTGTGCCCGGCGTCATGACCAGCACAAGTCTGTACCTCCTGGGCCCGTGTTGCTGTTAAGCCGCTCGGTGTGCG
>DATLNO010000276.1:0-4122 GCA_035536715.1 Solirubrobacteraceae bacterium
GGGCAGCGCACCACCGGCAGGCGCGGGTAGCGCGGATAGCGGTCGTCCTCGCGCGAGCGCCGGCACAGCGAGAACGACGAACCACGCGTATTGCGTACCACCTGTTGGTGGCGGCAGCTCTCACAGAGGCCGGCCATTGGCGCGTCCATGTGCTGCAGGCTACATCGAGAATGGTTGACCAAGCAACTACAATCGACCGCGATGGCCATCTTCATCCGCCTCCTCGGCTTCCTGCGCGACTACAAGAGTGGTCTGTGGTGGTCGGGCATCCTGGCCGCCCTCGCGATGGTCGCGACCGTCGCGATCCCGGGCTTGACAGGGGCGGCAATCGGTGCCGTGCAAGCGGGCGATCGCGACCGTCTGCGGCTGATGGTGATCCTGATCGCCGTCGCGGGGGTCCTGCGCCTCGGTCTCACGATCGCCCGCCGGCTCGTCGCCGGCCGGGTCTCGCTCGGCGTCGAGCTCGACCTGCGAAACCACGTCTACGAGCATCTGCTCGCGCTCGAGCTCGGCTTCTTCGACCGGCAGCAGACCGGCCAGCTCATGTCCCGGGCCACCGTCGACCTGTCGGCCGTGCGCTTCTTCCTCGGATACGGCCTCGTGTTGATCTCGCAGGCCGCGCTGACGCTCGTCTTCGCCTCCATCGCGGTGATCATCATCGATCCGCTGCTCGCCCTCATCGCGCTGATCCCGGTGCCGTTCGTCATCTGGATCGCGCAGCGCTACGGCCGCCAGGCGCGGCCCGCGCTGCAGGAGGTCCAGCAGCGCATCGGTGAGCTGACGGCCGACGTCGAGGAGAGCGTGGGCGGCGTGCGCGTCGTCAAGGCGTTCGCCGCCGAGGAGCGGCGCGAGGAGCGCTTCCGGGACGCCGTCGCGCGCGTCTTCGAGCAGTCGCTCATCTCCACGCGGCTGCGCGCGTTCTACAACCCGTTCATCGCCTTCCTGCCCCAGCTCGGCCTTGCCGCGCTGCTGCTGATCGGCGGGCGGATGGTGATCAACGGCAGCCTGACGCTCGCCGAGTTCACCGCGTTCTACGGCTACCTGCTGATCCTGCTCGTCCCGATGCGCACGCTCGGCTGGACGCTGGGGCTGACGCAGCGCGCGACCGCCTCGGGCGCACGGCTGTTCGAGCTGCTCGATCGCGAGCCGCGGATCACGGCCGCCCCCGACGCGGTGCCGATGCCGCCGGGCTCCGGGCGCGTTGAGCTGCGCGACGTCACGCTGGCCTACGGCGACGACCCCGACCACGAGCCTTCGCTGCACAACGTGTCGCTCGACGTCGAGCCCGGCACGACGATTGCCCTCGTCGGCGCGACCGGCTCGGGCAAGACGACGCTCGTACAGCTCATCCCGCGCCTGTACGACCCGACGTCCGGCAGCGTGCTCGTCGACGGCGTCGACGTACGCAGCGTCGACCCGCACGAGCTGCGTGCGCAGATCGCCGTCGTCAACGACGATCCGTTCCTGTTCAGCGCCAGCGTCGCCGAGAACATCGCCTACGCACGGCCGGAGGCGCCGCGCGAGGAGATCCTCGAGGCCGCGCGCCGCGCGCAGGCGCACGACTTCATCAGCGAGCTGCCCAACGGCTACGAGACCCGCGTCGGCGAGCGGGGACTGACGCTCAGCGGCGGCCAGCGCCAGCGGATCGCGATCGCGCGGGCGCTGCTGGCCGACCCGCGCGTGTTGATCCTCGACGACGCGACCTCGTCGATCGACGCCTCGACGGAACGACAGATCAAGGATGGGCTGGGCGAGGCGATGGCCGGGCGCACGACGTTCGTCATCGCCCACCGGCTGTCGACGATCGCGCTTGCCGACGAGATCGCGATCCTCGACGGCGGCCGGCTGATCGACCGCGGCACGCATGCCGAGCTCGTCAAGCGCTCGCCCTTCTACCAGGAGATCGTGCAGAAGGGCCTGCCCGACCAGGTCTTTCTCACGCGCAAGCCGCTCGAGCCCGAGGTCGCGGGCCTGTGACAGCGCGTCATTGCTCGACCGTCGCCGGCGGTGTCTCTGGGCGCAGGAGCTCGCGATGAGCGCGCCACGCCCCCAGGCCGCGGGTCCGCGCGACGCGATCGCCTCGCAGTACGAGGGCGAGGAGAAGCCGCTGACGACGGCCGAGCTACGCCGGCGCCTGCGCGCGACGGGCGGGCGCGGACGCAAGCTGCGCGGCCTCGCGGTGCTGCTCAAGCCCTACCGCCGCCGCATCGTCCTGATGTTCGTGGCGCTGCTCTTCGCGACCGCGGCGGCGCTCGCGCCGCCGCCGCTCGCCAAGCTCGCAATCGACGACGGGATCGTCCCGGGCGACGTCGGCACGCTGAACCTCGTCGTGATCGCGTTCATCGTGAGCGCGCTCGTGTACTGGGGCGCGTCCTACGCCCAGACGTACCTCGTCGGCTGGGTCGGCCAGCGCGCGCTGCAGGACCTGCGGCTGCGGATATTCGCGCACCTGCAGTCCCAGCCGGTCGGCTTCTACGAGCGCCGCCAGGCCGGGCAGCTGATCTCGCGCATGACCAACGACGTGCAGGCCCTGGACTCGCTCGTGACCGACAGCGTCGTGACGCTGTTCCAGGGCACGCTGACGCTGCTGGGCACGATGGCGATCCTGCTGTGGCTCGACGTCGAGCTGGCGCTGCTGACGTTCCTCATCTTCCCCGTGATGGCGCTCGCCTCGCTCGCCTTCCGGATCGCCTCGGCCGACGCCTATGCCCGCACGCGCACGGCGATCGGCGCGATCACCGCGTACCTGCAGGAATCGCTGTCGGGGATCCGGGTCGTGCGCGCGTTCAGCCAGGAGCCTCGCCACGTCGAGCGCTTCCACGCGCTCAACGAGCGCAACCGCGAGGTCAACATGACGACGGTCAACCTCAACGCCGCGTACTTCCCGGCGGTCGAGCTGCTGAGCGCGCTGGCGACGGTCGGGATCCTGCTCTACGGCGGCCTGCAGGCGGTCGAGGGCGACATCGAGGTCGGCGTCATCGTCGCCTTCGTCGCCGCGCTGAACCTCTTCTTCGACCCGATCCAGCAGCTCTCGCAGCTCTACACGACCTACCAGTCCGGGATGGCGGCGCTCGACAAGATCTTCGAGCTGCTCGACGAGGAGCCCGACCTCGTCGACGCGCCCGACGCCATCGACCTGCCCCGCCTGCGCGGCGAGATCGAGCTGCGCGCCGTGAGCTTCGGCTACGGCGGCGGGCCCGACGACGAGAACATGATCTGGGCGCTGCAGGACCTCTCGCTGACCGTCCCGCCGGGCCAGACCGTCGCGCTCGTCGGCGCGACCGGCGCCGGCAAGTCGACGATCGCAAAGCTCGTCGCGCGCTTCTACGACCCGACGCGCGGCGCCGTGCTCGTCGACGGCCACGACCTGCGCTCCGTGACGCAGGCCTCGCTGCGCCGCCAGCTCGGCGTCGTGCCGCAGGAGGCGTTTCTGTTCAGCGGCACGATCGCCGACAACATCGCCTTCGGGCGCCCGGACGCGACCCCCGTGGAGATCCAGGCCGCCGCCCGGGCGGTCGGCGCGCACGAGTTCATCTCGGCGCTCGACCACGGCTACGACACGCAGGTCGGCGAGCGCGGCACGCAGCTGTCGGCCGGCCAGCGCCAGCTCGTCGCGTTCGCCCGCGCGCTCGCGGCCGACCCACGCGTCCTGATCCTCGACGAGGCGACGTCGAACGTCGACCTGCACACCGAGGGGCGCATTGAGGAGGGCCTGCGCCGCCTGCTCGCCGGTCGCACGGCGATCGTCATCGCCCACCGCCTGAGCACGATCCGCCAGGCCGGCCGGATCGTCGTCCTCGATGGCGGCCGGATCGTCGAGCAGGGCACGCATGACGAGCTGCTCGACGCCCGGGGCGCCTACTGGCGCCTGTATCGCGACTGGATGGAGCAGGCGGCGGCGTAGGTCGAGCGGAGACTGCCGGGCAAGGACTCGAACCTTGAATTCCAGGGCCAGAACCTGGCGAGTTGCCGATTACTCCACCCGGCAAGGCAGTGCGCGAGTATAGCCGCGCGTGCCTCGATTCCGGCCTTCTACGGGAGCAGGGTGAGCGTGTCCGTAGACGACGCCGAGTCGGTCGTGCTAACGACGTGCCCGCGTGCTCCTTCGTAACGACCGGTGCC
>DATLNO010000277.1:0-3645 GCA_035536715.1 Solirubrobacteraceae bacterium
GATGCCCGAGCTTCCCGAGGTCGAGACGATTCGCCGTCGGCTGGCGCCGCTCGTCGAGGGACGGACCCCGCGCTCGCTGCAGGTGCTCGATCCGAAGTGGTGTCAGCCGCTGCATCCGCAGGAGCTGCGCGACGCCCTCGAGGGCCGCACGGTCAAGCGCCTCTCGCGGCGCGGCAAGTACCTCATCTGGGAGGCCGAGGACGAGGTCTACCTGCTCATGCACCTGCGCATGACCGGCACCGTCCTGCTCGACCCGCCGCCCGAGACGCTGTACACGCGCGTGCGCTTCGCGCTCGACAAGCCCCCGTCCGTCGGCTCCGCAGGCTCCGCCGCCGGAGGGGGGCAGGCGGCACACGTGCTGACCTTCTGCGACCCGCGCCGCTTCGGCACGGGCGAGCTCGCGCTCGGCTACGACGACCTCGAGGAGTTCCTCGACGCGCGCCTCGGCGTCGAGCCGCTCAGCCCGGACTTCACGACGGAGCACCTGTACCTGCAGACGCGCAAGCGCCGCACCCCGATCAAGGCGCTGCTGCTCGACCAGCGGCGCGTCGCCGGCGTCGGCAACATCTACGCCAACGAAGCGCTCTTTCGCGCCCGCATCCACCCGCTGCGCAGCGCCGGCCTGCTCAAGCGCACGCAGGTGGCGGCGCTGCGCGACGCGGTCGTCGCGTCGCTCGAGGCGGGCATCGTGGCCGGCGGGGCGACGATCGACGACTTTCGCCACCCCGACGGCGTCATGGGCGCGTTCCAGAACGAGTTCCTCGTCCACAGCCGCGAGGGCGAGCCGTGCACCGTCTGCGGCACGCCGGTGCGCAAGTTCGTGGCGGCCGGGCGCGGGACGTACGCGTGCGAGCTGTGTCAGACGCGGCCGCGGGTGCGGCGGGCGTAGGGTCGCAGGCGTGCGGTCGACGGGGGCGCCGTGGGGGCGTCACGAAAGTGTTCGTGGCGAGCAGTTTCGCGACACACCTGGTGGCTTGGGAGGCGAATCTCGGAGGCGTGCCGCCTATGTGTTCGTATGCAACACATTCGCGACCCGGCTCACGTCGATGCGGTGATCGCTGAGATCGCATCGAAACAGCACGGTGTCATCGACCTCGATCAGCTGAGAGACGCCGGCCTGCAGATCGGCGCGATCTACTCACGGGTACGCACGGGCCGGCTCCACAGGCTGCACAGCCGCGTGTTCGCCGTAGGACACACGCGCCTGTCGCGGGAGGGACGGTGGCTTGCGGCCGTCTTGGCGCTCGGCGACCGCGCGCTGCTCAGCCACGTCAGCGCCGCCGCGCTGTGGGGCTTGCGTCCGACGGGCTCAGCCGCGATCCACGTGACCGTACCCTCCAGCGCTGGTCACCGGCACCGCGCCGGGATCGTCGTCCATCGCTCGCGCACCCTCACCGCTGCCGACATCGACGACGCGACGCGATCAGAGTGACGTCGGTCGCCCGCACACTGCTCGACCTCGCGGCCACACTCGCGCCGGGCCCACTCGAGCGCGCGGTCGAGCGCACGCTGTCGTTGCGGCTGTTCGACCTGGCAGCCGTCAACGCGGTGACCAAGGAAAACGCGACGCGCCCGGGCGCCACCACGCTCGCCGAACTCGTCACCACCATCCACGACGAGCCGCCGCTCACCCGCTCGCAGCTCGAAGCGCGCATGCGCGACCTCTGCGACGCGCACGACATCCCGCGTCCCGAGGTCAACGCGCAGATCGCGGGCGTAGAGGTCGACTTCTTCTGGCGCGCGCACAGACTCGCCGTCGAGACCGATGGCCACGAGACCCACGGCACACGCGCGGCGTTCGAGAACACCGCGCCAAGGACGCGCGGCTCACGACGCTCAGCTACCGCGTCGTGCGCTTCACGTACCGCCAGCTCGTCTACACGCCACAGACGGTGGCGGCCACGCTCCGAGCGTGCTCACATTCAGGCTTAGTCGGCGAGCAGGTCGGTCAGCATGCCCGACGCGGCCGCAGCGGCCGTCTCGTGGTAGCCGCCGATGAGGATGCTGCCGACGAGAACCTGGGGGAGCGTCATCATGCCCGTCTTCTCGGCGAGGGCGACGACCTCGTCCGGCTTGCCGGCGAGGTTCTCCTCGCGAAAGTCGACCCCGTGTGAGCTCAGGAGCATCTTGACGCGGGTGCAGAAGCCGCAGGCCTCGGTGGTGTAAACGGTGACTTTGCGCATGACTTCAGAAAGTATAGTGGATAGGCGACGCGGCCGGGTCCGCTCAGTCGACGAGCAGGTCGGCAAGCATCCCGGCCTGGTCGGCGGCAAGCGTTTCCTGGTATCCGCCGAGCAGCAGGCTCCCGATGTAGACCTGCGGCAGCGACTTCAGGCCGGAGCGCGCCTCGAGCTCCGCATGCTCGTCCGAGCCCGGGTTGATCATGACCTTCTCGTATGGAATGTCGCGCACGTTCAGCAGGTTCTCGACCGAGTGGCACAGCGTGCAGATCTCGTCGGTGTAGACGGTGACCGGTCGCACGATCAGTCAGCGACGAGGTCGTCGAGCATGCCGTTGATCGAGGCCGCCTGTACCTCCTGCGTGCTGCCCATCGGGATGACGCCGATGAAGGCCTGCGGAAGCTTCATCGAGCCGGACCGTTCGCCGAGCTCGTGGTGCTCGGGCGAGTCGAGCTTGACGAGGGTCTCCTCGTACGGGATCTCCTTCTGGTCGAGGAGCTCCCGGAGCTGGGCGCTGAACTTGCAGCCCTCTTTCGTGTAGATCTGCATCGTTCTCATGGTGGGGAAAGTGTAATGGCAGGCTCGCTGAAGACAGAGGCCGTGGTCCTGCGCTCGCTGCGCTACGGCGAGGCCGATCGGATCCTGCACCTCTATACCCCGCAGCGTGGGCGCGTGAGCGCGATCGCCAAGGGCGTGCGGCGTACGAAGAGCCGCTTCGGCGGTCGCCTCGAGCCGTTCTTTCGCCTGCAAATGGTCCTCTATCAGGGTCGCAGCGAGCTGCTCACGGTGACGAGCGCCGAGACCGTCAACGGCTACCCGCGCCTGCGGGAGGACGGCCCCGCGCTCGACAGCGCAGCGCGCGCCTGCGACGCCGTGAGCCGGCTGTTCGAGACCGACGAGGCGCATCCTGGCGTGTTCGCGTTGCTGTGCAACGAGTTGGCGCTGCTGGACGCGGGCGTCGAAGGCCGGCGCTCCCACGCGACGCACGCAAATCAGCTCGCGTTTCGCCTCAAGCTGCTGCTCGCCGCCGGGCTGGCGCCGCAACTGGCCGCCTGCGCGGCGTGCGGCGAAGCCGATCACCTCGGCTATTTCAGCGGTTCGGCGGGCGGCGTCGTGTGTACCGCGTGCGAGGCAACAGGTTTCGCGCTGGGGGAGGAGGCGCACACCTTCATGACCGGCGCGCTGGGCTCCTCGCTGGCCGACACCCCCCACGCCGGAGAGCGCGCGCTGCGCGAGGCGGAGCGCGCGATTGCAGAGACACTGGAACATCACGCACATGTCCGACTACGAGCGGCCGCTCCCAGGTAGGATCGCGCGCCATGGGAGTCGCACGAGTGGGTACGAAGTGGGTCTACGACTTCGCCGAGGGCTCGAAGGAGATGCGCAACCTCCTCGGTGGAAAGGGCGCGAACGTCGCCGAAATGACGCGCATCCTGGGCGCGGATCGCGTCCCAGCGGGGTTCAC
>DATLNO010000278.1:0-12739 GCA_035536715.1 Solirubrobacteraceae bacterium
GACAACCACCACCACGTGGTGTGCCGGTCGTGCAGTGGCGTCGCTGACGTCGACTGCGCGGTCGGTGATGCGCCCTGCCTGGCCGCGTCCGACGACAACGGCTTCTCGATCGACGAGGCCGAGGTCATCTACTGGGGCCTGTGTCCCGAGTGCTCGACCGCAGGCAACCTGAAGATTTCCACCCCCTCTGATCCCCGAAAGGGCTCCTGTGTCCGATAAGCCTGACGCCGTTGTTGGAGAGATGAACGAGCCGGAGGACGCGGGCGGCTGCCCGTTCGCGCCCGAGCGTGCTCCGCACCCGACCCAGGGCGGCGGCAACCGCGGCTGGTGGCCGGAGCGCCTCAACTTGAAGATCCTCGCCAAGAACCCCGCCGTGGCCAACCCCCTCGGGGAGGAGTTCGACTACGCCGCGGCGTTCGAGAGCCTCGACCTCGCCGAGGTCAAGCAGGACATCGAGGACGTGCTGACGACCTCGCAGGACTGGTGGCCGGCGGACTACGGCCACTACGGCCCGTTCATGATCCGGATGGCGTGGCACAGCGCGGGCACGTACCGCATCAGCGACGGCCGCGGCGGCGCGGGCGCCGGTCAGCAGCGCTTCGCGCCCCTCAACAGCTGGCCCGACAACGCCAACCTCGACAAGGCCCGCCGGCTCATGTGGCCGGTCAAGCAGAAGTACGGCCAGTCGCTCTCGTGGGCGGACCTCATCGTGCTCACCGGCAACGTCGCCCTGGAGTCGATGGGCTTTGAGACGTTCGGCTTCGCCGGAGGCCGCGAGGACGTCTGGGAGCCCGACGAGGACGTCTACTGGGGCCCGGAGAAGGAGTGGCTCGCCGACGAGCGCTACACCGGCGACCGCGAGCTCGAGGCGCCCTTGGGCGCGGTCCAGATGGGTCTCATCTACGTCAACCCGGAGGGCCCGAACGGCAACCCGGACCCGGCCGCGTCGGCGCGCGACATCCGCGAGACGTTCAGCCGCATGGCGATGAACGACGAGGAGACGGTCGCGCTCATCGCGGGCGGGCACACGTTCGGCAAGACGCACGGCGCGGCCGACCCGGACGAGTACGTCGGCGCCGAGCCCGAGGGCGCCCCGCTCGAGGAGCAGGGACTCGGCTGGCGCAACGCGTTCAACAGCGGCAAGGGCGTCGACACGATCACCAGCGGCCTGGAGGGGGCGTGGACGCCAACCCCGATCACCTGGGACAACAGCTTCTTCGAGACGCTCTTCGAGAATGAGTGGGAACTGGTGAAGAGCCCGGCGGGCGCCCAGCAGTGGGCCCCGCGGGCCGGCGCGCTGGCCGACGCCGTGCCCGACGCGCACGATCCGTCGCGGCGGCATGCCCCGATGATGGCGACGACGGACATCGCGCTGCGGGTGGATCCGGAGTACGAGCAGATCTCGCGGCGCTTCTACGAGCACCCGGACCAGCTCGCCGACGCATTCGCGCGCGCGTGGTTCAAGCTGACCCACCGCGACATGGGGCCGCTCGACCGGTATCTCGGGCCCGAGGTCCCGCAGGAGGAGCTGCTGTGGCAGGACCCGCTCCCCGAGGTGACGCACGCGCTGATCGGGGCGCAGGACATCGCGGCCCTCAAGGGCCAGATCCTCGCCTCGGGGCTGTCTGTCTCGCAGCTCATCTCCACCGCATGGGCGTCGGCGTCCTCGTTCCGCGGCAGCGACAAGCGCGGCGGCGCCAACGGGGCGCGCATCCACCTCGAGCCGCAGAAGGACTGGGAGGTCAACGATCCGGCCGAGCTGGCGACGGTCCTGCGCGCGCTCGAGGAGATCCAGGCGTCGTTCAACGGCTCACAGAACGGCAGCGGCACGCAGGTCTCGCTCGCCGACCTGATCGTGCTCGCCGGCTCCGCGGCCGTCGAGCAGGCGGCCAGGGCCGGCGGCGTCGGGATCGAGGTCCCCTTCACGCCGGGCCGCGCGGACGCATCGCAGGAGCAGACCGACGCGGAGTCCTTCGCCGCGCTCGAGCCGACGGCCGACGGGTTTCGCAACTACCTCGCCGAGGACCACCGGCTGACGGCCGAGTACCTCCTGGTCGACAAGGCGAACCTGCTGACCCTGAGCGCCCCCGAGATGACCGTCCTCGTGGGTGGCCTGCGGGTCCTGGGCGCGAACTGCGGCGGGTCCTCGGCGGGCGTGCTCACCGAAGCGCCCGGGTCGCTGACGAACGACTTCTTCGCGAACCTGCTCGACCTGAGCACGACGTGGTCGGCGACGTCCGAGGACGCGGGGAGGTTCGAGGGCCGCACCGCCGGCGGCGAGGTCAAGTGGATCGGCACCCGCGTCGACCTCGTGTTCGGCTCGAACTCCGAGCTGCGCGCGATCGCAGAGGTCTACGCCAGCGACGACGCGCGCGAGAAGTTCGTGCACGACTTCGTCGCCGCGTGGGTCAAGGTCATGAACCTCGATCGGTTCGACCTCGCCTGATCCGATAAGTCCAGGTCGGCCGCTCGGCGGCCGGCCTGGAACGCGGACCAGAAACGGAAACCCCGCAGCGCGGGGCTTCTTACGATATGGGCGATACTGGGCTCGAAACGCTACCTGGGGCTGACGTGAGGTCACATCGCCCGCAGACGCTGGGATGAGGTCCTCTCAGATCACCCGAGATCGGCTCAAGATGGAACCTCATTGGAACCTCGGACAGCCTCCGGGCGCCGGCTTCCCGCGAAGGCGGCCTCGACCATCTCGGCCTCGTGCGCGTTGGGCGCGTAGTCGGCGTAGAGCTGCGTCGTGGAGCGTCGCGGTGGCCCATCCACTCCTGCAACGTCCGCATCGGAACCCCGGCGCCGGCCATCGCCGTGCCGAACGTGTGTCTAGGTCGTGGAAGCGGTGGGTCGGTTCGAGCATGGCGGCCTTGAGCGCGCGGCGGCAGCGGCGCATGAGCGCACCGCGGCGTAGCGGCTCACCCGTCGCCGGCTACCAACCGCTTGGTCCAGCCAGGCCTTCTTGAAGATCAGGCGCCGCACGTCGCGGGCAGTGCGCAGGCGTCCGATCTTCACGAGATACCGAATCCGCGTCGGGGGGCACGCGAGGTAAGCGGCGGCTTCCTCGGTGGTGAGCAAACGGTCGATCAACGGGTGCTCCAGATCGCCAGCCACAGCTTCTCCTTGGGGTTGCTCGTGAGCGCTTGTCAACGCTCCTCGGCGCTTATGTACGATCCCCAGAGAAAGTCGCTGGAGGGGCTCCGGCGACGGACTCGGCTGCACACGACCGTCTGGTCGGACGGACCCCGAAACGCCTCTCCCTCGGACCTTGCCCCAATGTCGTTCTCGGGGTCCGTCCGGTCTGGACGGAGCCCACAGGGAGCGTGTGCGCGCGGGCCGAGCGTCTACGCGCCATGTTTGCTCCGTGCGCTTGCGTGCCAACAGAAAACCGGACTGGGCCGTCGAGCACCCTCGCCCTCACGACTCGCTCAGCTTTGAGCGGCAGCGCGCGAGCACTTCCTCACCTACGCCGGTCCTGGCGGCGCTGACCCAGCGACGTGTTCGGTCAGCCAGGCCGCCGACGTCAAGGTCGCGCGCCGCGTCAGCGCTCGTTCGGATCGCTCACTCGGGTGTCAGTACGCGTGGCTGCGTCGTATTGTCGCGGTGAAGCCGCGAGCGCGGTGAGCATTCAGGCGGCGGCGTGGAGAAACGCTGCTGTCGGCGAGACGAGCGTCCAAAGCAGTCCGGCGAATCGCGCTGGTGGCGAAGTTGCCGAGACTTTGGACGGTCGCGGTCATCCCGAACGCAGGCCGTCGGATGCGAGGTGCGCGACGGCGGCGGCTTGGGCTGTTTCGACGCAGCCGATGCCGATGCCCGCGAGGATGAACCCGATCGACGACCAGGCGTCGCCGACGACACGATCTCGCGCTACTCGACTGGCTGGCCGGCACCGTCTTGATCACCGGAGGGTAAGCCTTCTAGTCGGATGGAATGTCAAGCGCACCAGCGCCACGGCTACGACACTTCCACTTGGCACTTGGTGCCGCGTTCCCTACTACCGCGGCACCCTTATCTGCGATTCGTTTTCAGCAGGACTTGGCGAACGGCAGGAAGCTGGGGATCGGGAGCCCACAGGGGATCGGCAGGTTGCTGGGGATCGGCAGGTTGCTCAGCATTCCACCAGAGGTGCTGCCGGACGTTCCGCCGGCGGGTCCGCCGTTGCCGAAGATCGACTGCAGGATGCCGGTCACGGTCGTGATCGCCATGTTGACTGGGCCCTGCGCGGGTCCGGGCAGCATGCCGACGATCTGCTGTAGCTGGCCGACGCCGGTGAACATCGCGCCGCTGGCCAGCGTCAGGGCCTGCTCGAGCTGCGGCTCGGCAGCGGGCGTGATGTCGCCGGAGTTGAGTGCCCCGGCGATGTTGACGACGCCGGTCGGGTTGCCGGAGATCGCGGCGATCGCCGTGGCGATGCCGGCCTGGGCCTGTGCGGGCAGCGTCGTGGCCAGCGAGGTGAGGCGTGCGATCGCGGTCTCGCGGCCGCGGAGGTTGTTGTTCAGTGCCGTGGCCATGGCGGCCTGTGCGTTGTCGCTGACCTCGTCGACGAGCGCGGAGAGCACGAGGACGTTGTCGTTGCGCTGATCGGCGACGAGCCGCAGGGCCTTGGCCTTCTTGGCGCGACCCTGTAGACCGCGTGCTTCGCGGGTCGCCGCTTGGGTCTGGCGGAGGTTTTGGACCATCGCGATCGCGGCGGCCGCGTTGTCGTTGGCCTTAACGCGCTCGGCGACCATCGTGAGCGCCTGGTCGGCGTTGCGCACGTGCGCCTTGACGCTGCTGACGGACCGATCGGAATGCGCGGACGCCATCGAGGGGGCGGCCAGGACGGCGACTGCGACAACGCCGCCCGCCATCTTCGTGAAGTGCTTCATGGTCGTGCCTTTCGGTAGCCGGGCTGCCTCGCGCGATGCGAGCCCCCTGGTTTTGCGCCCCCGCCTCGCGGCGGGTTTGCCTTTGTCGTGAAGACGTTCAGCACTTACAACGCGCGCTCGGCGCACGCGTAAGGGCCAACTGCACAAAGATCTGCCGGGCGCTGGAGACACCGCTCTGCGGCGGTCGGCGAGAGCGGGCGGCGGTCATCGCGGACGTGGGGGCGTGACCGCGTCGGCGAGGTTGATCGCCGATGCAGCGGGTGCGGCCGCGGGCGCCGCGGTGACCGGTGCGCTACCTGCTGGCTGTGCCGTGGTGGCAACGGGTGCGGTGCCAGGAGCCGGCGCGGGACGTGCCGGTGGCACGTACGGCGCAGCAGCTGGTGCCGGCACTGTCTGCGGGCGCCCAGCAATGCCCTCGGGGCGCGCGCCGGGGCCGGCGACGACTTCGCCTCCCCCGGCGGGTGCGGTTGCGGGTGCGGGTCGTGGTCTGGCCGAGGTGGCTGGCATCGGCGCCGGGTAGGCGGCCGGGCGCCGGGCTTGCTCACCGGCAGCCGCCGTGTCGTCAGCCGCGGCCGCTTCGCGCGACGACGTCAGGCCGGTGCTGGCTGAGCGCGGCGTGCTGCGCGTGCGAGCTGACGCGTCGTCTGCTCGGCTGCGCGTTGCCACGGCAGAGACCGAGCCGTTGGCCGCCGATGCGCTTTCGCGTGGGACCGGTGGGCTGTCGGAGCGCTGCGCCGGTCCGTCGGGCGAGACGTAGATCGCGCCGCCTGCCGCGCCGCCTGCGATGACCGCGACGGTCGCGACCTTGGTGGCCAGCGACGTGCCGCCGATGCTCTTGGCGCCGCCGCCGATTGCGGCCAGCAGTCCGCCGCCACCGTAGCCGGCTCCGCTGCCGGCGCCGAGCAGGCCCTGCAGGATCGAGGCGGCCGCAGCGAGCGGGAGCGCGGGCGTGAGCGCGGCGAGGTGAGCGGGGCGCTGGTGCAGCGCGGCCTCGAAGTCGCGACAGCCCGCGCAGGCGCGCAGGTGTCCACGCATCTTGAGGTTGCGCAGCGTGCGGCGATCGCCGTCAGACAGGGCGCGCCGGATAACGTCACAGTCCATCGCACGGCCCTCTTCCAAGGATTGCAGGGCGCAGCGCGCCTCGTAGACGCTCTGCTTGGCCGCCGTCGCAGTGAGCTGCAGCGCGGCTGAGATCTCGTCGAACTGCAGGCCGGCGAGCTCGCGCATCAGCAGCGTGCCGCGCTGCTGCTCGGTCAACTCGCCGAGGTCGGCGGTCAGGTCGCGCAGCCGCTCGCGCGACTCGACGATCGTCTCGGCGCCAGGGTCGCCGACATGGGCGGCCGCATCCAGGTCGCTGTGACCGCGGCGCGCGCGCAGCAAAGTGATCGACTCGTTGTGGGCGATCCGATACAGCCACGGCTTCAACGCGATCGTGCGCGTCTCGCCGGGCAGAGCGCGCATCGCCCTGAGCATCGTGTTCTGCAGCGCATCGGCGGCGTCGTGGCCGTTGCCGACGATCGACTGGCAGTAGCGATGCAGCGCCTGATGATGGCGCTCGAAGATGACCGCGAACGCCGCCTGGCTGCCCTTCGCCGCCCACCGCGCCAAGCGCTCGTCGGACATCAGCTTCAGCGCCGCCGCGGGCGGGCAAAGAGCAGGCGCCGCGGCTGGGACGCTGACGGTCTTCATACAAGGTCTATCGGCAACGCCCACCCCGACCGTGAGTCAGGCTATACCGGCACAACATTCGCGCTCGCTCATACGTCCGTCTATTTCTGCCGATAGTCCTTACGAGGCGCCGATCGGCGCGTTGTCGCATCGACGGCCCACTCCGGGCGTTCTGCCGAAGCCCCCATTTTGCAAGGAGCAACATCCGTGTCTTCTCATCTTCGTATCGGTGCTTGTGCGCTGATCGCCACCGGTGCGCTGGCGCTCCCCGCGGCAGCGAACGCCGCCGACATCCAGACCGCCGTCAGCGCAGTGCAGGCGCACACCGATCGCGCCGATGCCGCGCTTGACCGCGCCGTCAAACATTTCGGCAACAACAACGATCGTGCCGCCCGGATCGCGTTCGCGAAGAGCCGCAAGGAGATGGGGCTCGCGAAGGCCGCCGCCGCCAAGGCGCGCCGCCAAGCCAACACACCGACCGAGAACACGCAGGCCGCACTGGCGCAGTCCATCGTCGGTGCCGAGCTCGGCGAGCACATCGAGAAGCTCGCCGCCGCGCTGCTGCCCGCCGACGGAGCCGACGAGAACAAGATCGCCGCCGCCGCACGCGCCGACACGCAGGGACGCGAGAAGGCGATCGCGATCCTGACCGCGCTGATGGGCCAGGTGCCCGACGAGGCCAAGTTCGGCATCGCCCGCGCGATCGCCGCGCTCTCACAGGACCGCGACGACGAGACACAGGCGATCGCCAAGGCGCTGGTCAGCGAGCACGTCTCCTCTACCAACAAGCGCCGCATGGTGCATGCCGTCGAGGCCAGCGTCGACGGCCAGGCCACGGCGTCGGCAACGCTCGCCGCGCTGATCGCCAACCCCAACATGCCCGCGCAGAGTAAGCCCGGCCTGCAGATCGCGTATGACGCGGTCACCGGCGAGCACGGCTCCGTCGCCGACATCCTCAGCCGCCTGTCGCCGCGGATGCCCGCGTTCGTCCGCGCGTTCGTCGAGCGCATCATCACGCAGGCCCGCACCGACGCGCAGGGCATGCGCGAAAACCACCCGACCGGCCCGCCCGCCGGCCTCCCCGGCGGCCCGACCGCCGGTCCCGGCGGCGGCCCCGGCGCCACGATCCCCGCCGGCCCGCTCGCCGGCAGCCAGTTCGGACCGCCCTCCGCGTAGCAGCGACCGAGCAACGTCTCAGGGGGCCGGGCACACGCCCGGCCCCTCCCACATTGCCCCCGCGCCCCGTTCCCCGCGGGACGCCACGGCGACCCGCGCAGCCCCGTCCAGGTTCTCGTCGGCGGAACGGCAGCATTCGGCGGCGCGGACATCGTGCTCGCGCTGACCGGCGCGAGCGGCCGATCCGTCGAACGTGTGGCGCAGGACGTGCGCGGGACGTCGTCGTCCTCCAGGCCGGCTCCCAGCGCCCATCGAGTCCCGAGCGGAGCGAGCCAGTGGCGCCCGTCAGACCTGTTTACGGCTTCTCGGGGGTGTATCGCGCGTGCTCATCCGGTGAGGTCCGGCCCTCCACGCAGCGGGCGTGTGGAAACATCCCCACGCCTCGATGCGCGCGTGGCGGGCAGGGCTTCCCGACGGCGCCACCGGGCTCGCCATACGAGCGAGACGGCAAGCAACGGAACCTCACTGGAACCTCGAAAGCCCCTGATGCAGCGAAAGCACCCGAGTTCTCGGGGCTCTCCGCAGTGGGCGATACTGGGCTCGAACCAGTGACCTCCGCCTTGTCGAGGCGGCGCTCTCCCAGCTGAGCTAATCGCCCTGGGATGGGCGAGGATATCAACGCTCGCGCAGTTCGAGGCGTGTCGCCGTTAGTCTCGCGAGGCCATGCGGATCACGCTCGCACAGGCGGCAAGCCAGCTCGGCGACCTCGAGGCAAACCTGGCGCGGGCGAAGGAGATCGTCGGGCGCGCCGGGCGCGAGCGCAGCGATCTCGTCGTCTTCCCCGAGCTGTTTCTCACGGGCTACGCGCTCGGGCGCGTCGACGAGGATGTGTCGATGGGCGCCGACGACCCGCGCCTGACAGGGCTCAGCTCCCAGGCGCTGCGCACCGACGTGCTGATGGGCCTGTATGAGGACGGACTCGGGGTGCACAACTACAACTCGGCTGCCTACTACGACGCGAGCGGCCTGGTCCATTCGCACCGCAAGCTCTATCTGCCGACCTA
This sequence comes from Solirubrobacteraceae bacterium, assembly GCA_035536715.1. GTDB lineage: Bacteria > Actinomycetota > Thermoleophilia > Solirubrobacterales > Solirubrobacteraceae > CADCVQ01. The sequence goes on from DATLNO010000278.1 coordinate 8,720, forward strand.
CGACGTCTTCGAGGAGCGCAAGCACTTCTCCCCCGGCCAGTCGATGCGCGCGTTCGACACCCGCCACGGCCGGATGGCGACGCTGATCTGCAACGACGCATGGCAGCCGCACCTCGCGTTTCTCGCCATCCAGGACGGGGCGCGCGTGCTGCTCGTGCCGACGAGCTCATCGCAGAGCCGCTTCCCCGAGCGCTACGACTCGAAGACCTATTGGCGCGACATCACGGTCTTCTACGCCCGGATGTACCAGTGCTACGTCGTGTTCGTGAACCGCGTCGGCGACGAGGGCGAACATCTGCGCTTCTGGGGCGGCTCGCACCTCGTCGATCCCTGGGGAGAGATCGTCTGCGAACTGCCCGACGACGACGAAGCGATCGTGACCACGGAGATCAACCTCGCCAACGTCCGCAAGCGCCGGCGTGAGGTGCCGCTCGTGCGCGAAGCCCGCCTCGGTCTGCTCGCGCGCGAGGCGATGCGGCTGGCCGAGGAGGGCGGCGACGCCTGATCCTCGCCGACGCAGTGATCGCCCAACGGCCCGCACGCCGTGCCCCGGCTGAGGCGTGACGCGTAGCCGCTTGGTCATCGCGGCGCAGCAGCGTTGATCTTTCGCGAGCGTCCGATCCTGTGACGGTCGGTACTCTTGCCCCGTCTCTTCCGGCGCCGTGGCGGAGTGGCTACGCAGCGGCCTGCAAAGCCGTTTACTCCGGTTCGAGTCCGGACGGCGCCTCTACTGGGAGCCCTGCGAGCACGGGCCTTTCTCGGGTTCAGGGAGGTAGTTGCATAGTCAAGGTGTCCCCAGGGTGTCCCGAAAGTTGCCTGGGGGTTCGACCGGAGGATTCAAAGGTCCGAGCGACGGCGGGTTCACGATGAAGACGGTGGTGACACCCTTGGCAGCCGGCATCGCAGCGGTCTGTGCGATAGCTGCCGGCGCAGCTGGATACGCAGCGACCACCACCGGGACTGCGAAGACGCAGCCGTGCAGGCTGGGGCCAATGGTGACCCAGCGTCCGCTTCTGCTGCCACGTCCGGGCACCTTCTACTCCGTTGACGCGCTCAACCCGGATGTCGTGCGCAGGGGCCGCACCTACTACATGTTCTTCAGCGGCAACCGAGAGCACAGCCCGGCGGGACTGTGGCGGACGGGCGTTGCGACGTCGCGGTCGCCGCTCGGCCCGTTCCGCGTTCACCCTGGCCTGCGCGGCGCCTTCCTGAACGGCGGCACCACGCTCTGGCGCGGTCAGTTCTGGCAGGCAACGACCCATTACAAGTACGGCACGGTGCTGATGTCGTCCCGCAACGGTCTACGCTGGCGTCGCGTCGCACCGATCCCGGCGCCTCCCGGCTGGCCAGTCATGGCCGACTTCTATCTGCGGCCGAGGGGAAGCGCGCTGCGCGCTTACATGCTCGTACGGACCAATCCAACGACATCGTCGGGCGGCAACATCGCATCGATGGACTGGATCGACGGCAAGTGGTCGCGCTTCAAGGCACTTCTCCCGCCCGGACCACTGCCATGGGAGAACCTGGACCTTGGAGAACCAGCAGTATTCAGCGTGCCTGGCCGCGAGCTGATGCTCTATACCGCCACGGCAGCACCTGAGGGGACTCGGACGATCGGTCTAGCACGTCGCGCGGCATCCGGTAGCTGGGTGCGTTGCGCCAAGCGCCCGTTCATCGGTACAGGGGCGCCCTGGGGTGAGGCGATCTCGATCGATCCCTCCGTGCTAGTGGAAGGCAACCGCGTGTACGTCTACTACGGGGCCGGCAGCGGTAAGAGCCTCGCCTCTGACCTCGGCGGGGCTATCGGATTGAACGTCTATCGCGTCAAGAACGGAGATTGAACTCCACGCCGGGATCAACGTCGACCTCAACAATGCCGACCGGCTCGTTTCTTGTTGATGCTTCTCCCGGACACCTGACGCTCGACGCCGACAAGCTGCCGCACTCGCCCGTCACGCTGCCAACCCGCAGGACAGCGCCCTGTTCCTCATGGCCGCGATCACCGGACTACGGCAAGGTGCGCAGCGTCCCCCTCATGGCTGAGCTGTACCCCAGCGCAACTGAGCGACACGGGACCCCTGCAAACACGGGGTAGCCACGACCTCCCGCACACTGCAAAGCCTTTACTCCGGTGAGTCCGGACGGCGCCTCTGCGAGGAATCGACGATCAGCCCGTGCTGCTGCCCCAATCGATGAACCGCGGCCGGACCTTCCCGCTCATCAGCTCGCGCGTGGCGCCACCGTCGCTGCTGATCGTCGCCAGGCTGTGCGTCTCGCCGTCCTTGTCCTCGATCCGCATGACGACCTGCCTGCCGTCGGGTGAGTAGGAGCCCACGAACGCGCCGCCACCGCCCTCGAAGGTGGTCAGGCGTTGAAGGTCCTTGCCGTCCGGGCTGATGGTGACCACGTTGGCCGACTCGCCGGGCGCGGGGTCGGCGTTGATGGTCATCGCGATCCGGCGGCCGTCGGGAGACCACGTGTGCTTGATCGCGACGTCGTAGGAGTACGGGGTCAGCCGTCGCAGGTTCTCTCCGTCGACATTCACCGCGAACAGGGCCTGTTCGGCCTCCTCCTTCTTGATGCGCACGAACGTGATCGTCTTGCCGTCCGGCGAGAAGTTCGGGTCGGTGTCACAGCCGCAGGAGTCGGGCTGCGGGAACGGGTTGCGAGTCAGACGACGCACGTTGGAGCCGTCGCTGTCCATCAGATGGATGCCGTTGTCCCCCGGTCCGAGATCGCGTTCGAAGACGATGCTGCGACCGTCCGGCGAGAACGACGGTTGTCCCTGAAAGCCTTTCGGCGTGAGGTTGCGCGCTCCCGAGCCGTCGGCGGCCGAGATGAGGACGCCCGCACCGTCGTCGTTGCCGAACTCGTACACGAGCTGCGTGCCGTCCGGCGACCAGTCGGGGTTGGCAGCCTCGCCATCGGTCGCAGTCGGGAGCTTCGTCGCTCCGGTGCCGTCGGGCTTGATCGTGAACAGCTGCGTCGGCGAGTTCTCCTGTTCGGCGCCGTAGACGATGAGGCCGTTCTGCAGCGGCGACTGCGCTGCGGGAGCCGTCGTCGTCGAGCTGGTCTCGTCGTCGCCGCCGCATCCGACCCACAGCAGAACACAGCCCAGCAGGAGCAGGGTCGTTGCGAGCGTGCGTGTCATCTCGGCTCCCTTGGTGCGCGTTCTGCCGGTTTTCAGTGGCTCGAGCGACCGTAATCCGGGCACGTGGCGGGTGCAACGGTGCTGGTACGGAACAACGACAGGGCCGGCGCGGGTTCCCGCGTTCGCACCTTCGTCCAGCTGCGCGCGCTCACACCCGGCGACGGGTACGCCGAGCCACATGCTCATCGCCGCCGTAGCCGTCTTCTGCGTACTGCTGCTCGTCCTCGCGTTCTTCTTCCCGCGACTGTCCCGTCACCCCCAGCGCGGAGGCCACAAGGTCGTCGGCGTCGGCCAGCGCGGCGCCGGTAAGGCGCCCGGCAAGCTCGGGCACTGGCTGTCCAAGCCGTTCAGTTCCGCCCAGAAGGCGATCGGCAAGAGCGGATCCGCCGGCCGTCGCGGCCGCGGCAAGGTGCCGCTCTAGCCCGCTTGGTCCTCAGACGCTGCCACGCACGAGTCATCGTTGAGGATTCGTGACAACCCGGTGCGCCATAGCGCGGGACGCGGCCGCGCAGCGCCGGCCCGACCCCGGCGCACCGGCTCCAGACCCGGCGCGCGCCAGCACGGGACCTACGACAACCGCGCCCGGCACTCGGCGGTATCAGGCTCGCTCGCTACTCGTACGACCCGTCCGGAGTCTGGGACGCGGCCTCCGGCGGCGCGTCTGCCCCAGGTGAGCGCAGTCTCTTCGAGTTTCGCTGCGAGATCACTCACGTCGGTTCAAACTACGAACCCGTGGGAGTCATCACGTTGCACCGCGGAGACATCACGACCGACAGCGATGCCGACGCGATCGTCAACGCCGCCAACTCGAGCCTGCTCGGCGGTGGCGGGGTGGACGGCGCGATCCACCGTGCGGCGGGGCCGGATCT
>DATLNO010000279.1:0-16072 GCA_035536715.1 Solirubrobacteraceae bacterium
TCTGAGCGCAGGCTATGCGCCGCCCGTCCGATCGCCTGCTGCAGCCAGGCGCGGCTGCACTCGGCGCGCAGCGGCGCCACCAGGGCGAAGTCGACGCCCTCTGCGTGATCGCCGTCATCCGACGGGGGCGCGGCGCCCCCCAGCCCGAGCCGTCGTGCCGGCCTGCCGGTCGGATGCCACAGCTCGAGCACGGTGCGCGGCCCGGACCAACCCGACCCAGTGCTCAAGGATGTCTCGCAAGCGCCTCGAGGTAGACCTCCAGCAGGGCCGTCGCGCAGTCGTCCCATGTCGAGAGCGGCCGCCGCGCCGGCAGTGGCGGCGCCTCGAGCAGCTCGACGATGGTCGCGGCGATCTCGTCGCTGTTCGTCTCCGCGCTGGCACTGCAGACGTTGGCGTGGTCGCCCAGGTCGGCAAGCGCGCTGTTGTCGCTGACGAGCAGCGGCCGGCCGAGCCCGTGCGCCTCATGAACCGCCATTCCCTGAGATTCGTACTCGCTCAGCGTCACCACGCAGCCGGCGCGCTGCAGCAGCTGCGCCATCTCGTCGCGCCGGTCGGCGGGAACGGGCGCGATCGTCAGCATGTGCGCGACGCCGAGCTCCTCGGCGAGCTCGAGCAGCTCTGCCTCATACGGGCCGCTGCCGACGATTCGCAGGTGCAGCCCCGGCCGCGCGCGTTCGAGCGCCGGCAGCGCCTCGACCACGCGCTGATGGCCCTTGTAGCTTTCGACCCGGCCGAGCGAGAGCACCACCGGCGGGCCGTCGTCCATCCCGTCGTCGGCCCTCGGAGCCGGCAGGTCCGACCCGCTCGGGATCACGGCGAACGCGGTGGCCGGCATGCGCGCGGCGCGCGCGAACCTATCCGCCTCGAACAGCGTGCTGGAGATGAGCTTCCGTGCTCGGCGCAACAGCGGGCGAAGCGCGCGCGCCTGCACGGGGCGGATCGCCTGTCGCACACGTGACGAGTGCCCGCCGCTGTGAAACGTGAGGACGTACGGGATCTTGGCGCTGAGCGCAGCGAGCATGACCACGGGAGCGACGAACGTGTGGTAGCCCTGGCAATGGACGATGTCGGCCCCGGACTCACGGATGATGCGCGCGAGCCCAGGGGCAAAGTAGTAATCACGCTGCGACGGCCATGCACGGACGCGCAGGACCCTGACGGCGCCCTCGTGCGAAACGCGCGCGAACGGCTCGGCGCGCGCGGTCGTCAGCACCGTCACATCGGCGCCGTAGGACGCAAGCCGCTGCGCAACCTCGTAGGTGTGGATCTCGGTGCCTCCGTGCTCCGGCAGGTAGCGCGCCGTGGGCATCAGGATGCGCAGCGGGCGCCCGTCCACCGTGGCTTGCAGGTTGGCCGAACCGTCCATGCTCAGCGGCCGGTCATCGACCGCTGAGGGCGGCCGCCCGGACGGGCTCCGGCGGCGCACGGGTGTCTGGTGTGTGGCGTTCTCATCGCTCTTGGCCTCTCGAACGGCGGGGCACGCAGGGAGATACTCCCCTATCCGCCGTGCGCCCAACAGTTTCAGTGACAGGCTGTCTGGCCCGAGTCCGTCGGCGGGCCGGACACCGGACGGAACGCCCAGGTGTAGCTTGACGGCTGCAACGTCATCTGCAGGACCCCGAACGAGTTGCCCTGCGCCTGACTGTTGGCGATCGGAGCGCCATGAGCCTCGAGGCTCTTGCCGCCGGTCCCGACGACGAACTGGCGGATGCCGGCGACGGGGTCGGCGGTGCCGTCGGGTCGCTGGGGCGCAAACCGCTCGTAGTTGTGCACATGGCCGCTGAGCACGACATCGGCGCCGGCGTCGTAGAGCGCGTCCCAGAACGGGCGCGACGCGCCCGACGCCGTCTTCGACGAGAACAGCGGATCGTGCCAGTACGCCAGCGTGCAGGTGGTCCGGTGCGCGGCCAGATCGGCCCTCAGCCATTGTTCCTGTGCGGATCCCGCTGCGCAGGAGACGATCGGGCACACGGGGCCGGCGAGGTTCGTGTTCAGCGACACGATGTGCCAGCTACCGATGTCGAAGCTGTAGTAGCCCTTGCTCGGATCGCCGGCAGCCGCGCCGAAGTACGAGAAGTACCCCTGGGCGTCGGGCGTGCAGCCCTCTACGCCGTAGAGGTCGGGGTTCGTCGACTTGTACTCGTGGTTGCCGGGTGTCGGGCGCATGAGCGACTTGACTCGCCCCCAGGAGGGGTGAAATGAGCCGGCGAAATCGGCGAGCCGCGCACAGTCGTACTGGATGTCGCCCAGCGGCAGGACGGCGCTGAGCCCGGCGCCCACGAGCAGGTCGGAGACGTACTGCTGGCGACAACCGCTCCCGTTGCCAAGCCCGCCGTTGAACGCCGGGTCGAACGGCGAGCAGGCGATGTCTCCGGCAGCGGCGATGACCGGATCAGCCGCAGGAGGCGGCGGGGGCGGCGGTTGCGGTGTCGTCGGCGGGGGTGGGAGCGCCACGGGGTCCGAGGCAAGCACGACAAAGCGCAGGCTCATGACTCGACGACCGGACTTGACACGCACGAGATGCGCTCTTGGAGCAAGCGCAGGAACCGTCGCCTGCAGCAAGAGTCCGCCGCGCGCGCTCGCGCGCCCGCGAACCAGGGTGATCCCGCCGAGCCGGGCGGTCAGCAACGACCGGCGCGCGAAGCCGGACATGTGGAGCCTGAACGCGCCGCCCACCTGTGCTCTGTTCGGGTTCGCCAGGAGCCGCTGGCCGCCGCTGAGGGCAACGAGCGTCGATGAGGCCACGCTCCGCGCGACGATGGTCAGCTTCGTGGAAACCCGCGTTCTGGCGGCACGCACGCGCAGGGTCCGGCTGCCTCTCCTCGCCGCTCGGCGCAGGTGCAGCACCACCGTGGCACGGCCCCGTGCATCAACGGTGAAGCGGCGACTGCGTGCGCCGGGGAGCGAGGCCACGCCGCCGGCGCCGCGCTTGAAGTCCTGCGCGCTGATCGTGACCCTGCCGCCAGGCGACGGGAGTGCGGGTGTGACGGTCACCATGGCTGCAAGGGCACCCGAGGGCAGCGCCAGCCCGATGAGGATCACCGCAGCCGTCGCAAACGTCGTTGCGCGCCTCCATGCCCTGTCCTCCATCAGCGAGAGGCTACGCGGTGTGCCGACACGAGCGCGCCGGCACACAGCGCGACGTTCAGGCGCCGGCGACCACGAACGGCACGACCATGACGCCTGAGTTCGTCGAGCCTCGAGGGTCATTGCAGTCGGCGCGGGTGTTGAGCTTGTGCAGACCCGGGGTCATCGACGCGACAGGAATGTTCAACGGCGCGGCTCCGAAGGGACCGGGGCCGGACGTGAGCGTCGTGCCGGGGATGCCCGCGTGGACGTCGGCGTCGTAGCGGTTCTCGTGGCCGCTGACGGGCAGATCTGCCGCCGTGCCATGCCATACCTGGGCGACCGTCGGCGCCCAAGCCGGCGTGGTGATCGGACCATCGGGCAGCGGAACCGACCGCACGCTCGACTCGCAGTACGCCGCCCCCGTGTACCAGCCCTTGCCGCGCAGATATGCCTGGCGGGTCACATCGGCACGCGACTTGCCGTTGTTGATGTACGTCTGCCAATTGCCCGACGCGATCATCCGGTTGCCGTCAGGCTCATCGACGTAGAAGCGAAAGCGGATCTCCTGCAGGCCCGAGTTGTAGAAGGAGGACTGCGGCAGGTCGTAATGGACCCATTTCTCGCACGTGCCCTCGGGGCAGGTCCAGCCTGGGTAGTTGAACTTCTTGATCGTCGTCTCCTGGCTCGTGCCCTTCAGGACGATCGACAGACCGGGGTACTGCGTGTTCGTGCGCGCAGGGTTGTCGTGGAGGATCAGCCGGATGTCGAGTGGAATCGTCGCGCCCTGCATCGACTCGCGCTCAGGAATGCAGGCTCCGACGTGCGCGTGACCGAAGTCGGTGCCGGCCTTGCCCGGCGTCGTCAGCCACCAGGACTGGAAGTCGACGAACTGGCGCGTCTCGTTGTAGCTGGAGGCCGGCTGCCGGGCGGGGGCGCCGATGCATGACTGTGGTCCCGGATGGGCTGACGCTGAGGCGGGAGCTACCGCGGCCAGCGCGAGGAGGAAGAGCAGTGCGCGTCGCATATGGCGAGCACTCGGCGCCGCGAACGGCACGCGCGAGGAGCGCAGGCATATGCGGACGGATGTTGGCTCTGCCTCAAGCCACTTTCCGGTAAAGCTTCGTCAGCGGGCCTTCAGGCGGCGACGGCCAGCCTGGCGCGTGCGGTCAGCGGCACCGAATCCAACCGCTCGAGTTCCGCCAGCATGGCGCGGCGGCCACGGTGATGCAGCCCATAGACGGAGCTGCTGGTGCGACCGAGCTGCTCGGCGATCTCGACCGGTGACAGGCCGAGCACGTGGCGCAGGACGACGACCTGACGCTGATCCTCGGGCAGAGTGGCGAACGCCGCATGTAGCGAGCGGGCCCGCTCAGGCCCTTCCTCGCCGCTGGCGTCGTTGGATCCGAAGATCTCGGCGACGGGAGTCGTGCGACGCGCACGGACGGTGTCGAGCGCGACGTTGCGCGACATCCTCAGCAGCCATGCGATGAACGGCACGTCGCACGGCTCGTACTTGGCGATCGCCGTGATGAGCTTTGCGAACACCTGCTGCGTGACGTCCTCAGCATCATGGTGATCACGGACGATCGTGCGAACGTAGCCGTAGACGTTGTCGGCGTAGCGCATGTAGAGGTATCGCACGCCATCGCGGTCGCCCTGCTTGGCACGGTCCACCGCACGCCGCACGAGGCGCTCCTCATAGGAGTTCGCGTCGGCCGAGCGGTCGACCTGCTGGTCGTCCGCGCCCGCCAGCGCTGGCGCGTCGCGCACCGGCATCGGAAGCGCTCCGGTCAGCACGCGACCGCCTCGGCAGTCGTGACCAGGTTGTTGAGGTGGGCGTAGTGGCTTGCCTCCGTGCGGTTGGCGACGCCGAGCTTGCGATACGTGTTCGACAGGTGGAACTTCACCGTCTGCTCGGTGACCCAGAGCATCCGGGCGATCTGCCCGTTCGTCGCGCCCTCGGCGACGAGCGCGAGGATCTCCTTCTCGCGCAGCGTCAGGGGGCAGTCGGCCATGACGGCCGCCGGGCGGCGCTCGAAGCGATGCACGACGTTGCCGCGCACGACCTCGCGCAGCATCGTCCCGAGGCTGACCGGGTGCATCGACTTCGACAGGACTGCGTGGGCGCCGGCCTCGAAGACGTCGTTCATCCAGCCCTCGTCCATACGCAGCGTCAGCAGCAGGCGCTGGGCGGTGGGCACGTGCTCGCTCGCGTCACGCAGGCGCGCCAACGCGTGGTCGTGATTACGGTCCTCCGCAGCACGCGGATCGTGCATGTCGTCGACGAGGACGACGTCAGGACGCATCTCGAGGAGGGCATCGCGGGCGTTCAGGCGACCGTCGATCACGCCGATCACCTGGAAGCCCACCGTCTGCTTCAGAGCCAGGCGAATGGAATGCGCGACCAGCGAGTGGTCGGCCACGATCAGCAAGCGCTTCATGATCCTGCTCCGTCGGTGAGATGCGTGTGGACGCTGTTCATTTGCTCGCTTCCTTCCGTGGGCGCGTAAGCAGGTGGGCTGATCAGGCCGAGGCCGAATCCCGCCCCGGAGTGGAGAATCAGATCGGCGGCTTCGTTGCGCGAGCGCACGCCGAGCTTGGAGAAGGCTGAGGAGAGGTGGCACTTCACGGTGCTCTCCGCGAGAAAGAGCTTGGACGCGATCGCCTTGTTGCTCAGCCCCATGACGACCATGCCGAGAACCTGCTTCTCACGCCCGGACAGCGTCGGCCGGTCGACCTCGTGGCGGCCGGCCGCAGGAACAGTCGTCTGCCCGGCCATCACTGCGCGAACGGTCCATGTCAGCGCGGTCTCGACCTGGGTCTCGAAGACGACGCCGTCGGCGCCGGCCTCGAGTGCACGCCGCACGCCGCGGCGGGAGTCCTCGGGCATGATGGCGATCAGGTGCGTGTCGGGCAGGCTCTTGCGCAGCCGCCGCATCTGCGCGTCGCGCTCCGTGATCCCGCGGCCGAACGCCACGACCAGGACGTCGGGGTCGACGGCGGAGCCGTGCCCGAGATCCTCGACGCTGAGCCCGCGCGTCTCGACGATCATCCCGTCGGCGGCGAGCACGCCCTCGATCCGGCGCGACGTGAGCTCATCGTCGGCAACCGCTGCGATCAGCGGCGGCGACGCCACGAGCGCCCGTCCTGAAGCTGTGAGATCGGCGCTCATATAACGTCCTTGTCCTCGCGTTGTGCGCGGTCCATGCCATCAATCGGCACGCGCACGTTCGCTGCGTCTGGCAGCATGTAATTCGCCCCTGTTCGTTGGCCCCTCGCCACACCTCGTGGCTCCGTCAACGACTCAGACAGTCGCAGAACCCCGAGGGCGTTACATCGGGGCTAGCCCCCACGTTCGCTGCCGTTATCCGCCTATCGGCTGCGCGGTCTACCCAGGAGAACTGAAGCGTCCGAGGCTGTTACCAGCATGTGAAGTTGCACGATCCTGAAACTGCTGCGTGCGGGATCCTGCAGTGCGTGCCGGCCTCAGGGGCCCTCCCAGACCTCCAGCAACCGCAGCCAGACCTCGCTACGTGTCGGGAAGGCGGGCACGCAATCCCACAGCCGCCCGAGCGGGACCTCGCCGACGACTGCGATCGTCGCCGCCTGCAGCCATTCTGCGACCTCGAAGCCGACGAACGTTGCGCCGACGATGACATCGCGGTTCGCATCGATGACGAGCTGCGCGGAGCCATCCACGTCACGGCCGACGAAGCTCGCGCCGGCCGTGCCGGCGCTCGGGTACGACACCGTGCGAACCTCGATGCCGGCCTCGCGTGCAGCTGCCTCCGTCATGCCGACCGCGGCGAGCTGGGGGTCGGTGAAGATCACGCGCGGTGAGCCCGCGCTGTCTTGCGTCGCTCGCGCGGTGGTGTCGCCGCTGATCGCGAGGCTCGCCACGCGCGCCTGGTACTTGCCCATGTGGGTCAGCATCGCGCGTCCGTTGACGTCGCCGATCGCATAGAGCCAGTCGTGCCCCTCGACGCGCATCCGGTCGTCGACGGCCAGGTAATCGCCTGGTCGCAGCCCGACCGTCTCCAGCCCGAGGTCGGTGGTCGACGGGCGCCGCCCGACCGCGACGAGCAGCTCGTCGCCGGCCAGGTCGCGGCCGTCGTCGAGCGTGAGCGTGACCTCGTTGCCTCCCGCGGCGGCTGCGCGCCGGACCGTTGTCGCCCTGACGCCGGTCAGCACCTCGACGCCATGCGAGCGAAGCGCGCGCTCGATCTCCTGCGCTGCGAACGGCTCCTCGCGCGCGAGAATGCGGAGCCCGCCTTCGATCAGCGTCACCGACGTGCCGAGGGAGGCGTATGCCTGCGCGAGCTCGACGCCGACGACGCCACCGCCGAGCACGGCGAGCCGTCGCGGAACCGTGCGCGTCGTCGTCGCCTCGCGGTTGGTCCACGGCCGCGCGTCCGCGAGGCCGGGGATGGGCGGCATCGCGGGCCCGCTGCCGGTGGCGATCGCCACAGCCCGCCGCGCGCGCAGCAGCTCGTCGCCGACCCGCACTCCGCGCTGACCCGCGAGGCGCCCGTGCCCGCGCACGAGCGTGATCCCGCGATCATCCAACCAGGCCACCTGGCCCGAGTCGTCGAGGTCGTGCACGATCTCGTCGCGCCGCGCCATCACGGCCGGCACGTCCAGTCCACCAATCACCGCCTCGCGCACGCCCGCCACCCGCTGCACCTCGGCGAGCAGCTCGCCCGGCCGCAGCAGCGCCTTCGACGGCATGCAGGCGTAGAACGAGCACTCGCCCCCGATCAGGTGCGACTCGACGATCGCGGTCTTGTGGCCGCGCTCCGCAAGCCGGCCGGCGAGCACCTCACCCGCGGGTCCGGCGCCGACCACGATGACGTCGAACTCTCGCTCGCCCATGGCCGCTGAGCCTACGTTGTGCTCGCGGCAGGCGCGCTCGCAACGGCCGCTGACGGGCGGGCTGTCGGGCTATACTCCGCCTCCTCGCGGATGTAGCTCAGTTGGCTAGAGCGTCTGCTTGCCATGCAGAAGGTCGAGGGTTCGAGTCCCTTCATCCGCTTGTGACGAAAGGCCCGCTCAGGCGGGCCTTTCGTGTGGCTGGCGAATGCTCAAGCGGGTTCAACGACGGTCCACGGGTACCACCCGCGGGTACCAATCCGGTGGCTGGCACGTCAGGTGGCGCCCCGTTGGCATCGAGCGTCATCGACCCGACGTTGCGGTCGCGATGCGTGTCAGGTGGCGGCGTCGGGGACACGTCGGGATCCTCGGTGTTCTCGGCCCGGTTGGATGGACGCCACGCCAACCGGGACGGTCCTGGCCTGGCCGGGCGCAGCACCTGCGACATGAGAGACCTCCTCGGGATCGTGGAAGCCCCGAACGTCGCACCCGCCAACCCAGACATCACCGGCCCGAGCCTGACCGCCGCGCATGCAAGGGGGTAGCGACGGCGCGAAGTGCTGCTCTTCACGGATACAGGGGCGGCAGGAGCGTCGACGGGGCGCCGACGGACGCCTGGTCGTCGTCCAACTCGAGTGCGGGCTTCGTCACGATCTATACGCCTGCTGGCTGAAAGCAGGGCAGGTCCCATGTCACCGCCGCAAATCGAGACGGCCTAACAGAAGGCAGCTGATTGCTAGCCGCGCCGTTGACCGACGACCGTCAGGTACTCGCCCGCGTACGCGAGCGTGCCGTCCGTGGCCGTATTGTGGCGCTCGAGCACCGCCGCGAGGTCGTTGCGCAGCGCCGGCCAGCGGCTCTCGGCCTCAAGCAGCTCCCGGGCCTTGATAAACGGACCCCAGACCGTCTCGTAGGTCTGGAGCGCGTCTTCGACCGAGCCGTGGCGGAACTCGAGGCGTTCCGCCTCGCACTCGAGCTCGATGCCGCTTTCCTCGAAGAGTGCTCGGACGTGGTCCTCGGAACCCCAGAGCGGAGGCGGCTGCGTGGCCTCCGGGGCCTCGGGAAGGACGCTCATGAGGGTCCTCATCATGTCGGCGATCGAGCTGTCCGGTGCCCAGCTACAGATCCCGAGCCGGCCGCCGGGCCGCAGGACCCGCGCCAACTCGCGCGCGGCGAGCTGGTGGCGGGGGGCAAACATGCAGCCGAAGGTGGAGACCACGATGTCGAAGCTGTGGTCCGGGAACGGCAGCGCCTCGGCGTCTCCCTCCACCCACTGCACCTCGACGCCGGCCTCGGTGGCGACTTCTCGTCCAGCGTCGAGCAGCTCCGGGGTCAGGTCCACGCCGGTGACGCGGCCACCAGCCTGTGCGGCGCGGATCGCTGCGTTGCCAGTGCCGCAGGCGACGTCGAGGACCAGGTCGCCAGGCGAGACACCGACCCGCTTCACGATCCGCGGGCCGACCTCCCAGAACATGTCGCGGGCGATCGCCCCGTAGTCGCCGGTGGACCAGATCTCCCGCTCCTGCTGCTTGAGCTCCGTCAGGTGCGACGCCGTCATCGCTTCCTCCGCATCGCGGTGGTTCTCGGTGGGATCGTGGGATTCGCCGGGCTCATGGTTGCCGCGCGGCGGTCTCGAACAGCCCGTCCGGGTCGTAGGCTCGGCGGATCCGCTCCAGGCGTTCCTCGTTCGAGCCGAGCGCCGCGCGGCGCATGCCGTCCTCGCCGAGGCCGGCGAAGTTGAGGTAGATGCCGCCGGTGGCGTGAGGTCGGAGGGCATCCCAGGTCGAGCGAGCCCAGGCGATCGCGGCCTCGTCGTCTTCGGTCTGCGACCAGATCGCGTCGACGCTCACGTTAAAGGCGGCGGAGCGGTGCGCGTAGGCGGTCTCGTTGGCGCCGACGCTGGCAATCGCGCCGCCGAGGGTGCGGATGTAGACCACCGAGTCGGGGGTGGGACGGAGCGCGGCGTGCTCGAGCGTCGTCGCGATCGCCGCGTCGCTGAGCTCGTCTAGGAAGTGCGACTTCCAGTAGTAGCGTCCGCCGGAGGGGAAGAGGTCGTCCAGGGCGCTCTGCGCCTCGACGTATGGGCCGGTGGCGCTTAGGTCGACGAGCGGGTCGCCGAGCTGCCGCAAGGGGGCGAGGACCGGCGCGGCTTCCCTGGGCGGGCCGGCATAGAGGCCGGCGACGAAGACCACGGGCTCGCCGTGCAGGTCCTCCGGCAGCTCGGGCAGCGGCGGGATGCTCCAGAGCCCGACCTCCGGGGTGACCTCGTCGGGCGCCTGCGATGCGTAGTCGCGCCACGCGCGCAGCACGCCCTCGGCGTCCTCGTAGGGGTAGAGGAGCAGCGCGCACGCCACCTCTGGTCCGAGCGGGTGCAGCTCGAACTCGAACGCGGTCACGACGCCCAGGCCGCGGCCGCCGCCGCGCAGGGCCCAGAAGAGGTCGGGGTGCTCATCTCGGCTCGCGGTGCGCAGCGTCCCGTCGGCGGTAACGATCTCGACCGAGCGCAGGTTGTCGCAGCTCAGCCCGTAGGCGCGCATCGTCGCCCCGATCCCGCCGCCGAGCGTCAGTCCGGCTACCCCGGTGGCAGAGACCTCGCCGCCCGGGGTCGCCAGGCCAAAGGCTTGCGTCGCGCGATCGACGTCGGCCCACCGCGCTCCACCCGCCGCCCCCGCCGTGCGGGCCACGGGATCGACCGCCACGTCGCGAAGCAGCGAGACATCGATGACGAGGCCGTCGTCGCAGACCGCGCTGCCCGCCACCTGGTGGCCGCCGCCCCGGACGCTGAGCACCGGGCGGTGCTTGCGGGCGACGCGCACCGCCGCGACCACATCGTTCGTGTCGGCGCAGCGCGCGATCACCGCCGGACGCCGGTCGATCAACCCGTTCCACACCATCCGCGTGTAATCGTAGGCTGGATGCGCCCGGTCGATCACCTCGCCGCGCAACGCCACGCGCAGCTCATCGATCAGCGCCGCCTCTGCCTGCATGCGCTCAGCGCGCTCCACCTTGCTCATGGCTCTGCGTCTCATCTGCTCGACGATCACGGGCCGCTGCATCGCTGGCTGCTCCTGCTCGCTCGTGGTGCTTGGTCGTTGGACCGAGCGTGCCAGCCGGCGAGCGGGCGAGCATCGGCGAGTTCACCTATTTCGTGGCGGAATCTCGCTCGCGGACAGTGTAGGCGGCGGCCTCCCCGCGGCCGCGCAGGCCGAGCTTGGAGAGCACGCGCGCGACGTGGTGCTCGACGGTCTTGCGACTGACCACGAGCCGCTCGGCGATCTCAGGGTTGGAGAGGCCCTCGCCGAGTAGCTCCAGCACCTCGCGCTCGCGCTTGGTGAGCAGACCCACGCCCTTCGGTCCGATGCGCGCCGCCTTGACGCCGAGCGAGCGCAGGAAGGCGGCGGCGGCATCGGCGTCGCGCGCGGCGCCGAGCCGCTCGCAGCCGGCGAGCGCCTGCTTGGCCTCGGCGATTGCCACCTCGCGCGCATCGTCCGCCAGCGCCCTCGCGACCAGGAGCCGGGTCCGCCCAGTCTCCAGCGGCATCTCCAGCCGCCGGAATCCCGCCAACGCCCGCTCCAGGTGGGGCACCGCGCCTCGTGCATCGCCGGCCGCGACGGCCAGCACCCCGAGCGCGCGCTGCGCCCGAGCTGCCATCGGCTCGCACCTGCCCGCCTCGCCGAGCTCAGCCAGCCGCCCAACCCGGCTGGCCAGGTCGTCGGGCACGCTCCCGCGTGCGATCGACGCCTCGGCGAGGAGCTCGACCAGCGCCGCAGCCTCCAGGCATTCCCAGCCGACCTCGCCGAGGCGGCGCTCGAGGACAGACGCCGCGACCGCCGGCTGAGCGCGAACCAGCTCGATCGCGGCGGACACGCACACGGCCGCGGGCTCGTCGGAGCGCCCCTGGACGAGCCGCTCGGCCTCCTCCACCCGGCCCTGCGCCAGCCGCAGCTCGGCCAGCTTGGCCAACGCCTCGGCGCGCAGCGCCGGCTCGGCACCCTCGCCGATCTTGAGCGCGGCGAGCAGCTCCACCTCGGCCTCCTCCCAGCTGCCGCTCGCGAACAGGATGCTCCCGTAATGCGTGCGGCACACGGCGTACAGATGCGGCGAGCCGTAGCGGCGGTTGAAATCGTCCGCGGCCCGAACCCACTGCCGGGCCCGGATGAGGTCGCCGGCGCGGCTGCAGCAGATAATCGTCTGGCAGCTCGTCAACACCACCGTGTCGAGCGCCTCGACCTCCCCGCCGAGCGAGCCGGCCATCGCCTCGTCGAGCAGCGCCACGCCCTCCTCGACGCGGCCCATCGCCACCAGCGCCGATCCAAGCGCACTCAGGGCGCACAGCTCGAGGTCGCCGTCCGCCAGCTCGCGAGCCGTCTTGTGCGCCTCACGCGACCAGCGCTCCGCCGCGGCCGCATCGCCGTCCTCTTCCGCGATCACTGCCCGACAGAGAAGCACCCATCCCCCGAGCGGAGCCAGCTCAAAGTCCTCCACCAGCCGCGCCGCGCGGGCCAGCCACCCCCGGGCCGCCGCCTGGTTGCCAAGGCTGGCGTGATAAGTGAGACACAGGCCGACGGCGGCCAGCACGGCCTGAGCCGGATCCGGCTTGCGGTGAAAGGCGGTGTAGGCACGCTCAAGCGAGCGAACCGATAGCCCGGTCTCGCCGAGCCACCAGAGCGCGTTGCCCAGTCCGAGCAGAGCCTCGGCCGACTCGTCGTGCTCAAGGGCGGCCTCGAGCGCTTCCCTGGCCACGGACCATTCGCCGGATTGGAGCGCCTCCTGGGCGCGTGTCAGGAGCGCGTCGGTATCAGCGTCGGCCGCGTCGTGCACGAGGTGATCCTAGGCGAGGCCACTCATGCTCGCCCTGCGTTCTCGGCGCGCCGACCACCTCGGATGCTGCATTCGATGAAGAGGGAGCGCCTCGCCGCGGAGGTGCCACTTGACCGCTCTGGACGAGCAGCCGGAGCGGGGTCGAGACCGCTGCTCCCCGACGGAAGAAAGCGCTACCGCTTGGCTTGGGACGAGGAGCACAAGCGCGAACCGGGCCCCCAAGAGAGCGCTCGAATGCGCGAGGAGCGGCGCTTTCACCGGCGGACCGGCAGAGTGCTCCTGTGCCTCAAAGCAGCAGCCCAGCTACGCGTGCTCCGTAATAGCATCGGGCAAACGCACGCCCTTCGGTCCTGCGCGTGCTCCGCGATACGCTTTTTGCTGGGGTAGTGTCCGTGGGGGTCGTCGACGAACTCGAGCGGGGCCGTGCGTCCTACGCGGCGCGGGCGTGGATGCCCGCTTACCGGTCGCTTTCGCAGGCCGATCACGGGGGTTCGCTGGGAGCGGAGGATCTTGAGCTGCTCGCGACGTCGGCTTACATGATCGGCCGTCACGACGACTACGTGGCCGTCCTCGAGCGTGCCCATCGCGCCTGCCTGGAGGCCGGCGAGGTTCCGCGCGCCGTGCGGTGCGCGTTCTGGGTCGGTATGCAGCTGGCGATCGCGGGCGAGATGGGTCCCGCGAGCGGATGGCTGGGCCGCGCCCAACGGTTGCTCAAGCGTGACGGGCGTGACTGCGTCGAGCGGGGCTATCTGCTGCTGCCGCTCGTGTTCCGGCACGAGTCAAGCGGTGACCTGGAGGCCGCGGCCGCCGTGGCGGCGGCCGCCGCGGAGATCGGCGAGCGATTCGGCGATGCCGATCTGCTCGCGCTCGCCGTGCACCGTCAGGGCCACGCTCGGGTCAGGCTGGGCGGATCGAGGAGGGCCTGGGGCTGTTGGACGAGGCGATGGTGGCCGTCACGTCCAGCGAGCTATCGCCGATCGTCTCCGGAATTGTCTACTGCGGCGTGATCCTGGGCTGCCAGGACGCGTTTGAGCTGCCCCGCGCCCAGCAGTGGACCGCCGCACTGACGCGGTGGTGTGAGCACCAGCCCGACGTAGTGGCGTTCACCGGCCGCTGCCTGCTGCATCGCGCCGAGATCATGCAGCTGCACGGCGAATGGGCGCGGGCGCTGGAGGAGGCGCGCCGCGCCGGCGAGCGTCAGGGCATGACTCAGGCGGGGGCCGGCCAAGCGTTCTACGTGCGGGGCGACATCCATCGCCTGCGGGGAGAGCACGCCGCGGCCGAGGAGGCCTACCGGGACGCGAGCCGGTGCGGGCGCGAGCCGCAGCCGGGGCTGGCCCTGCTGCGGCTGGCGCAGGGAAACGGCGACGCGGCGGCCGCCTCGATCCGCCGGGTGGTCGACGAGCCCAGCGACCGGGTCGCGCGGGTGCGGCTGCTGCCCGCCTACATCGAGATCATGCTGGCCGTTGGCGATCGCGAGGAAGCGCGCGTCGCGTGCAGCGAGCTCGAGGAGATCGCGGAGGGCTATCAGAGCGCCATGCTGGGCGCGCTCGTCGCGCAGGCCCGCGGGGCGGTGGAACTCACCGCGGGCGACGCCCCTGCCGCCTTGACCGCGCTGCGTCGCGCCGGGCAGGCGTGGGAGGAACTCGAGGCGCCGTACGTGGCCGCACGCGTGCGCGAGCTGATGGGACTGGCGTGCCGCGCCCTGGGAGACGACGACTCGGCCGCGTTGGAGCTCGACGCGGCCCGCGGCGGCTTCGCGCAGCTTGAAGCAGCGCCCGACCTGGCCCGCATCGACGCGCTCATCCTGCGCACCGCGTCCGACGACAGCCATGGGCTCACACCGCGGGAGCTGCAGGTGCTGCGCTTGGTCGCCGCCGGCGCGACCAACAAGGCCATCGCCGCCGAGCTGGTCCTCAGCGAGAGGACGGTGGACCGCCACGTGAGCAACATCTTCACCAAGCTGAGGGTGTCCTCGCGCGCCGCGGCCACGGCCTACGCGTACCAGCACCAGCTCGTCTGAGCTGAGCGCCCTCAATGGGTGGCACTACCCATGCCGTCGGATGGCGGAAGTTGGGTGGTTCAGCCGATGCGCGAACTCCTCGCCGCTTCTACCGTCGCTCGTACAAATCCGCGCCGACCACAAGAAGGAGGCAGCATGGCCATCGCAATGATGGTTGACAACCCCAACGGCTCCCAGGCGATCTACGACAGGGTTCGTGAGCTCCTTGACTTGGAGCGGCCTGCGGGCGGCATCTTCCACGTCGCCGGCCCGAGCCCGAATGGCGGATGGCGTGTCATCGAGGTCTGGGAGTCGGAAGAGGACGCGAACCGATTCTTCCAAGAGCGCCTCAGGCCGGCCCTCGAAGCCGTCGGGGTCCCGGGGCCGCCACCCCAGCCGCAGTTCTGGCCGGCCCACAACTACATGTCCCAGGCGCCGTCGGTCGCCCCGGAGGAGCAGTCCGATCACGGACTGCTCCTCCCGTGCTGAGAAGCGGAAGCCACCGGTCGCGCACGGTCGCTCCCGCCTTGGACGGTGGCTGTTGCATAACCCCGGGTCTGTCCGGATCGGCCCGGACGATGGATGCATGACTCAGCGCTTCGTGTCGTGTGATCGCGAGCAGGTGTTGTTGCTGCCGGTCAGCCTGCGTGAGTGGCTGCCGGAGAATCACCTCGCGTGGTTCGTGTTGGCGGCGGTCGAGGAGCTTGATCTGTCGGCGTTCTATGCGGCCTATCGCCAGGACGCCAACGGCCGTCCGGCGCACGATCCGGCGATGATGGTCGCGCTGTTGTTGTACGCGTACGCGCGGGGGCAGCGCTCCTCGCGCGTGATCGAACGCGAGTGCGTCGAGGACATCGCCTTCAGGGTGATCGCCGCCAACCAGCGTCCCGATCACTGCACGATCGCGCGGTTTCGCCAGCGCCACGAGATCGCGATTTGGCGGAGTCCTCGAGCTGTGTGCCGAGGCAGGGATGGTCAGCGTCGGAGTTGTCGCGATCGACGGAACCAAGATGCACGCCAATGCGTCGCATCACGCGACGCGTGACTACGAGCAGATCGCCCGCGAGATCCTTGCCGAGGCCGCGGAAGTTGATCGCTTGGAGGACGAGCAGTCCCTTTCGCCTGCGCCTGGAAGCGGTTGCCGCATCTGTCAACGCAGCATTGCCCCACGAAGCGGGATGCAGGCATGAAGCTGGCCCACCGGTTGTGCCGGAGGCGCCGCGCGACACCAGTCGTCACCATCGTCTTGCACTTCGGCGATCCGTACGGGCCTCGGCCCGGCAGCAGGGCACCCATACGAGTCGCACGCAG
>DATLNO010000280.1:0-6670 GCA_035536715.1 Solirubrobacteraceae bacterium
GCCGGATACATCGGGGCGATGGTCTGCGAGGAGCTGCTCGCTGCAGGTCGCGAGGTCGTCGTCCTCGATGCGCTCGAGCACGGCCAGTCCGATGTCGTCGAGCGTCTGGTCCAACGCGGGGCACAGGTCGTCGTCGGCGACATCCGCGATGGCGCTGCCCGCGATCGGGCCTTGGCGGGCGCGCGGGCCGTTGTTCATCTCGCCGCGATCGTCGGCGACCCCGCGTGCGCACGTAGCCCCGAGCTGTCGTGGGAGGTCAACGTCGAGGCCTCACGAGCCGTCATCGAGTCCGCGCGCGCTGCGGGCGCGCAGCGCCTCGTGTTCGCTTCGACCTGCTCCAACTACGGGCGGATGGCAGATTCCACGGTTGCGATCGACGAGCAGGGCGAGCTCGCCCCGTTGTCGCTGTACGCCGAGCAGAAGGTGGAGATCGAGCAGGCGCTGCTGAGAGGCGACTTCGCAGCGTTGAAGGTCTGCTGCCTGCGCTTTGCCACGGTCTACGGCGTCGCGCCACGGATGCGTTTTGACCTGACGGTCAACGAGTTCACTCGCGATCTGCACCTCGGACACGAGCTCGCGGTGTTCGGGCAGCAGTTCTGGCGGCCCTACATCCACGTCCGTGACGCCGGGCGCGCGGTGTGCTCCGTGCTCGAGGCGCCGGAGGAGCGCGTCGCCGGCAGGGTCTACAACGCCGGTAGTTCCGACGAGAACTACCGCAAGTCCGACCTCATCGAGGCGATCCGCAGTCAGACCTCGAACGGGTCGGTCTCGTTCGTCGATCGACCCGAGGATCCGCGCGACTACAAGGTGTCCTTCGGCCTGATCGGGCGTGAGCTGGGATTCGAGACGACCATGACGGTGCCAGAAGGAATCGCGGAGATCATCGACGGCCTCGAGGCGCAACGCTTCGGCGATCCGTTCGATCCGCGCTACCGCAACTGAGCCTGAACGTCACGCGCCCGTCGGCGCATGCGCGGCGGCGACCGCCGCCACGACGTGATCCTGCTGTGCATGGGTCATATGAGCGAACAACGGCAGCGTGACGGTGCTCGTCGCGTAGGCGTCGGTGAGCGGGAGCTCCGGTGCGCCTCGGGCGTGAATCGAGAAGCGGTGCGCGGGCGGGTAGTGAACGCTCGTCTGCACTCCCTCCAGTCGCAGCGCATCGCGAAATGCGTCGCGGTCGGCACCGTCTCGCAACACGATCGTGAAGATGTGGTGCGCCGGTTGCACACCGTCAGCCGGTGGCATCGCGCATGCGACGGCGGTGATGAGCTGCGCGCGGTAGCGCGCATCGAGCTCGGCCCGGCGCGCGTTCTCGGCTTCGAGCCGCTCCAGCCGGCACCGGCCAAGCGCCGCGCGCGGCTCGTCCATGCGGTAGTTGAAGCCCAGCGCGACGACGTCGTAACCCGCCGCGTGGCCGCGGTGGCGGTCCCAGCTCACCGTGGTCATGCCGTGGGAGCGCAACAGCCGCACGTCCGCGGCGACCCGATCGTCGTCCGTCGCGACCATGCCGCCCTCTCCGATCGCGAGGTTCTTGTTGGAGAAGAAGCTGAAGGCCGACGCGCTGCCGATGCTGCCCAGGGCAACCCCGTCCAATCGGGTCCCGGCGGCGTGAGCCGCGTCCTGCAGCAGCGCGATCCCCTCGCACTCGGCGAGCGCGGCGACGCCGGCGAGCTCGCCCGCGTGCCCGCCGTATGCGACGTAGAGGATCGCCTTGGTTCGAGGGCTCATCGCGGCCGCACAGGTCTGTGCCGAGAGCCACGGCTCGAGCGGCCCCGCGATGTCGGCGAAGACCGGCGTCGCGCCCGCGTAGCGCACGGCGTTGACCGTCGCGACGAACGTCATCGAGGGCACGACGACCTCGTCTCCGGGCCCGATGCCGGACGCAAGGCACATGAGGTGCAGCGCCGCGGTGCCGCTGGAGACCGCGATCGCATGGCGGACGCCCACGTACTCGGCGAAGGAGGCCTCGAATTCCTCGATCCGCGGCCCCATGCTGAGCCATCCGGAGCGGTACGTGTCGACGACGGCCTGGAGGTCGGCGTCGTCGACGATCACGTCGGCCAGAGGGACAGTCCAATCGACCATCCTCGCCTACTATAGGTCCGATGCTGCGGAGCACGGCCTGGGTTCGTACCGACGCCGACGAGCCGTTGGCGTGAGGGCAGTCATCCTCGCCGGCGGGCTTGGCACGCGCCTGCGGCCCTACACCACCGTCATCCCCAAGCCGCTGGTGCCCGTCGGCGGTCGACCCGTCCTCGAGCAGATCATCACGTCGCTGCATCACCACGGCGTGCGGAGGATCGATCTGTGCGTCAGCCATCTCGGCAGCCTCATCCGCCTGTACTTCACGCAGGCGGGCGTGCCCGAAGGACTCGAGCTCGACTACCGCTGGGAGGACGAGCCGCTGGGCACGGCCGGCGCGCTGCGGATCGTCCCCGATCTCGAGGGCACGTTCCTGGTGATGAACGGCGACATCCTCACCTCGCTGGACTACGCGGCCCTCATCTGCCATCACGAGAGCGTCGGCGCCGCGCTCACGATCGCCACGCACAGCAAGACGGTCGACATCGATCTCGGCGTGATCGAGAGCAGCGACGGTCGTGTCACCGGCTATATGGAGAAGCCAACCCTGAACTACGACGTGAGCATGGGGATCTACGCCTACGACGCCCGCGCGCTCGACTACCTGCCCGCGGGCCCGAGCCAGTTCCCGGACCTCGTCCTGCGGCTGATCGACGCGGGGGAAACCGTCACGACCTTCACCAACGACGCGGACTGGTACGACATCGGCACGCTCGAGGAGTTCGAGCGTGCCTCACGGGACTTCGAGCTGTTCCCGGAGAAGTTCGAGGTCTGAAGGGCTTGGGGACGGCTACGCCGGCGCCTGGTCACGCAGCTCGGCGAGGACGTCCTCCGTGTGCTCGCCGAGATGGGGCGACGGCTTAGCGGGCACCCGCCCGGAGACACTGAAGCTCAGCGGTGAGGCGGGGGTGAGATACGTCCCGACCGGATGCTCGACCATCGAGAACATCGGGTTGGCCTCCGAGCAGCGCGGGTCGTGCTCGACGAGCTGCTTGAACGTCTGGTACGGGCCCCAGGAGACACCGGTGCCCGCGAACGTCTCCCGGATCTCCTCGAGCGTGCGCTCGCCGAACCACGGCGTCAGCAGCTCGCGGATGAGGTCGCGACCCTTGTAGCGCCCGGCCTCGCCCCGGAAGTCGTGCCCGGTCGCGGCCGCCACCGTGTCGAAGAGCACCTCGGTGTCCGTCGCCTCCTTCAGGGCCTTCCACTGGCGGCCGGTCAGCGCGACGACCATCACGCGACGCCCGTCGCTCGTCGCGAAGTCGCCGCCGAACGCGCCGTAGAGGTAGTTGCCGTCGCGCGGCTGCTCGCGGCCCTCGAGCTGGACTTCGGCGATGCGGCCGAGGTTGCCGACGGTCGCGATCGCGACGTCGGAGAGCGCGATCTCGACGAGCTGACCCTCACCGGTCTTGTCGCGGTGGCGCAGCGCGGCGAGCAGGCCGACGACGGCGAGGCCGCCCATCGCCGTGTCCCACGCCGGCATGAGGCTGTTCGTCGGGACCGCGGAGTCGCGCGGGCCCATCGCCTCGGGGAAGCCGACAGAGGGGTTGACGGTGTAGTCGACCTCGGACGAGCCGTCGTGGTTACCCGTCATGACGACCATGATCAGGTCCTCGCGGCGCTCCTTGAGCTTCTCGTAGCTCATCCAGCCGCGCGCGGGGAAGTTCGTCATGAAGATGCCGTTGCCCTCGCCGGGCATCGTGATGAGCTGCGAGAGCTGCTCGCGGCCCTCCTCGGAGCGCAGGTCGATCTCGATCGAGCGCTTGCCCTTCTGCAGGCCCGACCAGAAGAGGCTGTCGCCGTCGGATGTCAGCGGCCAGCGCTTCCAGTCCAGGCCGCCGCCGGGCGCGTCGAAGCGGATGACGTCAGCGCCGAGCTGGGCGAGCGTCATGCCTGCAGTCGGCGCGGCGACGAACGCCGATCCCTCGATCACACGCACCCCATTGAGAATCCCCTCGCTCATCGCGAGCACCCGCCTTTCGAATTCGCAGGGACGATCGTCGAGCAATGACGCGCTCTCATGCCATCGCCCCCACAAGTCGCCAATCCAAGACGTTGTCCAGCGCGCCGTCGGCGCGCTGCGCCGCAAC
Source organism: Solirubrobacteraceae bacterium (assembly GCA_035536715.1). Lineage (GTDB taxonomy): Bacteria > Actinomycetota > Thermoleophilia > Solirubrobacterales > Solirubrobacteraceae > CADCVQ01. Next base: position 4,176 of record DATLNO010000280.1, read on the forward strand.
CTCCACCCGCAGCGTGACGAGGCCGCCGCCGTCGGGCAGTGCCTCGGTCTCCTCCAGGTGCACCGTGCTGCGCAACACGTCGCCCTCGAAGACCGGGGCGAGGTGGTTGCAGTGATGCCAGCCGATGATCGTCACGAGGTTGGGCAGCGTCTTGGTGATGTGCGCCGCCGCGATCCCGATCGTGTGCCCGCCGTAGACGAGGCGCTGGCCCGAGTGATGCGAGCCCGGATCGGAGTGCGCTTTCGCGAGGTTCAGCGACATCCGCACGAGCTCGGGCGCTGCCGTGACGCTGTCGCCGCCGTCGAGCACCCACGTCGTCGGCGCGCTGAGGTCGGCGAAGTGCGTGCCCGGAACCTCGCTGCGGTAGACGTCGAGGTCGATGCCGTCGAGCGTCGCGTGCAGCGCTTCCGGCGGCAGGTCGGCGGGGAACTGGTCGAGGTCGTCGGCGTGCGGCTGTGAGGCCTCGACGTCCTTGATCGGGAGCATCGCGCAGCGCCAGTAGTCGAGGATCGCGCGGTCCTCCTGGTCCTTCGTGACGATGTGCAGAACCGCGAGGCCCGTCGGCTTGCGGCCCTCCTTGATCGCGTTGCGCTTGAGCGCGACGATCTCGGTCGTCGTCTTCAGGGTGTCGCCGATCGCCGGCAGCCGGCGCAGCATGAGGCGCCGGTAGAAGAGATTGCCGATGACGCGCTGTGTCGGCAGCGTCGACTGGCCGATCGAGACGTCGCAGACGAGGTTCGGGTGGGCGAGCCTCCGGCCGGCGACGCGCTCGGACAGCGACGCGTCGAGCGCGAGCCGCAGGCGGTCTCCGACGATCGACTGGTGCAGCGCGGCGTGACCCTCGTTGAGGGTCATCGCGGGGAACTCCACGTACAGGTCGCCGACAGACAGCTCCTCCCAATAGGGCCCCCCGACCTGCACGGGCTCGCTGGCGACCTCCGGCTGTGCGCTCATACGGCAAGACCTCGTTTCGACCCCTGGCTGACGCGCGCCAACGTACACGATTCAGGGCCGCGATCAACTTCCGCGCGCCGCCTCATCGAACCGGCTCCCCGATCGCCACGCCGTCGACGTAACGCGACAGCCATGCGACGGCGCCGGCGTCGACCGTGGCGCGACCACGGGAGCTGCGCGCGATCGCGCCCGGTCGCGTGGTCGTTGTTGCGAGCAGCGTCTCGCGCGCACGTTTGAGCTCACCGAGGCTGCGACAGTGGCCGGCGCCGCGCGAAGGCGAGGACGTCGCCTGCGGCGAGCGGCTCCTCCGGATCGCTGACCGGCCGGCCGTTGACGGTCGCGGCGCCCTCGCCTGCGGCGCCGACCGTCGCGGCGCGAACGTCGCCGCGGCCGACGACGCTCACCTGCGGCGCGGGGCGCGCGCGGACGGCCTCGTACTCGCCGGGCTCGTTGAGGTTCAGGAGGGAGCAGAGCTCCGGGTCGTGCGCGGCGACGGCCGCGTCCGCGAGCAGCGCCGCCTCGTCGAGGCGCCGTACGCGGCAGCGCTCGAAAAGGGGACTGGTGGAGAGCACGTCCTGGTCGAGCAGCTCGTGCAGTTGGCTCGCGATCGTCGTGCGGTAGGCGGCCGCGAGCGGGTGGGAAAACCCGTGCGCGACCGGCAGCGCGACGTCGAGCTGCTCGTCCGCCGCGAGTGCGGCGATGACGGCCGCGATCAGCGCGGGGTGCAGCAGTGGGGCGTCGACGCCGCAGACGAACGCCGCATCGGCGCGGTCGCCGATGGCCGCGAGGCCGGCGGCGATCCCCTGCAGGGGGCCGCGCCCGTCGCGCGCGTCCTGCGTGATCTCGACGGTCCGCGGCAGCGCCGGCAGCTCCTGCTCGGCAGCGCGCACGACGATCAAGGGACCGTCTGCGACCCGCGCGACGATTCCGACCGCGCGGCGCACGAGGGTCGAGCCGTGCCAGTCGAGCGTCGCCTTCGATCGTCCCATCCGCGTCGATCTCCCCCCCGCGAGGACGATCCCGGCGACCCTCACCGCAACGCGTTCTCGAACGCCGCGTACGCGGCGTCGCCGAAGAGCCAGAACCGCACCTCCTGCACCGCGGGATGCATCTCCAGCGCCTCGCGCGTCGCGCCGATCGCAACCGTGGCCGCGCCGTCCAGGGGGTAGCCGTAGACGCCTGCGGAGATCGCCGGAAACGCGACGCGCGCGCAGCCGTGTTCCGCCGCCAGCGCGATCGAGCGGTGATAGCAGCAGCCGAGCATCTCGGCCTCGCCATGTCTGCCGCCCTTCCAGACCGGGCCGACGGCGTGGATGACGTGCTTGACGGGCAGGTCTCCCGCGCCGGTGATCTTCGCGTCGCCGGTGTGGCAGCCGCCGAGGACGCGGCACTCCCTCAGCAGATCCGGCCCCGCCGCACGGTGGATCGCGCCGTCCACCCCGCCACCGCCGAGCAGGCTCGAGTTGGCGGCGTTGACGATCGCGTCGGCATCGCTGTCGGTCGTGATGTCTCCGCGGTGCAACGTGATGACTCCCACGGGT
>DATLNO010000281.1:0-4567 GCA_035536715.1 Solirubrobacteraceae bacterium
GCAGTCACGGAGCTGCCGATCCGAACGATGTCGTGCGGATCACCGGCTCGCCGGCCGCGTCCGAGGCGGCGAGGTCGACCGTTGCGACGATCGCGAAGTCGCGGTTGGCGTCGGGGTCCTCGATGATCTGCCGCACCGTCCAGGTACGCGCCACGCTGTCGACCGAGCTCTTGTCGATCATCAGCAACTGCGGGGACCGCGCGTTTGCCCCGGTCTCCATCGACTCATACTCGTCCCAGTAGGCGCCCAGCGCGGCCTCCCACGCAGCGGCGGTCATCGTGACCTTCCCCGGCGGGTCGGCGAGCGCGGCGGCCGACGCCTCGAGCTGCGCGAGCTCCCCGCCGCGATCGCGCGCCGCGAGCTGCACCTTCTGGAACATGGCGTTGCGGATCATCACGGTGAACGCACGGGTGTTTGCGGTGATGGGCCGCGGTGGCGCCGGCGCCTCGCCGGCTGCCATTGCTGCGGCCACGCGCGCCACCGATACCGGGTCCGTCAGGGCTTCCCATTCGTCGAGCAGGCTCGAATCGGTCTGGCGGACCGTCTCTCCGAGCCACTCGATGATCTCGTCGAGCTCGTCGGTCTTGACCTCCTCGGGCACCGTATGACGCAGCGCGCGATACGCGTTGCTGAGGTAGCGCAGCACCAGACCTTCTGAGCGCGCCAGTCCGTAGAACGCGACGAACTCGGTGAACGTGCGCCCGCCCTCGTACATGTCGCGGACGACCGACTTCGCAGACAGATCGGACTCGCGCACCCAGGGATGGGTCTCGCTGTGCACCCGCAGCGCGTCCAGCAGCGGCTCCCCCAGAGGCTTCGGATAGCTGACCTCCTCGAGCAGCTCCATGCGCTCGTCGTACTCGATGCCCTGAGCCTTCATCTCGGCAACCGCCTCGCCCTTCGCCTTGTGCGCCTGCGCCATCAGCACGGGGAACGGGTCGTCGAGGATCGCCTCGACGATCGAGAGCACGTCGAGGCTGTAGGTGTCGGACTCTGGGTCCAGGAGCTCGAACGCGACGAGGGCGAAGGAGGCGAGCGGCTGATTGAGCGCGAAGTCGGCCTGGAGCTCGAGCGCCAGCTGCAGCGTGCGGCCGTCCGGGTCAGGCGCGGGCAGCCACACGAGCACGCCGGCGCCGACGAGCTCGTCGCCGAGCGCCTGCGCCTGCTCAGAGAGGCGGCGGCGCCCGCGCTCGTCCTCGTGGTTGTCCTGCATCAACGCCCGCATGGCCTTGACCGGGTCCGCCGGCTGGTGGACGACGTTGAGGATCATCGCGTGGTCGACTCGCATCTTCGAAACGAGCGGCTCGGGCACGGCGTCGCGCAGGCGCTCGAACGTCTCCTCCGTCCAGCTCACCACGCCGTCCGCCGGCTTCTTGGTCTGAACCTTGCGGCGCTTCTTCGGATCGTCGCCCGCCTTGGCAAGCGCGCGCGTGCGCTCGATCACATGATCGGGCGCCTGCACGACGACGTGACCCGACGTGTCGAAGCCGGCGCGTCCCGCGCGTCCGGCGATCTGATGAAACTCGCGCGCCTTCAGCATCCGGTGGCGGGTGCCGTCGTACTTCGCCAGGCTCGTGAAGACCACCGTGCGGATCGGCACGTTGATGCCCACGCCGAGCGTGTCGGTACCGCAGATCACCTTCAGCAACCCGGTCTGTGCAAGCTGCTCGACGAGGCGCCGGTAGCGCGGCAGCATCCCGGCGTGGTGCACCCCCACCCCACCCCGTACGAGCTTGGAGAGCGTGCGCCCGAAGCCGGCGGTGAAGCGAAACGCGCCCAGCGTGTCGGCGATGGCCTCGCGCTCCGCTCGCGTGCACAGCTTCGCCGACAGCAGCGATTGGGCACGCTCCATCGCGGAGGCCTGCGTGAAGTGCACGACGTAGATCGGCGCCTGATCGGTCGCGACGAGCTCCTCCAACAGCTCGTGCATCGGCTGGACCGACCAGGCGTAGGTGAGTGGGACCGGCCGCTCGGCGTCGTCGATGATCACCGTCTCGCGACCCGTTCTCTGCGTCAGGTCGCGGGCGATCTCGCTGACATCCCCCAGCGTGGCCGACATGAGCAGAAACTGCGTGTCGGGCAGGGTCAGCAGCGGCACCTGCCACGCCCAGCCGCGCTGGCCGTCGGCGTAGTAGTGAAACTCGTCCATCACGACCTGGCCGACGTCCGCGCCGGCGCCTTCTCGCAGGGCGATGTTCGCCAGTACCTCCGCCGTGCAGCAGATGATCGGCGCGTCGGCGTTGACCGACGCGTCTCCGGTCAGCATCCCCACGTTGCTCGCCCCGAAGATCGTGCAGAGCGCGAAGAACTTCTCCGAGACGAGCGCCTTGATCGGCGCGGTGTAGAACGTGACGCGGTCATCGGCCAGCGCGGCGAAGTGCGCGGCCACCGCGACCATCGACTTCCCCGAGCCGGTCGGCGTCGCGAGCACCACGTTGTTGGCACTGAAGAGCTCGATCGCCGCCTCCTCCTGATGCGGGTAGAGACTCAGGCCCTGCAGCGCCGCCCAGTCGGTGAACGCGTCGAAGAGCGAGTCCGCGCTGGGGTCGGAGGGAATGGCATCGACCAGGCTCATGCGCCGGGCGCACGCTACCGGCTGGTTCGCTGTGCGCCTTCGTCGGTTCTCCCGCCCCGACCGGCCTGCGAGCCCGCGGGGTAGTCTCGACGTATGTCGACGACCCCCGTTGAGAACGACGCAGGACCGCCAGTCGCCCGCGACGAGCACGAGCACGAGCTCGAAGCCGAGGTGCGTGCCGAAGGACGCCCGTACGTGCGCTACCGCGACGGCGTGCTGTTCCACGCGGTGTCGCTGTCGCCCTCCGCTTCGCCCATCGACGTCGGTCGCGTGGACGTGTGCCCGGTGCGCATCCAGAGCGACCCGCTCGTGTCCCGCCGTCACGCCCGGCTCATCTACGCAGCCGGCTGGTGGTCGATCGACGACGCCGACTCACACAACGGGACGTTCATCGGGGACAAGCGGATCCCCGGCGAGATCGTTCTCAAGGACGGCGCCTGCTTCAGGGTCGGCGATACGGTGCTGTCGCTGCATCTCCCGGAAGCCGGCCCCGACCAGGCCGCGCCCGAGGAGCACGCTGCGCCCCGGTTGCTCGATCCCGACCCTATCCAGCGCACGATCCTCGTCGCGCTGGCGCGACCCTGGCTCGCGGGGCACGAACTCCCGGTCACTCCGAGCGACGCCGACATCGCCCACGCCCTCGAATGTGACGTGGCGGCGATCGCCGACGCCGTCGACGGCCTGTACGAGCAAGCCGGTCTGTCCGGCGAGGACGATCAGAGCAGGCGCCTCATCGCGCTTGCGATGCATGAGCGCACCGTCACGCCTGACGATCTGTAAGCCGGCTCCGGTATACCGCGCGCAGGTCTGGCGCCGCTCAGGGCGCAGTGACGGCCCAGGTGCCGTCCCGGCGATGCTTCGAGCTCGCGATCGACGAGGCCGAAAGTCTGGATGCCGAGCTGGCTCCACTGCGCGGTAGTGGCCGGTGTAGTCGCCTCGACGCGCCAGTAGCTTGAATCGTTCGCAGTGAGCGTTCCTGTCGCCGACATCGGCGCCACGGATCGAGCCGTTCCTGACGTCGGCGCCCGTGAGGCTCCCGTTCTCGACAGCCGAACTTCCGGACGGATCCGCGACCACTAGTCGTCGTCGAAGTCGTCGCCCTCGGTGTGGTTGCGTGCGCGATCGGCGGCCTGTTTGGCCTCCTCCGCGCGCCTGGCCGCCGCCCGGCGGGCGAGCTCGGCCTGCGCCTGCTGCTCGGCGCGCCGGCGTGCGGCGTCGTCGGCGCGCTGCGGCTCCGCGGCGTCATCCGCCGGTACCGGTGAGGTGGCCGGTGGGCGGGCCGTGCGCCGGACTGGCGCGGGTGCGGCAGTACCGGACCGGGAAAGGCGCTCGCGGGCGCGTCGCGAGAGCTCGCCTGCGCTCGTGTCTTCGCCCAGCGCATCCTGCTGCTCGCGGGGCTGTGGCACTTCACCTGCCGGTTGCGGCTGCGTGCCGGCGGGCTCCTCGGCGCCGGACGGGTCCGCAGTGGTGAAGCCGGCCGCCGGCGCCTGGCTCGCGGGAAGATCCGCGCCGCCACCGGTGAGCGCCCAGCCGCCGAGCATCAACGCGCCGACGAACGCGACGGCACCCAGTACCAGCAGCAGCGGCTTCAGCACGTCCGTGGCTCCTTCGTTGCCGTTTGTGCGCGACGACCCTAGCGGCGCCGAACTGAGAATGCGAGGAGAGGCCGGACCGCAGCGGCCTGTAAGACCGGGGACGCGCCCCCAGATCAGCCGCGCTGCATCGCCGCCCACACGCGACTTGGCGTGCAGGGAATGTCGATGTCCACGATGCCCCTGGCGTGGAAGAGCGCGTCGATCACGGCGTTGGCGATGCACGGCGCTGATCCCACCCCCGGCGATTCGCCGACGCCCTTCGCGCCGATCGGGTGGTGCGGACAGGGCGTGACTGTGGAACCGAGCTCGAACCCGTACTCAGGGCACTCCAGCGCCGTCGGCAGGAGGTACTCCGACAGCGATGCGTTGAGGCACTGGCCCGCCTCGTCGAACGAGA
>DATLNO010000282.1:0-9619 GCA_035536715.1 Solirubrobacteraceae bacterium
CTCAGCCACCGCTACATCGCCGATCGCTTCCTGCCCGACAAGGCGATCGACCTCATCGACGAGTCCGCGTCGCGGCTGCGCATCGAGATCGACTCGATGCCCGAGGAGATCGACGCCCTCAAGCGCCGCGCGATGCAGCTCGAGATCGAGCTCACGTCGCTGGAGAAGGAGAAGGACGAGGCGTCCCAGTCTCGCAAGGAGGCACTCAAGCACGAGCTCGCCGAGCTGCAGGAGCAGAGCGCCGGCCTCACCGCGCAATGGCAGGCCGAGAAGGCGAAGCTCACCGCGATCCAGGACCTCAAGGAGAAGCTCGACGTCGCCCACCGCGACGCCGAGCGCGCCGAGCGCGAGGCCGACCTGCAGCGCGCCGCCGAGCTGCGCTACGGCCAGATCCCCGAGCTCGAGCGCGAGCTCGCCGATGCCGAGGCGCGCTCCGACGCGAACGAAGGCTTCCTCAAGGAGGAGGTGACCGCCGACGACGTCGCCGAGATCGTCGCGCGCTGGACGGGGATCCCGGTCAGCCGGATGCTCGAGGGCGAGGTCGAGAAGCTCGTCCACATGGAGGAGCGCCTGCACCAGCGCGTCATCGGCCAGAACGAGGCGGTCGAGGCCGTCGCGAGCGCACTGCGCCGCTCGCGCGCGGGCCTGTCCGACCCCGAGCGGCCGATCGGCACGTTCCTCTTCCTCGGCCCGACCGGCGTCGGCAAGACCGAGCTCGCGCGCGCGCTGGCGGAGTTCATGTTCGACACGCAGGAGGCGATGGTCCGCATCGACATGTCGGAGTACATGGAGAAGCACTCCGTGTCGCGGCTCGTCGGAGCGCCTCCCGGCTACGTCGGCTACGAGGAGGGCGGCCAGCTGACCGAGGCCGTGCGCCGCCGGCCGTACTCCGTCGTCCTGATGGACGAGATCGAGAAGGCGCACCCCGATGTCTTCAACACGCTGCTGCAGGTCATGGACGACGGTCGTCTGACCGACGGCCAGGGCCGCACGGTGAGCTTCAAGAACGTCGTGCTCATCATGACCTCGAATATCCCGGGCGGGCGCGAGGGCGCGGAGCTGCACTTCCGCCCCGAGTTCATCAACCGCCTCGACGACATCGTCGAGTTCGACTCGCTCACCCGCGCGCAGATCGGCGAGATCGTCACGCTGCAGCTGAGCATCGTGATCGACCGCCTGGCGCAGCGCGGCATCGCGCTGGAGCTCGCGCCCGAGGCGCGCGAGCTGCTCGGCGACCTCGGCTACGACCCCATCTACGGCGCCCGGCCGCTCAAGCGCGTCATCCAGAAGAAGCTCGTCGACCGGCTGGCGCTGGAGCTCCTGCAGGGCACATTCGCGGACGGCAACACCGTGCGCGTCGAAGCCGCCGATGGCGAGCTCGTGCTCGTCAAGTCAGCGAACCCGGCGGACATCGCGGCGTAACGACAGCGCTCAGGCCGCCGCGAAGAGCTCGGCCAGCGCGAGCGTGAAGCCCGGAAGCAGCGGGGAGCTGAGCGTGTCCTGCTTGTCGAGCTCGAGCGCAGTGTCGTAGTAGTCGACAGCGCGAGCCGAGCGGCGGAACACGAGCACGACGCTCGCGACGTCGTCGACGAGCCACAGCTCAGGTACGCCGTGTGCCTCGTAGACGGACTTCTTGCGGCCGATGTCGTTGCGCCACGTCGTCGGCGATCGGATCTCGACGCAGATCAGCGGGACCTCCGCGAGATAGCCGCGTGCGTCAACGCTCGGCTGTGAACGGGAGACGACGATGTCCGGCCCGTAGGCGTCGTACCGGCCGAGATGCACGCCAGTCGGCCCCGCGATGCGGGCGCGGCCGGGAACTCGCCGCACCCAGGCCGCCAGCGCACCGATCAGCAGCGCCTGCAGATAGCCGTGCGCCAACCGCGGCTCGCTCAAGACGACGACCTCACCGTCGATCAGCTCCATCCGGCGCGGATCGCCCTCGGTGATCGCGAGATATTCCTCGACCGTCGTTCGTGTTCGCGCCGTGGTCGCCATAGGCCACGTGAACTCTAGGGGCGCGCGGCGGGATTTTCGCCCCTGGCGGCGGAATCGAACCCCGGGGTGTCGAATGTCGACCGGGTCCTAGGACCAATTGCCACTGGCGCGTCGGCGTGATTGCTCGTAGCGTCGGCGCCGATGAGTTTCGCGACGACCCGTGGTCTTAGCACCACGACCCCGGAAGCGCCCCACATCGAGGAGCCCAGATGACGACGCAGCCACCCCTCGCGATCGAAGCCTCAGGCCTCGTGAAGTCCTTCGGTGAAACGCGCGCCGTCGACGGCGTCGACCTCGCCGTGCGCAGCGGCACGATCTATGGCGTGCTCGGGCCCAACGGCGCCGGCAAGACGACGACGATCCGGATGCTCGCCACGCTGCTGCGCCCCGACGCGGGCTCGGCCCGGGTGCTCGGCCACGACATCGTGCGCGAGGCCGAGGCAGTGCGCGCGCTCGTCAGCCTGACCGGACAGCTCGCCTCGGTCGACGAGGACCTCAGCGGCCAGGAGAACCTCGTCCTGCTCGGCCTGCTGCTCGGCCTCAAGCGGCGCGCCGCGAAGGCGCGGGCCGCCGAGCTGCTCGCCGCGTTCGCGCTCAGCGAGGCGGCGGGCAAGCTCGTCAAGCACTACTCGGGCGGGATGCGCAGGCGCCTGGACATCGCGGCGAGCATCGTCGTGACGCCGCAGGTCATGTTCCTCGACGAGCCGACGACGGGGCTGGACCCACGCTCGCGCAACCAGGTCTGGGACATCATCCGCACGCTCGTCGCCGAGGGCACGACGATCCTGCTCTGCACCCAATACCTCGAGGAGGCAGACCAGCTGGCCGACCGGATCGCCGTGATCGATCGCGGCACCGTCATCGCAGAGGGCACGCCCGGCGAGCTGAAGGCCTCGGTCGGATCCGGTGCGCTGCACGTGCGGCTGCTCGATCCCGAGCAGCGAGCCGAGACGGCGCAGATCCTCGAGCGCGTGCTGGGAACGGCGGTGAACCTCGAGCCCGATCCGTCCGGGCTGTCGGCCCAGTGCTCGGACGCCGACCGCGGCGCCGAGGCGATCGCCGCGCTCACGCGCGCGGGCATCCGGGTCGGCGGCTTCTCGCTCGGCCAGCCGAGCCTCGACGAGGTCTTTCTCGCGCTCACCGGCCATCCCGCCGAGGAGCAGACCGACGACGAGCACGCCGGTGACCTGCAAAAGGAGGCAGCAGCATGAGCACCGAGACGACGACGCAGCCACAGGTCACGCCGCCCGCCGCCCGCGCCGAAGAGGCAGCCGCGTTGCGCAAGGCGCTCGCCTCGACGCCCCGTCCGCCACGCGCCGGCGCGCTGCAATCCGTCCTGGCCTTCGGCTGGCGCGGGATGCTCAAGGTCAAGCACGTGCCCGAGCAGCTGCTCGACGTGACGATCACCCCGGTGATGTTCGTCTTGATGTTCACCTACCTGTTCGGCGGCGCGATCGCCGGCTCGACGGGTGAGTACCTGGACTACATCCTGCCCGGCATCCTGGTGATGTCCGTCCTCTTCACGACGGTGTACTCGGGCGTGTCGCTGAACACCGACCTGACGAAGGGCGTCATCGACCGCTTCCGCTCGCTGCCGATCTGGGGGCCCTCGCCGCTCGTCGGCGCGCTGCTCGGTGACGCCGTCCGCTACGTCCTCGGCGGCACCGTGATCGTCGTCCTCGGCGTCGCGCTGGGGTTCCGGCCCGAGGCCGGCATCACCGGCGTGGTGGCCGCGATGGCGCTCGTGATCGTCTTCTCCTTCGGACTGTCGTGGGTCTTCACGACGCTCGGCCTCGTCCTGCGCTCACCGAGCGCCGTGATGAACGCGGGCTTCATGGGGATCTTCCCGCTGACGTTCCTCAGCAACGTCTTCGTCGACCCCGAGACGCTGCCGTCCGGCCTGCAGGCCTTCGTCGACGTCAACCCGATCTCGATCCTGGCGACGGCGTCGCGCGGGCTGATGCACGGCAACGCAGACAGCACCGACATCCTGATCGTGCTCGTCACCGCCGCGGCGTTGACCGCGATCTTCGCGCCGCTGACGACACGGCTGTACCGGCGCGCGTGACAGCACAGGACCGCGTGGCACCTGAGGCGCGATATCCGTACCTGCGGTGCCAACGCGATCTCTCCGCAGCCGTCGGCACCGGTCCTGTCGCGTGAGGGGGCGCTATCCGCACCTCGCGCGACACGACCACCCGAGCGGACGGCTTGCCCGAGCGAAGCTCCAGACCTACACCGGCCCCACCAGATCCCACACCGGCTCCTCGCCGGGTGACGGCTCGTAGACGCAGAACGTCCCGGTCCGGATCGCGGCACCGAGACGGCGGCCGAGCGCCTCGTCGTGCTCGGACACGCGCTTGAGGGCCGTCCGGATGGCGCGGGTCACGTTCACGCGGGCGCGCTCGGCGTCGGAGCCCGACTTGCGGTCGCGGCCGTGCAGGCCGACCGCCCCCGCCAGCTCGCGGGCGAGGAAGGCGAGCTCCTCGCGCGCGCGGTCGGCGCGTCGGGGGTCGTTGAAGGACTCGGCCTCGTCGATCTCCGCGTGCAGCGCGCTGACACGGGCGCGGTAGGCGGCCTTGGCCTGGCTGTCGAGCACCGGCCCCGCGTCGTTCTCGCCGCGCGGGCGGATCTGCATCCCCGTGTCGATCACCGCGGCGGCGGCTCCCTCGGCGCGCTGGGGCGACGCAAACCCGACGAGATCAAGCGCGTGGAACTCGACATGCGGCGCCGCGAGCAGCCGCGCGACATGCGCGAGACCCTTCGCGTCGCGCAGGTGGATCTGGCTGCCGGTCGGGCCAATCGTCCAGATGTCGCCGCGGCGGTAGAACGCCATCGGGCCGAAGGCCGACGCCGCGACGCCCGCGACGACGACCGGCGACGTCGCCACGACCCCGGGCGCAGGCGCAGCCACCCCGCCGGCGTGCCTGGTCACCGAGACCGAGCCCTCCGCCCCCCAGCGCTCCTCCAGCCCCACGAGCTCCAGCCGGCGCGCCGACTCCATCGCCTCCGCGCGCAGCTCGCGCAAGCGCTGCTCGTGTTCCACCGAGCCCGACTCCGACATCGCGCGGTCGAGCACCTCCGCGAGCTCCAATCGGATCCCCGCGACCATCGGCTCGGCACCCCAGCGGCGCGCCATCGCCAGCGCGTGCTCGAGCAGTTCGATCGCCTCCGTCGTGCGCCCCGCGGTCGCCGCCGCGATCCCCGCGAAGCGCGAGACCGGACCGAGGCAGATCGCGCCGCGGCCGGCGATCACCGCGCGCTCGGTGTAGGGCGCGAGCAGCTTGCCGAGCTCACCGGTGCGGCCCGCGGCGCCGATCCGCGCGCCCGTGCGGATGAGCAGCGCGACCGTCGACAGCCACTCGCCGTCGCGCGGGATCTCGGCGACCTGTGTGGCGGTCATCGACTCGAACGACCGCCGCGCGTCGTCGTTGCGGCCGAGCACCGTCAGCGAGAACGCCGCCGCCGCACGCCACACCGGCGCCGCCGGGTATCGCCGGCCGAACTCCGACAGTGACTGCCCGACCTCCGACAGGCGCCCCTGCTCGGCCCGCAGCGCGAACAGCTGTACCGCGTAGAGCTGGGCCGCGTTCTGGGCCTGCGTGCGACGGCCGATCGCGAATGCCTCGCCCGCGTAGCGCTCGGCATCCACCAGCCGCCCCTCGAGCAGCGCGCGCGTGGCGCGAAACAGCGGCACGTACCAGAGGTGCAGCGGGTCGCGCAGCTCCTCGGCGAGCCGCGCGTGGACGGCGAGCTCGATGTCCGCGCCGACCCAGTCGCCGAGCTCCATCAGGGAGACGATCCGCCAGACGTGCCCGCGCAGCACCAGCTCGCGGTCGCGGACCTCCTCCCCCAGCGCGATGACGTCGGAGGCGATCTGCAGCCGCCGCGGCGAGTTCTCCGGTCCCCACAGGGTGAGAAAGCGGGCCGACAGCGTCGAGGCCAGGGTCGCGCGGTCGCCGATCCGCCGCGCCATCTCGACCGCCCGCTCACCCAGTGCGACGCGCTCCTCGTCGCGATCGGAGAAGTACAGCTCCGTGGCCTGGCGCCCGAGCACGCGCGCCAGCAGGGGCCCGTCCTCCTCGCCCAGCGCCTCGCGCGCCTCGGCCAGCAACGCGACGAGCCCCTCGTCGACGCGGCCGAACTCGAAGCCACCCATGCCGGCGCCGTATCCGAGCGCCGCCTTCGCCAGGCGCTCGGACGAGCCGAGCCTGCGCGCGAGGCGCGCCGCGCGCAGGAACGTCTCACGAGCGGCGCGCGAGTCGCCCGCGCGCGACCGCGCGCTGCCGAGCGCGAGCAGCAGGTCGAGTCGGCGCGAGAGGTCGATGCGCTGGAGTCCGAAGGTCTGCAGCGCGCGCTCGAAGTGATCGGCGGCCTCCTCGTAGGCGACGAGCTTCATCGCCCGCTGGCCGGCGCGCACGGAGTAGTCGATCGCCTTGTCGAGCTCGCCCGCCGTCGCGGCGGCGTGGAAGTGATGGGCGAGCTCGGCGACGCGCGGCTCGGGATCGGCGGCATAGAGCTCCTCGAGCACGAGCCCGACCTCCCGGTGCAGCCTGCCGCGCCGCTGCGGCCCGAGGTCGTCATAGAGCGTCTCGCGGATCAGGCCATGCGAGAAGGCGTACACGCCCAGCGCTGCCGCGCGCTCGGCGATGACGCCGCAGCCGACGGCCGGGCCGAGCGCCTCGTCGAGCTCGGCCGGATCAGTCCCGGTGACGCGCTGCAGGGTGTCGATCCGAAACGCCCGCCCGATCACCGACGCCGTGTAGAGGAGGCGCAGCGTGCGCTCGGGCAGCGGCTCGAGGCGGTGGCGGATCGTCTCGCGCACGCCGTCGGGGATCCGCACGCCGGTGACCTGCGTCACCTCGTCGAGGCGTCCCTCGGCGCTGAGCAGCCGCACGACCTCGTCGACGAAGAACGGGTTTCCCTCCGTCGCGTCGTGGATCACCCGCACGACGCGATCGGGCGGCCGGCGGCCGGCGACGCGCTCGACGACCTCGGCGACGTCGCGCTCGCGCAGCCCGCGCAGCGGCAGCCGGCGGCCGTGGCGGATAATGTCGCCGAGCGTCGCGGCGAGCTGCGGATCCAGGCGCGCCTCGGTCTCGCGGTAGGTGCCGATGACGAGGATCGGCGAGTCGCGCAGATGGACCGCGAGGAAGCCGAGCAGCAGCAGCGACGGGTGATCGGCGCCGTGCAGGTCGTCGAGGATGAGCACGATCGGGCCCTGTGCGGCGGACGCGCGCAGCAGCGACGTGATCGCGTCGAAGAGCTGAAAGCGCGCCGCGTCGGATTCCCCGGGGTCGTCTGCGGCGGGTGCGGCGCCCGCGTGCTCCCCGCCGGCGAGATGCTCGGGCGCGCGGGCGAGGCTCGGGATCAGCCGCGTCAGCCGGCCGGTCGCCTCGGGGCCCAGCGCGCCGAGCGCCTCGGTGATGTCGCGCTGGGAGGCGAGCCGGCGCAGGATCCGCAGCCAGGGCCAGTACGCGGGGGCGCCACCGCCGTCCCAGGCCCGTCCCCACAGCACGGTCGCACCGGCGACGACGGCCTCGGTGCCGATCGCGTCGGCGAGCGCGGTCTTGCCGACGCCCGGGTCGCCGGCGACCATGAACAGGCGCCCGCGACCCGCCAGGGCGTTGTCCAGCCCCTGGCGCAACTCGGCCAGCTCGCGATCGCGACCGACCAGGCTCCCCGTGCCCACGTTCACCGAGGGGATTGTAAGTGGGTAACTAGGAGATCTCGACGGGCTTGCGGACCCAGGGCGTGCGGCGCCTGCTCGTCGCGCGCTCGTACTGCCTACGGGTGTCGAACTGCAGGATCCACTGCCCGCGTTCGGCCTGGAAGGGGAAGAGCCGGCGCTCGCGAGTGCGGTCGATGCGGCCGCAGACGCCCGCGGCGGTGCCGAGGCGGACGGTGCGACGCGCTGTCCCCTTCGGGCTGACGTAGTGCACGTAGATCGGGGAACGGCGCCGGACGAGACCGAAGCCGAAGACCGTGAAGCGCACCCGCAGCGTCTCGGGGTTGCCGCTGCCAGGCTTGAAGTTCGCAAAGATCTTCGTCGAGCGGTACGTCGTCGTGGCCGAGTTGATCGAGTCGCTGGCGCCGAGCTGGTAGAGCCGCTCGCGCACCTCGTCGGGCGTGACGGGCGTCGCGAACTTGCCGACGAACGCGCCGTTGGCGTCTGCCGTCGCGCTGGCGAAGACCTTGCCGTTGCGGGCGACGTTGACCGTTGCCAGCGGGGCGAAGCCGGCGCCGCGGACGACGACCTCCTGCTGTTCCTGGTAGCAGCGCGTGTCCGTCTGGATCGTCGCGGCGGTTGCTGCGGGCGCTGTGCCAACGGCCGCGGCGACGGTCGCGAGAGCGAGGAGCGAAAGCCGGTGCATCGGAGAGCGAAGGTACCGGATCGCGCTGCCTGTTCGCGCCTCTTGCGGCGATGGGATACAACGGGACGACAAGCCCGCTCGCCATTGGATGGAGGCGCCATGCCGACGTACCTCATGTTCGCGACCTTGACGCCCGATGGCGTGCAGACGGTCAAGAACAACCCGCAGCGCATCAAGGAGGTCAACCGCGAGGTCGAGCAGCTGGGCGCGACGGTGAAGGAGCAGTGGAGCACGCTCGGGCGCTTTGACTTCGTGAGCATCGTCGAGGCGCCTGACGAGCTGACGATGTCGCGTGTATCGCTGGAGCTCGGGTCGCGCGGGACGGCGCACTACGAGACGTTGCCGGCGATCCCGATCGACGACTTCATCGCGTCGATCTGAGCAGGGTTCGAGCACATGGACGACGTTCAGCAGGCGCCCAACGAAGCGACGTCATCTGCGTTTCGCCCGAGGTGGCTACCGGGCGCGCTGGTTCTCCGAACCCTGGCCGACGGAGCAGCGGCGGATCGGCTCTTGCGTGAAGTTCTCGACGCGGTGTTCGTCGGAACGACGGACGACCTGCTGTGAGCGACGGCAACCGGAAGGTTCTCGTTGTCGGCGCCGGCGGGCGCGAGCACGCGCTCGTGCGCGCGTTGAAGCGCTCCGCGGCCGCGCCGGAGCTGCTGTGCGCACCCGGTAACCCCGGGATCGCCGCCGACGCTCGCTTGCTCGCGGTCGCCGTCGACGACATCGCCGGCCTGGCGGATGCGGCCGTGGAGGAGGACGTCGACCTCGTCGTCATCGGTCCGGAGGTCCCTCTGGTGGCCGGCCTGGCCGACGAGCTGGCCGCGCGCGGGATCACGGTCTTCGGGCCGTCGGCCGCGGCGGCGCGGCTGGAGGGATCCAAGGAGTACGCCAAGGAGGTCATGGAGGCGGCCGGCGTCCCGACCGCGGCGTGGAGCGCCGTCGACGACGTCGCGGCCGGGATGGCGGCGATCTCCTCGTATCCGGTCGTGCTGAAGTTCGACGGGCTGGCGGCGGGCAAGGGCGTCGTGATTGCGGCCTCCGACGACGAGGCTCGAAAAGCGTTGCGATTGTTCTTGGAAGAGCGCGTGTTCGGCCCGGGCCGCGTCGTCGTCGGTCCCGAGGCCCCGCTCGTCGCCGGGCTCGTCGACGAGCTCACCGCGCACGGGATCGCCGCGTTCGGCCCGAGCGCCGCGGCGGCGCGGCTGGAGGGCTCGAAGGTGTTCGCCAAGGAGGTCATGGCG
>DATLNO010000283.1:0-17347 GCA_035536715.1 Solirubrobacteraceae bacterium
GGGCGCGTCCGTGGGACGCTGCCCGGACCATGCCGCCCACCGTCCCGAAGGAACGCCGCGTCGACGGCCCGACGAGCCACGGCGAGGAGATCTGTCACATCGTCACCGAGGAGGATCCGGACACCGCGCTGTGCGGCAAGGACGTCACCGGCTGGCCGTGGAATCCACCGTGGCCGTACTGCGTCGTGTGCGTGGACCTCATGCAGTCGCGGCTCTGACCGGTCAGCGGTCGCAAACCAGCACGCGCCCCGAACTCAGTGCCCGCCCTTGGCCCGCCGCGCCTCGCGCTGCGTGAGCTGGTGCGAACGGCCGCTGCGCTCGCGGGCCAGCGCCGCCGCGCGGCGGTCCTCGATCCACGCCTGCTCGCGCTCGAGTTTCTGCCAGGCCGCCACGCGTTCGGGATCGCCGTCGGCGCGTACGGCGCAGCCCGGCTCGCCGTTGTGCTGGCAGTCCGAGAAGCGACAGCGCGCTGCGAGCTCCTCGATGTCGGCGAAGGACGTCCCGACGCCGCCGTCCCAGAGTCCCGCCTCGCGGATCCCCGGCGTGTCGATCAGCAGCGCGCCGTTGGGCATCCGCAGCAGGTCGCGCGTGACCGTCGTATGGCGCCCGCGGCCGCCGTTATGGTCGCTGACCTCACCGATCGCCTGGCGGTCGAAGCCGAGCAAGGCGTTCACGAGCGTCGATTTGCCCGCGCCGGACGGGCCGAGCAGGACGCTTGTCGCGCCCGGCTCGAGCAGCGACCACATCAACGTCAGCGAGTCCGGATCGTGCACGCTGACCGCGATGCCGTCGGCGATGCCGACGCCGCGAGCCATGTCGCGCGCGATCACGGCGCCGTCGCCGTCGGCGAGGTCGGCCTTCGTCAGGACGAGCGCTGCCGCCACGCCGCCGGACGCCGCCAGCGTGACGATCCGCTCGATGCGGCGTTCGTTGGGCTCGGGCAGCGGCTCGACGACGAGCACGAGCTCGACGTTCGCGGCCAGCACCTGCCCGGAGACCGGTGCGCCCGCCGCCCGCCGCACGACGGTGCCGCGGCGCTCGAGCACGGCGGCGATGACGCCGTCGCCGTCGATCGCGACCCAGTCGCCTGTCGTCGGGGCGCCGCCCGATGCGCGCAGGCGCCCGCGCGCGGCGACGAGCTGCGGCGGGGCGTCAGGCACCCCGTCCGAGACAAGCCAGCGGCCGCGATGCTGGGCGAGCACGCGGGCTGCGGTGTAGCCCTCGCCGTCGAGCTGCGCGAGCTCGGCGTCGACATCTGTGCGCCGGCCGATGCCGGCGGACGGGGCATGCAAGGTGCGGTCCTCCACGGATTCGTCAGGGGCACGAGTACGGCGTCGATGCCCGGGCGCTGCCCCGGGCGACTGATCAGACGTCCGCGGCGTGGGTGACGAAGGTGTGGAGGTGCTTGGTCATACGCGGTCCATGCTAATGCCCCGCCCGGCGGCGGTCCAGCCCGCGAAGCCCTGGACCCGGTATCCAGAGCCCGCGCCCGCGTGATCGCGCGGGTGCAGTGGGGTCCGCGGCGCCCACGGCGCGGATGATGCGTTAGCTTCGCGCGCCACTGTGCTCGTCTTCGTCCTACTCGCCGCGCTCGTCGGCGCGGCGCTCGCCGCCGCCGCGGCGCTGAAAATCGCCGACCGCACGGGCACCGCCATCGCCGCCGAGACCTTCGGCCTGCGCGGCCCCACTGCGCGCTGGGTCTGGCTGCCGCTCGCCGCGCTCGAGGCGAGCCTCGCGACCGCCTTCGTCGCGGAGCCGACGGGGGCGCCCGCCTGGCTCGCCGCCGGCCTGCTCGCCGCGTTCGCGGTCGCTCAGGCAGGCGCGATCGCGGCTGGTCGCAGTGGCGCGCCGTGCGGCTGCTTCGGCGCCCGCGGGCACCTGTCCTGGGGATCGGTCGCGCGCGCCGTGCTGCTTGCCGCGGCCGCCGTCAGCCTCGCGCGTGCTCCCGGCGCCGACGCGCCGCCGTCGCTTGCGACCGGCCTGCTCGCGCTGATCCTGGCCGCGGCGATCGTGGTCCGCGCCCGCCGGCCCGCCGGGGCTCTGGAGATTGCCGGCGAGGGACCGGCACTCGGTGCGCGCCTGGACGCCGGCGGCGCACCGCTCGCGCTGTTCGTGTCCGACGGCTGCCGCCTGTGCCGCGCGCTCGCGCCGCAGGCGCGGCGCCTCGGTGGCGCGGTCTACGACGAGGTCGCGGACGCCGCGATGTGGTCGGCCGCCAACGTTCCGGGCGCGCCGTTCGTGGTCGCGCTCGCCGCGGATGGGACGGTGCTCGCGAAGGGAACGGTGAACACTCGGGCGCAACTCGCGTCCGTCGTCGCGGCCGCCGACGGACGCCGCGGCCAGATCGGACATCCCGAGCCTGACGGGCCTGAGAACGAGCGCCAGAGCTCGCGTCGCAGCTTCCTGCAGACGGCTAGCGCCGCCGTCGCCGCGATCACCGCGGGCCGCCTCGCCGGTTCGCTCGTCACGCCGGGTGACGCCGACGCCTTTCACTTCTGCGGCCACATCTTCACGACCGACGGCTGCCCGCACCCGACCGGACTGCCGCGCATCGACCGCAACGGGTTTGCGCTGCGCGCGAAGGACGGCCTGCCCGTCGACGATCTCGGGCGCCTCGTCGACGCCGCCGGCGCCCCGCTCGACGACGCCGGCGCGCCGCTGCTCGATCCCGACGGCCGCCCGCAGCCGCCTGCGACCCGCACCCGCGTCTGTGCCGCCGCCGGCAAGCGCTACAGGATCAACGTGCGCACCGACGGCGCCTGGTATCGCTGCTGCAACGGCCACGTGCGCAAGTTGCAGGACTGCTGCACGACGTCGTCGCGGCGCGTCAACGGCGATCGCGGCCTGCGCGGCTACTGCTACGGCAGGCGCAAGGTGTTCTGCGTCATGTACCTCCAGACGAGAGTCCCATGCTGATCGCACTTGCCGCCGCCGCGCTCGTGGCGGGCCTCGCCGGCGCCTGGTCGCCCTGCGGCTTCTCGATGGTCGACACGCTCGGGCCGCATGGCTACGCGCGGCGCATGCGGATCACCGTGCTCGCCTGCCTGACGTTCGCGCTCGGTGCGCTTGCCGGCGGCGCCGCGACCTTCGGCGGCCTCGCGCTGCTCGGGGCCGCGCTCGGCGCCGGGCAGGGAGCGGCGGCCGCGATCGCCGTGGCGCTGCTGCTGGCGGCCGCCGCCGGTGACATCGCGGGCCGGCGGATCGTCCCGCAGGTGCGCCGCCAGGTTCCGGAGTCGTGGCGGCGCGTGCTGCCGCTGCCGCTCGCGGCCGGCCTCTACGGCGTGCTGCTTGGCCTCGGGTTCACGACGTTCGTGCTCTCGTTCGCCGTCTACGCCCTCGCGGCGGCATGCCTCGCGCTCGGCGATCCGCAGGCCGGACTCACCGTTGGGCTGGCGTTCGCCGCCGGGCGGATCCTGCCGGTCGTCGTGCTCGCCCCGCTACAGCAGACCGAGCGCGGAATCGACATCGCCGCCGGGATGGCTGAGCGACCCGCCGTGCTGCGCGCGATCCGCGCGGTCGGCGCGGTCGCGCTCGGGGTCGCGGCGCTCCTGCTGGCGCTGGCCGGCGTTCCCGCGAGCGCGGCGGCCCCGAGCGTGTTGACCTTCGATGGGACGGATCCAAGCACGGTCGCGGGCTCGATCGCGTGGCAGGTGCCGAGCGGTTCCTTCGGGCTTGTCCAGCACGGCGCGCAGCAGCCACAGCCGCTGCCCGGGACCGATCCGGCACTGAGCCCGGACGCGATCGTGTGGCGGCAGGGCGAGGCGCTCGTCGTCGCGGACCGCTTCACACTGCACGTGCGGCTGCGCCTGCCGGCGCCCGGTGCAGAGGAGCCCGCGATCTCCGTGCGCTGGCTCACCTGGCGCGCCCGTGAGGCGAACGGCGACGTGCTGCGCGCGATCGACCTGCAGGCGCCCGATCAGCCGCCGGTCGACCTGCGCCGGGTCGTCGCGCCGGACCGCATCGGCCGCCCATCGATCGACGGTGACCGCGTCATGTTTCACGTCGCCCGGCGCAGCGCCAGCCAGATCGAGGAGATCTACCTGCCGACGCGCCGCCGCACGACACTGCGCACCGGCCGGGATGGGGCGCAGCTGCTCAACCCCGCTGAGGATGGAGGGCAGCTGCTGTACATCCGATCGGCTCCGGAGCGCCAGCAGGTCCTGATCGGCCCGCGCCGCGCGCGCAGCGGCAACCGCGATCGCAGCCTGCTGACGATGCATCCCACGGTGCGCCGTGACGCCGGCCACGAGCGCGGCCGCGAGCGCCACGACGAGGGCTATCCGAGAGGCCGCGCGCCGCGGCTGCCAGAGCGCGCGCCGGCCGGTGTCACCGTCACCCTCTGGAGCACGGCGCTCGCGCACGACGCCGCGTACGTCAGCCGGATCCGGCGGACGGCGTCGAGCGCGTCGAGCGTCATCGTACGGCTGCCGCGCTAAGGACCTCGGGCACCGGTGCGCTGATCACCGCAGGCGCACGCCGCGCGGCTGAACACCGTGTGTCAAGCGGCTACTTCTTCTGTTGCTTTCGTACGATCAGGACCACCGCGACGATCATGAGGACCATCGCGACGGCCTGCAGGCCGAGTGAGACGCCGTCCGGGCTCTCTTCGGTCGCGGACTTGATCGCCTGGAACGTGATCGAGGCGCCGAAGAAGACGGTGATGCACCAGAGGACAGTCTTGCGGTTCACGCTCGCGCACCCTACGCGACGGCTAGACTCGATGACGGACCGTGCTAGGCGGGGAGTCAGCGGTGCCCTGTCGCTCGTAATCCGCTATAGCGAGGCTGAATCCCCTTTCGAGGGGCCCGGCCTTCGGGGTCAGCCCCCCTGTTGTGGTGCTGATGGCCCGGGTCCCGCGCGGTGTCGGCCCGTGAATCAGGTCAGGTCCGGAAGGAAGCAGCCTTAAGCGGTTTCCGACATGCGCAGCGGGAGTGCCCAGGCCGGAGCCACAGCAGGCGTAAGCGCCCGAAGGCCGTGCCTCGGAGAAGGGTGCACGGTCCACTTCTTCGCCCGTCTTCTGCCTGTGCGCTCAGCGCAGGTAGGAGATCGAGCGCTCGAGCGTCGTTCCCCGTGTGCCGCCGCCATTGGCATTTATGCGCAGCACGAGCTTGGCGCGATGCAACCCCTTGAGCCCCTTGAGCGCCCGCGGCGTGAGCAGGATCGTGAGCCTGAAGCTCGTGGCTCGGGTGCTCAGGTCGCGGCCTCGGCCGAGCGTTGCGCTGAGGCCCGTGCGCCTCGTCAGGCCGGCACGCTTTGAGCTCGCCGGGTCGAGCAGGAGGCGCGCCTGCACCGTGCAGGCTGCCGTACAGCTGACGCGAACCGACATCCGCCGGTTGCGCAGGTTGCGCAGCCGCACGCGGGTCGGTGCCGTGGCCAGGCCGAGCAGCGGAGCGACGGCGAGCGAGCTGCCCTCGGCGTGAAACGCTTCCGCGGACGACGTCGCCGTTGCCGGTGGCGCCGATGCCGTGGACATCGGTGACGTACCCGACGTACCCGACGTACCCGACGTGGCCTGCGACGGGGGCGGTTGCGGCTTGGGCGGGGGAGGCGGGGGAGGCGGGGGAGGTGGCGGCGGGCTGCCGGCCGTCGTCACGACGTCGCGTGCGAGCGCTCGGTCCTCGTCGCTGAACTGCGCCTGCACGCGTACGACGTGCGAGCCGGGTTCGATCGCCGGCAGCGTTGCTGTCGCGCCGGTCCTGTCGTCGAAGAGGCCGTTGTCGTCGAGATCCCATGTATAGGTCGGCGTCAGGCCGGTCGGGTGGGTCGCGCTCGCCGACAGCGCGACGTTCTGGTTCGGGTTCGGCGTGGCCGGTGTGGCCGTGATCGTCACGGTCGGGACACGGGCGCGCACCCAGGAGTTCAGCGTGGATACGCCGAGGCGCGCGTAGACGCCGGGGTAGTGGGCGTTCGCGCAGCCCTCGCCCCATGACGTGACGCCGGTGAGCACGAAGGCGTCGAGCCGGGGAACCAGCAGGGGGCCGCCCGAGTCGCCCTGGCACGTATCGGTTTCGTCGCTGCCGGCGCAGACCATCGTGCGGGCGTCGAAGTTGCCGGCATAGTTGGCACTGCATGTCGCGTCCGCAACCACCGGCACGCCGGCCTGGTGCAACTGCGAGACGGTGGGGCAGGCCTCCGCGCAGGTCCTGCCCCAGCCAAGCACCGTCGCGATCGTGCCCGGCGTCCAGAGCGCCGTCTCCGACGCTGCGACCAGCCGCATCGGCTCAAATGGAGCGGGGCGGTCAAGACGCAGCACCGCGAGATCGTTCGTGATTCCCCTGCCCACGTACTGAAAGCCGGCATGGCGCAGGACGCCGCCAACCGCGACGCCGTAGGTGTCTCCCGGCCCCGCGCCGGTGAGCTCGCTTCGCCCGAGGACGACCGACATGCTGCTCGGGGCGTAGGCGGCGCCGACCGCGTCCGTCACGCAGTGCGCAGCGGTGAGCACACGGCGACCGCTGAGAAGCGTTGCGCCGCAGGTGCCGCCAGGCGTCGTGAGATGCGCCTGCGCGGGCCACGGCGAGGTCGTCGGCGTGCCTCCGACGATGCGCGCCTGGGAGTCAGCTCGAGGCTGGCCCAGCGCCGTGGCGGCCGCGAGAAGCGGCACGAGAAGGGCAATCAGGAAAGGGGTGCGATGGCTCAACGGCCCGTATCGTGATCCCCTTTGGGCGGATTAGCAACCGCCCATTCGTAGAGTCGCCATGCGGAGTTATGTTTCGCGAGGCGAAACTTCGCGGGCGGCTGGACGATCCGCCGGTCGCGATCGCGGCGGTCGAGGATGTAATCGCGGGCCACTGCGGGGGTCGCCGGCACGAGATAGCTCCCATCCCGCGCAAGCCCGTCCTCCTGCGCGTCGACGAGGTCGCCCGGTGCGAGCTTGAGCCACAGAGCCAGCAGGGGGATCGGGCGCCGGTTGGGCACGGCGACCGGCCGCGGCAGTCGCTCGCCGGAGACGAGGTCCCCAAGTTCACTCTGAATCGCCTCCTGGCGCGCGAGCGCGTCGCCGAGGCGGTCGATTCGGCCGAACTGGCTCGGGGCGAACACGAGCAGCGCGGCGACCGCGACGGCGGCGAAGCGCGCCCACCATGTGCGCTCGCGGCCCGGCAGCAGGTCCAGCCAGCCGAAGACCCCGGCACCCGCGAAGATCGCCAGCAGCGTCGCGGTCAGCAGCAGGTAACGGGTGATGATCGGCAGGCCGGCGGCGGCGAGGACGCAGAACGCCGCCAGGGCGAGCACGCCGGCCGCCGCGCCGAGCCGTACGTGGCGGTCGCGCCGCCACGCGAGCGCGAGCAGGCCGCCGCCCGCCGCTGCGAGCAGGACGGGTTCGCGCAGGATCTCGCCGAGGCGGCGCGGAACGGCTGTCGGCACGTGCTCGATGCCGGTCACGCGGCCAAGCAGCGCGGCATTGTCGCGCGTGCCGGTGAGCGAGTGCAGCGGGTTTCCCGTCAGCAGGAGGTCGTGCAGCGCCCACAGCGCGGGCCCGCTCGCGGCGAGGACAAGCAGCGGCACGGCGTCGCGCCACGCGGCCGGGCGCTGGGGACCGGCGTGCTGTGCGACCGATCGCAGGCCGGGCCAGAGCAGCCACAGCAGATAGGCGGCGCTGAACAACCATGCCTCGGGCCGCAGCAGCCCGGCCACGGCGAGCAGCGCCAGCACGGGCCCGCCGGCGCGCGGCCGGCGCGTCTCGACGAGCAGCGCCCCGAGCACGAGGACGAGAAACGGGATGTCGACGTAGGCGCGCGCGCCGAAATCGAGGACGGGCACGCGCGTGAGGACGATCAGCGCCGCGAGCACGCCCGCGGCGGTGTTGAACCACTCGCGGGCGACCGCGAAGACGACCCAGCCCAGCAACGCCAGCGACACGTACGCCACGCCGATCACGGTGATCGCCGCGAGTTCGCCGTGCAGTCCGGCGATGCTCCACGAGCTCAGCGGCGACAGCACCGTGGCGCCGAGGTTTGCCAGGGGGTGCGGCGTCGGCGCGATCGCCACCTCGAGGTCGGGAATCTCCCCGTGCGCAAGCTGTCGACCCCAGACGAGGGCGTAGAGCGTGTCGTAGTTCACCAGGCCCGGGCCGGCCAGCAGCCGCAGCACGGCGGCGCCGACGAGTACGCCGGCCGCGAGGCGAATCCGAGCCATCGGAGAAGACCGTATCGCCGCCCGCCCGCGAAGCTACCCTGAAGGTCCGTGTCCGACGTCTCTTCGCTCTATCGCCGCCATCGCCCGCGGACCTTCGCCGATGTCGTCGGCCAGGAGCACGTCGTCCGCACGCTGCGAAACGCGGTCAAACAGGGCAAGGTCCACCACGCGTACCTCTTCGTCGGCTCGCGTGGCACCGGCAAGACCTCGATGGCGAAGATCCTCGCGGCCTGCCTGAATTGTGCGGGCACCGCGGAGCGCTCGGGCCCGACGGTCGAGCCCTGCGGGCGTTGTGACTCGTGCGTCGCGATCGCCTCGGCGACGTCCCTTGACGTCATCGAGATGGATGCCGCGTCGAACAACTCCGTCGACGACATCCGCGACCTGCGCGACAGCGTCGTGTACGCGCCGTTCGCCGGGCGCCACAAGGTCTACATCCTGGACGAGGCGCACATGCTCTCCACGCAGGCGTGGAACGCGTTCCTCAAGACGCTCGAGGAGCCCCCGCCGAACACGGTCTTCGTGCTCGCCACGACCGAGGCGAGCAAGGTGCTGCCGACGGTCGTCGACCGCTGTCATCGCTTCGACTTCGCGCGGCCGACGGTCGAGCAGCTGGCCGCAGTCGTGCGGCGCGTCTCCGAGCGCGAGCACATCGACATCGCGCCCGACGCGGTCGCGCTGCTGGCGCGCCATGCGACCGGGTCGTTTCGCGATGCGCTCGGGACGCTCGAGCAACTCGTCACGTACGCGAGCGCCGATGCCGACGGCGCGAGCTCGACGGTGCGGATCGCGACCGACGACGTGCTTGCGGTCCTCGGCGTGGCTGACGCCGACCTGCTCTTCGACTCGTTCGACGCGATCGCCGCCGGCGATGCCCGTGCTGCGCTGCTGGCCGCGGCGAGGCTGACGGCATCCGGCCGCGACGCGCTCGGCTTCGTGCGCGATCTCGAGGCCCATGCGCGCGACCTCATGATCGTGCAGACGCTCGGCGGCGTCCCCGCGGAGCTGCGGATCACGCCGGACCGCGACGCCCGTCTGGAGGAGCAGTCCGGCCGGATCGCGACGGGCGCCCTGACGCGGATGCTCGACCTGCTGGCGGCCGCGCTGGATGCCACGAAGAACGGCTCCGATGCTCGCACGCAGCTCGAGCTCGCGCTGGTCAAGGCGGCCGCGCCGTCCCTTGACGCATCGACGCAGGCGCTGCTGCAGCGCATCGAGCAGCTGGAGGCGGCGCTGCGTGGCCAATCATCGCGACCGGCGGCCGCGCCGGCCGCCGTTCCCGCACCTGAGATGCGCCATCCGGCGCCTGAGTCCACACCCGCGCCGGAGGCGCCCGTACCGGCCCCATCCCCGGCAGTGCCGACGGGGCCAGCGGCCGTCGCTGCGCCGGCCGCGCTGGACCTCGAGCACCTGCGCGCGGTCTGGCCCGCGGTGCTCGAGCACGTCAAGAGCGCCAACGGGCTCTGCGCAGCGGCGCTCGCCGATGCGCGGCCCATCAAGGTCGAGGACGGCCGCATCACGATCGCCTTCCAGCCCGAGCACGCATACCTCCTGCGCCAAGCCGATCGTGACGAGTACCGCGAGTGCGTCGGCGAGGCGATCCGCTCGGTCACCGGTGGGAGGGCGCAGGTCTCCTATGTGCTGCAGGAAGCGCTCCAAACCGCGCAGGAACCCGCGACGGCGCCCACCGACCAGGATTGGGTCGAGCGCTTCGTGGCAGAGTTCGAAGCCGAGGAGATCCACCCCGAGAGCGAGGCGAGCTGATGCCCCAGCCGAACATGAACCAGATGCTCAAGCAGGTCCAGAAGATGCAGGCGGACATGGTCAAGGCCCAGGAGGACCTTGCCAACGAGACGATCGAGGCGTCGGCCGGTGGCGGAATGGTGACCGTCACGATCAGCGGAGACCTCGTCCTCAAGGATCTCAGGATCGATCCGGACGCGGTCGACCCCGAGGACGTCGACATGCTGCAGGACACGGTCCTGGCGGCCGTCAACGAGGCGATCCGCCAGGCGCAGGAGCACGCCGCCAAGAAGATGGGCGGGCTGACCGGCGGCATGGATCTCGGCTCGATGGGCCTGCCGCCGGGCCTGGGCCTCTGAGCACGCTTGTACGCCCCGCCGATCCAGCGCCTGATCACCGAGCTCGGCAAGCTGCCGGGGATCGGTAACCGCACGGCGCAGCGGCTGGCGTTCTACATCCTGCGCGCGTCGCCCCAGGATGCGACCGCGCTCGCCGATGCGATCCGCGAGGTCAAGGAGCGCATCGGCCTCTGTGAGGTGTGCTTCAACCTCGCCGAGGGCCCGCGCTGCCGGATCTGTGAGGACACACGGCGCGACCCCAGCCTGATCTGCGTCGTCGAGGAGGCGCCCGACGTCATGTCGGTCGAGCGCACCCACGAGTACGGCGGGCGCTACCACGTGCTCGGCGGCGCGCTGTCGCCGATCGACGGCGTCGATCCCGACGACCTCAAGATCGCCGAGCTGTTCGCTCGCGTGACCGATCCCGACAACGCGATCCGCGAAGTCGTCCTCGCAACGAACCCGACGACGACCGGCGAGGCGACGGCGCTGCACATCGCCGACGTCCTGCGTGATCGCATGCCCGACGTCGTCGTCACGCGGCTGGCGAGCGGCTTGCCGGTCGGCGGCGACCTCGAGTATGCCGACGAGGTGACGCTCGGCAAGGCGTTCTCCGGGCGGCGCCGCTTGTAACTTGCGCCAGTGGCCGAGGTCGCCGCTTGCGGCGATCGAAGGGCGAAACCGTCAATTCCCGATCTTCACAGGCTCGCGCGCATCGCGCGTAAACGCGCGCAGCTTCGCGATCCGCTTGAGTGCGTCGGCGATCCGCTGCGCCGGGATGTCGCCGCTGCGCACGGCGGCGACGACGTCGCGATAGGCCTCGTCTTGCTGGGCCTGGTCGCCAGGGATGACGAGCAGGTCGACGCCGGCCTTCAGCGCCTCGACGGCCGCCTCACCGACGCTGCCGCCGGTCGTGGCCGTCGTCGCGTCGAGATCCGCGGAGACGATCGTTCCCTCGAAGCCCAGGCGCTCGCGCAGCTCCTTGACGGCATCGGGCAGGATCGTCGCCGGCGTCACGCTGTCGTACGCCAGGTAGATGGCATTGGACATCTGGATCGCGGGCGCGGCGTGGCGGCCGCTCGCCACCGCCGCGAACGGGGTCATGTCGGCCTCGCGCAGCTCGTCGATCCCGAGGCCGACGGGGCCCGGCCCGGCGTTGGGGTCCTGCGACGCGGCGCCGTCACCGGGGAACGGGCCTACCGCGGCGGCCACGCCGAGCCGGTTGAAGGCGGCGACGGTCGTCCTGATTGCGGTCGTTACCGCCGCCGGCACGTCGGAAAACGCTCGGTCCTGGCCCGCTCCTCCTGCTACCGCGATGTCGGCATTGGGGCCGAGGTTCATCGCGACGCCGAGTGCCTTGAGCTGCTCGGCGGTGCGGCGCGCGCTGCCGCGGATCTGGTCACGGTTGCCCTCCCCGACCTCGACCTGCGACAGCGGCTCGAGGTTGGGAAACGCGCTGTAGTCACCGCCCTCCTGCTGCGCGGCGACGATCGGCGCCGGGTGGCCGGCGGCGCGGGCGACCTCCTGCACCTTCGACGTCAGTCCCGAAAGCTGCTGGGGCTGGTCGTAATTGGCGTTCGTCAGCAGGACACCGCCGTAGGGCCGCGCGCCCAGGCGGTCGAAGAACGCGGTGTCGCGTAGCTTGCCGGCGAAGCCGACGACCAACAGGCCGGCGACGGCGTCGCCGGGCGCCTGCTTGAGCGCGTCTGCCGAGGGCGCGGCGGGGTCCGACCCCGTCCGGCGTCCCGGCACGCCGGCGATGAGGACCGGCGCGAGCGTGTCGATCAGGGTTCCACCGCCACCGCCCTCGTTCTCGCTGCCGAAGCGCGAGCCCGCCTCGGTCACGGGTTCGTCCTCGCCACCGCGCAGGAAGAGCACGTAGAAACCGCCGCCGAGCACCAGCAGCACCGCGACGGCGACGCCCGCCACCCGAGCCTGAGGGGACAATCGGCTCACCCGCTAGCCTCCGATTCGCGTATGTCCGGCACGGTCGTCATGAAGTTCGGGGGTACCTCGGTCGCCGACGCGGCGCGCCTCAAGCGCGCTGCCGCGCGCATCGTCGCCAAGCGCGAGGCGGGCAACCGCGTCGTCGCGGTGCTCAGCGCGCGTGGCAAGACCACGGACTTTCTCATTGCCGAGGCGCAGGAGATCTCTACAAACCCCGATCCGCGCGAGATGGACATGCTGCTCTCGACCGGCGAGCGCCAATCCTGCGCCTTGTGCGCGATGGCGATCAACGACCTCGGGCACCGCGCGATCTCCCTGACCGGGTCACAGGCCGGCATCGTCACAGACACGTCGCACACGAAGGCGCGCATCCTAGACGTGCGCGCCGATCGGATACGTCAGGGCCTCGACGAGGACGCGATCGTGCTCGTCGCGGGCTTCCAGGGCGTGTCCACGACGAAGGACGTCACGACCCTCGGGCGGGGTGGCTCGGACACCACCGCGGTGGCGCTCGCGGCCGCCATCGGCGCCGACATCTGCGAGATCTACACCGACGTGGCCGGCGTCTTCAGCGCGGACCCGCGGATCGTCTCCGACGCCCGCAAGCTGCCCGTCGTGTCGTTTGAGGAGATGCTCGAGATGTCCGCGTCGGGGGCGGGCGTGCTGCAGCTGCGTTCGGTCGAGTACGCGCGCAATCACGGGGTTCGAATCCACTGCCGATCGAGCTTCTCAGACGAGCCAGGTACCGTGGTGGTAGGAGAGGAGGAGACCGTGGAACAGCCGCTCATCACCGCCGTCACGCATTCGACCGAGGAAGCTCGGGTCACGATCAAGGGCGTCCCGGACACACCGGGCATCGCGGGCCGGATCGCGACCGCACTCGCCGTGGCGAACGTGAACATCGACATGATCATCCAGAACGAGCCCGTTTCCGAGGGTCACCTCGCGGACATGTCGTTCACGGTGCCGCGCACCGATCTCAGCGACGCGCGGGTGGCGCTGGCGCCGCTGGCGGAGGAGCTCGACCTGGAGATCCTGACCGACGAGGCGATGGGCAAGGTCTCGGTCATCGGCGCGGGGATGAAGTCCCACCCGGGCGTTGCGGCGAAGGTCTTCACGACGCTTGGCGCCGAGGGCGTGAACATCGAGATGATCTCGACCTCGCCGATCAAGATCTCCTGCGTGATCTCGGGCGATGCCGTGCCTGGCGCCGTGCGCGCGCTGCACGCCGCGTTCGAGCTGTCGGGCGAGGGCACGATCCGGCTGGAGCGGCCGTTCGGGGAGTTCGTATGAGCTCGTCGTCTGGTCTTCGCGTCGCCGTGGTCGGCGCCACCGGCGCCGTCGGGACGGTCATGCTGCGGCTGCTGCGCTCGCGGGCCTGGGCCGGTGGGGACGGATTCGAGGTCGTGCCGTTCGCCTCGTCGCGGTCGGTTGGCCGAGAGCTGGAAGGTGGCCTCGTCGTGCAGCCGCTGGATGACGAGACGATCCAGGGCTTCGACGTGGCGCTGTTCTCCGCGGGCGCGACGCGCTCGCGCGAGTGGGCGCAGCGGTTCGTCGACGCGGGCGCGGTCGTCGTCGACAACTCCAGCGCGTTCCGCCTCGTCGACGAGGTGCCGCTGGTCGTCTCCGAGGTGAATCCCGAGGCGCTCGACTCGCACGACGGGATCGTCGCGAACCCGAACTGCACGACGATGGTCGCGATGCTGCCGTTGAAGGCGCTGCACGACGAGTTCGGGTTGGTCTCGATGGTCGCGACGAGCTACCAGGCCGCCGGCGGCGCCGGGCAGTCGGGAATCGACGAGCTGGCCGCCCAGGTCGCTCCTTTGGCCTCGGATGTGACGCAGCTCTGCGAGGACGGCGCAGCCGCGTCGCAGAAGGTCACGCACTCGGTGCACCACGCGACGCTCGCGTTCAACGTCGTCCCGCTGCTCGGGACGCTCGGCGAGGACGATCACACCGACGAGGAGCGCAAGCTGCGCGACGAGTCACGCAAGATCCTCGGCATCCCTGAGCTGGCGGTCTCGCCGCTGTGCGTTCGGGTCCCCGTCATGGTCGGTCACGGCGTCGCCGTGCGCGCGACGTTCTCGCGTGCGGTGGATCTGGAGCGCGCTCTTGAGGTTCTGGCGGCGTTCCCTGGCATGGTGGTCGACCATCTCCCGACGCCGCTGGAGTGGGCCGGCCGAGACGAGGTCGCCGTCGGCCGCGTGCGCCTGGACCTCGGCGATCCGCTGCACACGCTGAACTTCTTCGTCGTGGGCGACAACCTGCTCAAGGGCGCCGCGCTGAACACCGTGCAGCTGGCGGAGGTGCTGCTGGAGCGCGGGCTCGTCGGCGGAGCCTCGCAGCGCGCCTCCGCGGCGTAGGGCGCGCGGTTCGACACGGAACGGCGTAGGAACCGTGCCCAATCGCGCGCAAGCGGCCGCGGCCAGGTCTGGAGGGTGGATGCTGCCGCCGTGGCCCAGGCGCATGATCGAGCGGGATCTCAACGCGCTTTAACGGCAGCGATACCGCTCGATCACCTGTGTGATGCTCGAACCGTCACGGTCGCGAGCGAGCGCGCGCAGATACCGCTCGAGCATGCCGATCGGCTGATCGGAGCGGTCGCGGCCGAGCAGGACGCCGTGATCACGTTCGCTCAGCTGCGCGACCTGGGGCTCGGACGGGGCGCGATCGCCTCCCGCCGCACGCGCGGACTGCTTCACCCGATGCATGTCGGCGTGTTTCGGTGGGGGCCGATGCAGTCCGTGCGCACCAGGGTCCGGGCCGCGGTGCTCGCCTGTTCCCCCGAGGCGCTCGCGACCCACCATGCGGCGATCGCGCTGTACGGGATCAGGCCGCTCGCGGACGGACCGGTCGACGTCACGACGATCGGCCGCCACGTCGCGCCACGAGGCGTTCGCCCGCATACGACACGCGTCCTCTATCCCGCCGACTGGCGAACGCTCCGCGGCATCCCCGTCACCTCGCCGGCCCGGGCCCTGCTCGAGGTCGCCTCCGAGCTCACGCCGCGTGAGCTTGCGAACGCCGTCGAGCATGCGCAGGTCGACCGGCTCGTGACGAAGGCGCAGATCCTCGCCGCGATCGAGCGCTCGCCCCGGCGCCCGGGTGCGGCCGCGCTGCGCGCGCTCGCCGAGGAGCCGGCGTTCACCCGCTCTCGCGCCGAGCGCAAACTCGTGGCGCTCGTGCGCGCCGCCCGCCTGCCCGAGCCGGTTTTCAACGTGAAGGTCGAGGGCTGGGAGGTTGACGCGTTCTGGGAGCGTGAGCACGTAATCCTCGAGTTCGACTCCTACGGTTTCCACGCCACCCGGGCCGCGTTCGAGCGCGACCGCCGCAAGACGTCCGATCTCACCCGCGGGCGCCATCTCGTGCTGCGCTCGACGTGGACCGAGCTCACGAAGCAGTCCCACGCGCTGGTAGCGCGCGTCGCCGAGGCGCTCAGCGCCAGTGCGACGACAGCGTGGCCAGCTCGCGCCGGCCCTTGACGCCGAGCTTGCGAAAGACGCTGCGCGCGTGGGTGCGGACGGTCTCGACGCTGACCGACAGCGCGAGGGCGATCTCGCCGTTGGAGCGTCCGCGCTGCAGCTGATCGAGGACGTCGGCCTCGCGGGGCGTCAGGACGTCGGGGAGCAAGGGGGTCGTCGTGGTCGCCTGGGTCGCGTGCGGCAGCACGTGCAGGCCGCGGGAGGCGAGGTGGATCGTGTTGAGCACGTCGCGTCCCTCGACGTCCTTGCCGAGGCATGCGGTGGCGCCGAGCGCGAGCAGTTGCGCGCATTCGCCGGGAGTCGGGTTGTTGGCGAGCACGATCAGGCGCGTCCCGGGATGGTCGTCGCTCAAGCGCCGGATCGCGGCAGGGGCGCGCAGCGCGCCGAAGTTCAGGATCGCCACGCGCGGCTCGTGCTCGGCGATGACGGGGTCGAGCCTTTCGCAGTGCACGTCGTGGGCGACGATCCGCATGTGGGCGTCGCCGCCGATCAGGCTGCGCAGGCCGGTGCTGACCAAGTCCTCGAATCGTGCGAGGAGGACTGTCACCTGGGGGTTGACGTCCATATGCGGCCTATCGGCACAACATGGCCGGAGGGTGAGGGCATCTCACCCGAAGATCACCCGGCGCGGGGGATGATCCGCTCTGCGTTATGGCCGATCATGCTGCAGGCAGTGAAAGACGCGTTGGGAGGGCAACACAGGGCAGAGAGCAGCAAGGGCCAGGCAAGGGGCGAGAGGGTATCCGCGGGGGCGGCGCCAGGGGTCGGACGAGGGGGCCTACGGGCCCCCTTTTTCGCGTCAGACGCCGGGGTCGTCGGGCGCCTGAATCGACGCGCGCAGTCGCGCGCGCGCAGCGTCGATCCGCGCCGCAGCGTCCTCGGGAGATGTCGCGGGGTCAGCGGGGGTCACGACCTCGGGAAGGACCTCTGGTCCCGCGTCACGCGGCGTGACCGAAGGATCGATCGGTGTCTGCACCACGGCCGGCACGGCGCGCTCAGCCGGCGCCAGCCGCAACCGGACCTGCGCCGCCAGGCGGCGTGCCGCGTCCCGCTTACCCGCTAGCGGCGGTCGCACTTCCGACCCGGTGGGTTCATCCCGAACCCCACTCGCCCACGACGGCGGTCGTCCAATCGATCACCGCGGTCGGCTTGACGACGTGACGCTGCATGCCGAGCTGATCGGGCGGCAGGCCGAGCGCGAGCCCGACGAGCTGGGGAAGGTGCAGCACCGGCATAGCGAGGTCGCGGCCGACCGCGCGCGCCGCCAGCGGCTGCTGCAGATCGAGGTTCAGGTGGCACAGCGGGCACGGCGTCACGAGGCAGTCGGCGCCCGCGTCGACGGCGTCACCGATGTGCCGCCCCGCCTGCTTCAACGAGGCGCCCTTGTTCATCGTGATGATCGGGAAGCCACAGCACTTCTGCGCGCCCGCGTACTCGATCACGGTGCCGCCGAGGGCCTCGATCACCTGGGCCAGGTAGGTATCCCGCGGGCGCTCGTCGGAGATGCCGATCCGGTCGCGGGGCCGGATGATGTAACAGCCGTAGAAGGGCCCGACCTTGAGGTTCGTGAGCGGCCGCTTGACCTTCGCGCGCAGCGCGTCGAGGCCGATCTCCTCGACGACCAGCCAGAGCAGATTCTTGTTGGTGAGCCCCTTCTCGTAGGAGAGGCCCTCGGGAGCCAACGTCTCGTTCACGCGCGCC
>DATLNO010000284.1:0-2230 GCA_035536715.1 Solirubrobacteraceae bacterium
CCAGACGGGCGAGGCGGTGCAGGTCGACGACGACTGGTTTGTCCGCCGCGACGGCTCGATGCTCGGCGACCATCGCCAGCACGTTGAACATCAGCCGCCCGACGGGATCGGCGGGTCGTGCACGGACCCGCCGATGCTGAGGGGCCGAGCAGTCCGGAGTCCTGGAAAGCGCAACGAGCTTGGACGTGCCGATCGTCGCAACCGACGGGGTGTCGCACGGGACGTTCGCGCTGTGCAGCGATCTGCCCTGGGCGCCACTGCCGCAGGATTTGGCGCTGCTGCAACACGCGGCTCGACTGGCCGCGGTCGTCCTCGAACGCGACGCGGCGACCCGGGAGCTCGAGGCGACCGAGCGCCAGACGCGCCAGATCCTTGACCACGCGCCCGATGCCTTCGTCTCGATGGATAGCGACGGGCGGATCATCGAGTGGAACGTCCAGGCCGTCGCCATGTTCGGCTGGTCGCGCCGAGAGGCGCTCGGGCGTACCGTCGCCGAGCTCATCATCGCGCCGCAGACACGCGACGATCACGAGCGTGGAATGGCGCGCTACCTGAAGACCGGTGAAGCCCGCGTGCTCAACCGGCCGATCGAGGTCCAGGCGCTGCGCAAAGACGGCCGTCTGATCCCTGTCGAGCTGACGATCGCCGCAGTCGCGAGCGCTGGGGAGACGACGATCAACGCGTTCCTGCGCGATATCAGCGCGCGCAAGGCGTCTGAGGAGGCCGTGGCGACGAGCGAGGAGCGCTTGCGCCTGATGGTGGAGAACGTCAAGGACTACGCGATCTTCATGCTGGACACCGAGGGCCGCGTCGCGACCTGGAACGCCGGAGCGCAGCGGGTCAAGGGCTATGAGGCCGAGGAGATCATCGGCCGGCACTTCTCGGTGCTCTACCCGCGGGAGGACGTCGCCGCCGGCAAGCCTCAGAGGCAGCTTCAGATCGCCGCAGCCGAGGGCCGTTTGGAGGACGAGGGCTGGCGCGTGACCAGGGACGGCAAGCGGTTCTGGGCCAACGTGGTGATCACTGCGCTGCGCGACGCGGAAGGCACGCTGCGTGGCTACAGCAAGATCACACGCGACCTCACCGAGCGTCGGGCCGCTGAGCAGGCCCGGCACGCCGCCCACGTGCTGTTTGAGACGGCGTTCGCGGACGCGCCGATCGGGATGGCCCTCGTGGGCTTGGACGGGTCGTGGTTGAAGGTCAACCGCGCGTTGTGTCAGATCGTCGGTTGGAGCGAGGCCGAGTTGCTCGCACGCACGTTTCAGGACATCACGCATCCCGATGATCTCGATGCCGATCTCACGCATCTCGCCGCGCTGGTGCGCGGCGACACCGACGGCTATCAGATGCAGAAGCGCTACTTCCACCGCTCTGGTGAGGTCATCTGGATCAAGCTGTCGGTCACGCTCGTCCACGACGCGTCGGGCGCGCCGGCGCATTTCATCTCTCAGATCGAGGACATCACCGGCTCCCGGGAAGCGCAGCGTGCGCTGGCCGGCAGCGAGGCACGGCTGCAGGCGATCTTCGAGCACATCCCCGCAGGAATGGCGCTGCGCGACATCGACGGCCGCTATGAGAAAGTCAACACGTACGTCGCCCGCAGCCTGGGTCGGAAGCCCGAGCAGATGCTCGGCCGTCGCGCCGAAGATCTCTTTCCCGAGCTCGCCGACGCGGTCCGCGCACAGGACGCGCAGCTGCTGGCGTCGGGTGCACCGCTGGCCGAGGAGATGAGGGTGCCGCTGGGCGACGGGACGACCGGGGACTTTCATGTCGTCCGTTACCCGGTCTGCGACGCAGACGGCACGGTTACCGGGCTCGGCTCGTTCGCGGTCGACATCACCGAACTCAAGCGCGTCGAGCGCGAGCTCGATCAGAAGCGCCAGGCGCTTGCCGAGGCGCAGGCGATCGCACGGACCGGCTCGTGGTCCTGGGACCCTGAGACCGATGTCGCCGGGTGGTCGGATGAGATGTATCGCATGTTCGGCCGTGACCCCGTCGAAGGTCCTGCCACCGCAGAGGACCTGTTCGCCTACCTGCACCCGGATGATCGTGACCGCGTCGCAGCGGGCTACGCCCAGGCGTTCGGCGCCGGCGAATCCTTCGAGATCGAGTACCGGATCGTCGCGGGCACCGGTGAGCTGCGCTCGCTGCACGGGCTCGGCCGACGCGAGTCCTCAGGCCAGTACGTCGGGACGGTGCAGGACGTGACCGAGCGCAGGAGCATCGAGCG
>DATLNO010000285.1:0-19269 GCA_035536715.1 Solirubrobacteraceae bacterium
GGGGGGCGCCGCGCCCCCGTCGGATGACGGCGATCACGCAGAGGGCGTCGACTTCGCCCTGGTGGCGCCGCTGCGCGCCGAGTGCAGCCGCGCCTGGCTGCAGCAGGCGATCGGACGGGCGGCGCATAGCCTGCGCTCAGAGGGCCTGCTCTGCGTCCTTGTGTCGCCGCGCTGGCGCGTGATCGCCGATCGCCTCATGCGCCGCACCGGGCTCGAGCCGCGCGGAGGCCTGCTCACCGTTCCGCCGGGACCGCACTGCATGCACGTCGTCTCCTTGCACTCGGCGGCGCTGCGCGATGCGAGCGCCCGTCATCTCGGGCTTCATCCCGCAGTGGCCGGTTGCGTCGCGGCGCTCGCCCGCTCGCGCCCGGGCCGGGCGCTCGCCCGCAGCGCCGCGCCGGGCTGCGCGCTGATCGCCGTGCGAGCGCCGGCGGCGGACCCGCTGCGCTGGCTTGCAGCACTTGGCGGCGATTGCGCAGGGTGCGCGGCGGCGGCGGCGACGGGACCGCGCGCGGACTCGCCGGTTGCGGTCGTGCTGCGGTTTGCCAGGACCGGTCGTCGCGCACCGGATCTGGTCGCGAAGGTCGCGCTCGGCGCCGCCGGCTGCGAGCGCGTCGAGCGCGAGAGCGCGGCGCTCGCCGGGCTGGGCGACAGTGCGCGGCGGGCCGGCGTCGTAGTACCGGTCGTCCTGTCGGATGCGCCGGGCCTGCTGGCCACCACGGCGCTCGCGGGCCCCACGGCGAGCGCCGTGATCGCGCGCGATCCTGCGCGCGCGACAGCGACCATGGTCGCGGCATCCGGCTGGCTGTGTCGTTGGGCCGGTGCGACTGCAGCGACCGTCGCCGCCGGCCCACAGGTGCTGCACCGACTCCTGCTGGAGCCGGCTGCGCGCGTCGAGGCGGCCGGTGGCGGCGGGCACATGTCCGAGTACGCCGCCGCGCTGGGGTCGCTCGCGGCTCGGCTCGAGGGTTGCTCGATCGTCCTTGCGCCGGCGCACAACGACCTGACGATGTCCAACATCGTGCTGCTCGATGGTGGCGCGATCGGCATCGTGGATTGGGAGAGCGCGTGTGCTGCCATGCCACCGCTCGTCGACCTCTGGTACGTGCTCGCCGACGGTGTCGCGCGCGGCGGGACGCTCACCCACGCGCAGGCCGTGACGGCGCTCGTGCAGGGCGGGCAAGCCGCTCCCGCGGCGCTGGCGGGCGCCCCCGACGAGCGCGCGCGCGAACTTGCGCTCACGGCCGACGAGGCGCTGCTCGCCTTCCATGCGTGCTGGCTGCACCATGCCTGCAACGAGCTCGATCGCGGGCAGCGCGACGGCCCGTTTCTCGCGGTCGTGCAGGCTGTTGCGACGGCGCGGCTGCGATGGCCCGGCAGCGCAGCCGGCGATCGCACATGAGGATCCTGATGATCTCGGACTTCTACGCGCCGTTCGTGGGCGGCGTCGAGGTGCTGGTCGGCAGCCTGTCGCGCGAGCTCGTGACCCGCGGCCACGACGTCAGCGTCGCCACGCTGGGAGCCGCGGGCCTCGCTGCGGAGGAGGACGACGCCGGTGTCCGCGTCCACCGGATCCGCTCGACGACCCAGCGCGTCGACCGGCTGTTCGAGGCCAGCGCGCGTCCCTGGGCACCGCCGACACCCGACCCCGGCGCGGTCGCCGGTCTGCGGCGGGTCCTGGATCGCGAGCGGCCGGACGTCGTGCACGGCCACGACTGGCTCGCGCGCTCGTTTCTGCCGCTCAAGCGGCGCGACGGCCCGCGGCTCGTCATGAGCCTGCACTACTTCACGTTGTCGTGCCCGAAGAAGAGCCTGATGCGCTACGGCCGGGCCTGCGACGGGCCGGCGCTCGGCAAGTGCCTGGTCTGCGCCGGGCGCCACTACGGCGCGGCGAAGGGCACGGTCGTCGTCGCCGGTCAGCGTGCGTCCGCCCCCGCCGAGGCGGCGCTGGTCGACCTGTTCGTCCCCGTCAGCGCTGCGACCGCCGAGGGCAATGGCCTGACGACCTCGGGCAGGCCGTGGGTCGTCGTGCCCAACCTCGTCGCGGCGGCGCCGGACGGCGGCGGGCACGAGTCGCTGCTGCGCCGGCTACCGCAGAAGCCGTTTTTGCTGTTCGTCGGCGACGTGCGCCGCGACAAGGGCGTGCACGTGCTGCTGAACGCCTACGAGCGGTTGGCGCAGCCTCCCGAGCTCGTCCTCCTCGGCAAGGTGTGGCCCGACACCCCGCGCGAGCTGCCGCCCGGCGTGACGCTGCTGCGCGACTGGCCCAACGCCGCCGTGCGTGCGGCCATGCGCCGCTGCCTCGCGCTCGTCGCGCCGTCGGTCTGGCCCGAGCCCTTCGGACTTGTCGTGGCGGAGGCGCTGGCGGGCGGGCGGCCCGTCGTCGCATCGGCGATCGGCGGGATCCCGGAGATCGTGCGCGATCATCGCGAGGGGCTGCTCGTGGAGCCCGGCGACGCCGGCGCGCTGGCCTCGGCACTCGACGCGATCGTCGGCGACGGCGCGCTGCGCGAGACGATGGCGGCCAACGCCCTGCTGCGATCGCACGCCTACTGTGCCGACGAGATCGTTCCGCGCTTCGAACGGGCGTACGAGAGCGTCGTGGACACTACTCGTAGCTGTGCAGGTAGTCGACGTACATCCGCACCGGCCGACTGAGGGCCCGCGTCTCGCGCGGCCAGGACGATCCACTTGCGGCGCACGACGGACGTCCGATTGGGTGCCGGCGCGCATGGTGAACACGGGGCGACCGGGACGCAGCGCCTTGTATCTGACGCCGCCGCGGCAGCGCGTGTGGCGCCGACCGCGCAGAGCAACAGCAAGGCGCCTGCGAGGAGGCGGCGGGGCCGCAGTGGCGTGATCGCTCATCCGTGATGGAATGGGTGCAGGCCGACGCTTCCCGCGCCGCAATCCAGAGCGAAGATATCGATTTCGTCAGACTGTGGCCGATGGCCTCCTCGAGCGCCCTGGACGGTGCGCGGCAACCCGACGTGTCGGTCGTCATACCGACGCGAGATCGGTACGCGCTGCTGGCCACGACGCTCACGAGCGTGATCGAACAGCAGGATGTCGTGCTCGAGGTCATCATCGTGGACGACAGTTCGACGCCTGCGCCCAGCGCGGGGGCGCCCTGGGAGGACCCGCGCCTGCGGGTCGTGCGCCCTGACGTGTGCCGAGGCCTCGCGGCAGCGCGCAATGTCGGTATCGGTGCGGCGCGGGGAGCGTGGGTCGCCTTCCTCGACGACGACGACCTCTGGGCGCCGAGCAAGCTGCGCGCCCAGCTCGATGCGGCCGAGGCGGCCGGCGCGACGTTCGCCTACTCGGCCGCCGTCCGGTTCGGCCGCGATGCCGGCGCGCTCAAGTTCCTGCCGGCGCCCGACCCCCGCACGCTGCGCGAGTCGCTGCGCTCGCTGAACTGCGTCCCCGCCGGGGCGTCGAACGTCATCGTCCGGGCAGCCGCCCTCGACGAGGTGGGCGGCTTCGACACGAGGCTGTCGCACCTGGCCGACTGGGACATGTGGATCCGGCTCGCCGGCGGCGGACCCGCCGCGGCGTGCGATCAGCCGCACGTCGGATATCGCCTGCACGCGGGCAACATGCGTTCGTCGGTCGGGGGCGTGCATCGCGAGCTGCGAGCACTGGACCGCAAGCATCGACATGGCAGCGTGAGATCGCCGGCCCGGCTCGAGATCTACCGCTGGCTCGTCGAGGGCCAGTTGCTCGCGGGCCGGCGCGTCAGCGCGGCCCGCACGCAGGCGGTCGGCGCCGTGCACTGTCGCAGCCTCGGCGAACTCAAGCGTGCGCGCGAGCTGCTGTTCGCGACGGCGACCACGCGGCCGGGCACGATCGTGCGCAGCTCCCGGCGCCATGCGGTCCTCGACGATGGCGCGGTCGCATGGCTGTCGCATTACGTGGACGCCGCGGCATGCACTGAGCATGGCTGAGCTTCGCCGTCGCGCCGCGCGGCGGCTGGGCGCCGAGGTGCGCGGACGGTTGCGCACGCACCTGCTCGGCGCGCCCCCGGCCGTCGGCCAGGTGCGCTTCGGCCAGCTCAGGCGGCTCACCCCGGTCAGCCGTTCGTTCGGCTTCGACCGCGGCCAGCCTGTCGACCGCTACTACATCGAGGCGTTTCTACGCCGGCACGCGGGCGCCGCCGGGTACGGGATGGGAGACATCGCGGGATCCGTGCTGGAGGTCGGGGGCGACGAGTATGCGCGCCGGTTCGGCGGATGGGGAGGCGATGCTCGTTCGGCCGTGCGTTCGCTCGACATCCTGCACGCGGACGCGTCCAATCCGCTCGCGACGATCGTCGGCGACCTCGCCACCGGCGAGAGCCTTGCCAGCGAACGCTTCGACTGCGTCATCTGCACGGAGACGCTGCACGTCATCTACGACGTGCAGGCAGCGGTGCGCACGTTGCACCGCGTGCTGAAGCCCGGGGGCGTCGCGCTCGTGACGGTCGCCGGGATCACGCAGACCTGCCGACCCGATCGCGACCTGTGGGGTGACTACTGGCGCTTCACGACGCTGTCGGCACGGCGGCTGTTCGAGTCGGCGTTCCCGGCCGAGGACGTTCGCGTCGAGGCCTTCGGCAACGTCCTCGCGTCAGTCGCGTTCCTGCACGGCCTCGCCGCCGAGGAACTGCGGCCCGAGGAGCTCGACGCGCGCGATCCCGACTACGAGATGCTGATCGCGATCAGAGCCGTCAGGCGACCCTAGGCAGGGGGGGCTGTGCAAGCCGCCGTCAGCGTCGTGCGCTGCCCTGCGCCCGCCTGACGGCCCGCAGGGCCGAGTGCCGCCACCAGCCGAGCGCGCCGCTGACGAGGCCGACGAGATAGAGCCCCTCTCGCAGCGCCCGTCGGAGATTGCGGATCGTCGGCGACATGCGTCGCAGCCGAAAGCCGGCGTCGCCGCGAAATCGCCGGAGCATGTGGCGGTCCGACAAGCTCATGTGCTTCGCGTAGAAGGCTCCCTGTCCGCGGCCGTAGGCCCAGTCCAGGGCGATCAGCGCGCGACCGTGCCGGACCCCGTAGTGGTGCAGGACCGCCTGCGGGACGAACAAGATCTCACAGCCTGCCTCGAGCAGCCGGTACCCGAAGTCGTTGTCCTCCGCAGACGGGAACTCGGCACCGGGGCCGAGCCGCTCGTCGAAGGGACCGATCTCTTCGAAC
The DNA here is from genome assembly GCA_035536715.1 of Solirubrobacteraceae bacterium. Classification (GTDB taxonomy): domain Bacteria; phylum Actinomycetota; class Thermoleophilia; order Solirubrobacterales; family Solirubrobacteraceae; genus CADCVQ01. Next base: position 5,172 of record DATLNO010000285.1, read on the forward strand.
GCAGGACGGCGAATCGCCATGTTTGCGCTGAACAGGACGTCGGCGAACAGTCGTCCGGAGTACGTCTCGGGCTTCGTGCCGGTCGTCGTCGACGGAACGAACCCATTCGTCTTCGGTGGCGCAACCGTGCCGGTGACGGCGGCACGCGCCGGCGCGGCCAAGAGCGCCTCGACCAGACAGCGCAGCCAGTCGCACTGGACACGGACGTCGTCGTCGATCAGGACGAGCACGTCGTACCTGGCGGCCGCGATCCCGCTGTTGCGCGCGCGGCTCAATCCGGCTGAGGACAGATCCAGGTGACGGATGTCGACCTCGTCGCTGCGGGGCAGCGTCGCTCGCGGTCCAGTGCTCTGATCGGCCACGATCAGCTCGGCCGGCAGGCTGTCTCCAGCCAAGACCGACTGCACGGTCTGTTGCAACAGCTCGGGACGATCACGGGTCGGTATGACGATCGAGACTGGCAGCAACGGCAGGCACTGTAGCGCTCCTCTGCGACGCCATCCGCCCAACCGGCGCGAGCATCGAGACCTCTATCCTGCCGTGATGCGCGAGCGCGTCGAGGACCGGATCAGCTGGGCCCGAACAGCCGCGCGGCGTCGCGCAGCGCAGCTTCCCGAGCCGATGCTCGAGCGCGTTCGCCTCGCGGAGGCATGGCGTCTGGAGACCCGCGTACGACGTTCCACGCTCGTGCGTGGAGTCGCACTCGTGTTCCACGCCGTCGCGCCATCCGGCGGCGACGCGCGGGTGCAGCTGGACCCGCCGCTCGCCGCCGCTCGGCTCGACGCCATGGTCGGCTACCTCGCGGTTCGCTACCGGCTCGTGCGAGCCGGCGAGCTGCCGCAGGCCGCGAGCGCGCGCCGCCCGCGACAGCCGTTGCCGGTCGCCGTGACCTTCGACGACGACCTTCCCTCACACCACGAGCTCGCCGCGCCGATCCTCAGGCGCCACGGGGCAGTCGCGACGGTCTTTCTCTGCGGCGCGCACAGCCCGTTCTGGTGGCAGCTGCTGCAGGTCGCCGTCGACACGAGGGCGATCGACGCGCAAGCGCTCGCGCCGCTACCCGCCGCGCTCGTCGAGGCGGCCCTGCAGCGCGATCCCGGTGCGATCGCAGCGCTTGGCGGGGCGATCGAGAAGCTGGCGCCGGCGCAGCGCGACGAGCTCGTCGCGCGGCTCGAGCGCGCCATCGGGACGCCGCCGCCGCTGCTCTCGGCGCAAGGGCGGATCGATCTCGCGGCCGCCGGCTGGGAGATCGGCTTCCACACGCGTCGCCACGACCTGCTCACCACGCTCGACGACGATGCTTTGCGCGTGGCGCTCGACGACGGGCGCCAGGACCTCGGCGCCGGGGCCATCGCTACCCTCGCATATCCGCATGGCAAGGCCGGGGTGCGCGAGGCTCGCGCTGCCCGTCAGGCAGGCTTCGTGGCCGCCTACACGACGGCCGGCAAGGTCTTCACGGAGAACACGGACGCCCATCTCATCGGTCGCCTGTATCCCGACACGGCAACGGTCGGCCGCTTCGCCCTCGCGCTCGCGAGGGCTCTCGCCGCCTGAGCGCCGTCGCGGCTGGCCGCTCATCGCTGACCGCCGACCGCAGGATGCAGGGGCGGCGCCTACCGCGTCGCGCCCAGCCGCGCGTAGAGCTCGTCGTAGCGGTCGGCCATGGTCGACCAGGCCAGCTCTCGCAGCGCCCAGGTCCTGGCGCCGGCAGCCAGCCGCCGGCGCAGCTGCTCGTCGGCGAGCAGGCGCGTGATCGCCGCCGCCGTGTCGGCGTCGCCGTCGGCGACGAGCAGCTCGCGGCCCGATCGAGCCGTCAGCCCCTCGACCGCGCGCGAGCTCGCGACGACGGCCTTGCCGGCGGCGAGAGCTTCGAGCACCTTCACGCGCATGCCGCCCCCGATCGCCATCGGCGCCACGACGACGGCGGCGCGATCCAGATAGGGCGTGACGCTGGAGACCGAGCCGTGCACCTCGAGGAACTCGCACGCCAGCGCACGGACCTCGGCCGGAGGAGAGGTTCCGACGATGTCCAACCGCGCGTGGGGATGCTTGACCCGCACGCGCGGAAGGATCCGCTGCGCCAGGGTGACCGCCGCCTCGACGTTGGGCGGGTGCACGAAGCTGCCGACGAAGACGAGGGTGGCGGGCTGGACCCCGACCGGGTCCAGGCCGGCAGCCGGCACGTCCCATCCCAGCGCGATCGTCACCAGCTGCGTGGACGGCGGCGTGGCCGGCGCCAGCAACATCCGGTCGCGTTCGCTGAAGACCACGACAGCGTCGGCCAGCGCAAGCACGCGGCGCTCCTGACGCAACGACACGGCCGCATCGAGCCGGTGGGCCAACGGTAGTCCCTCACGCCGCAGCGCGAGGCTCTCCCGCTGGCTGAGCGCCGGATCGTGGACCGTCAGGACGCGCAGTCGCCCCTGGCCGGCGGCGCCGAGCGCGTCGCCGAGGATCCCGTGCTCGACCTGGATGACGTCCGGCCTGAAGGCGTCGGCAAGGTCGCGAACACGCCGCTGCAGGCTCGCGACGCCGATCTCGGCCGCCCACAGCGACCGTCCCCGCGCGAGCGCGAGAGCGCCCCGCGCGCGGCGCGACCAGGCGCCGCTCTGCGCGGGCTTCAGCGAATGCACCTCCACGCAGCGGCCGGCAAGCTCAGGATCCACGTTCGCGCCGGGCTCGAGATGAAGCAGCACGACATCGTGGCGCCGCGTGAGCTCGCCCGCGAGACCGTGGATCGCCCGCCCGCCGCCGTGGCCGGCATCGCGGACCGCAGCGAACGGGCTCAGCAGCAGGATGCGTCGCCTCACGGCCGCCACAACCCGCGCTCGGCGAGCAGGGCCTCCCAGCCCGCGATGGCACGGTCCAGGTCCGGTCGGCCCCCCGCGATCCATCGGCGCAACCGCTCGCGGGCAAGCCGCGCGCGCACGATCGCGTGCATCACCGCCAGCAGGCGCCTGGCCGCGCGGCGAGACTCGTGGCGCAGCATGTAGCGACGCTCGCTCACGAGGAACTCGCGCCGCACGTCCCGTCCCGCGATGGCGGTGCTCGCGCCGCCCAGGTGAAGGACGGTGGTGACCGGAGCAAAATGCGTCTCGAAGCCCGCTTCGCGCAGGCGCCGGCAGAGGTCGACCTCTTCGCCGTACATGAAGAACGCCTCGTCGAACCCGCCGACGGCCTCGAACGGCTCGCGCCGGATGGCCAATGCGGCACCCAGGACCCAGGGCACCGGCCGGGCCACGTCGTGGCTCCACGTCCGCAATAGGCGCTCCCGCAGCACCGGCACGCGCCGCACGAGCAGGTGCAGCCCCGACTCCCCCAGCAGCGCGTCGCCCGCCGACGGGAACGGATACGTCGAGCGCTGGAGGCTGCCGTCGACATTCGCCAGCCGGGGCCCCACGACGGCGGCGCGCGGGTGCGCAGAGAGGTAGGCCTCGAGTGCCGAGAGCGCCGTGGGGGCCAGCACCGTATCGCTGTTGAGCAGCAGCACCGCGGAGGCCGCCGCGCTCACGAGCGCCTGGTTGGCGGCGGCGCCATAGCCGACGTTGCACTCGTTGACGATCAGCCGAACGCTCGGGAACGTGTGTCGGACGAGCTCGACGCTTCCGTCCGTCGAGCCGTTGTCGACGACCACCGCTTCGCACGGTCGCGCCGCGACGACGCTTGCCAGGCAGCGCTGCAGGATCTCGCGCGTGTTGAAGCTCACCACCGCCACGCCAAGCGGCGAGGTCTCGCGCCCGGTCACCGTCTCATCAGCCGGCCGATGACGCGATCGCCGCGCACGGACTGAAACGCGGCCTGCGCCAGCGCCCGCACGATCGGCGGCGGTGTGACGGCAGCCGCCACGAACCACATTCCATAGCCGCACCGCCGCAGGACCGGCACGTCGGTTCGCCCGGCCGCGGCGCGCAGGCCCGCGCCGAGCGCGCTCGCGCGCGTATCGCCTGCGATCGGATGGCCCGGCCCGCCGATCCGCAGGGAGACCATCCGGTGCGCCGCGAGCGTCACCGACCGCGGCCGGGCCGAGCCGTGGCCGAGCTCGCGCGCCAGCCGATCCAGTTGCGCGTGCACGCCGCTCGCCCAGCGCAGGACCTGGCGAGACCTGCCGACGTCGAGTCGCTCGCGCGTGTGTGCGTTGGCGCCGTGCACGCGGTAGTTGCCGCCGACGCGCTCGAGGGCGACGACCAGCCCGAGCAGCGGGATCAGCGGATGCAGCCACGCGTCGGCGCCGATCGGGTCGTCATCGACGGGCAGCGGCATCACCCGGCGCAGCGCCCACGCCGCGAACGCGTTGCCCGACGTCGGCGGCCATGCCAGGTCGTCGGCAAAGGCCAACACCGCGCGCCGCACGTCGCCGTGCGGGAGGGCGACTCCCGCGGAGGGCACGATCGAACCGTTGGGGCGGCCGGTCTCGTCGACCACCGCGAGGCGGAACACCACGCGCGACGCACCAGGGGTGGCGGCGAAGGCGTCGGCGACCGCGACCGCGGTGCCGGGCTTCAGCTCGTCATCGGCGTCGAGAAACAGCACGACGTCGCCGCTGACGATCTCCATCGCTGCGTTGAACGCCGCCTTCTGGCCACGGTTCTCCTGCAGTAGCGGGCACACCTGGCCCCCGTAGCGGTCGATGATCGCGCGCGAATCGTCGGTCGAGCCGTCGTCGACGACGATGACCTCGAGATCGACGCCCTCTTGTGCGAGTGCGCTGGAGATCGCAGCGGTCAGGAAGCGGCCATAGTTGTGGTTCGTGATGACGATGCTCACACGCGGCCCTGGCCCGCGCATCTGCGGGTGCGCGGGAAACAGATCTTCACCTGGCTGCGACGCGGTCCTGGCGTCGTGGCGCCCCAGCCCGGCCCCTGAGCGCACGCATCTGGAGAGCAGTCGAGCCGCCCGCCAGACGACCTCCGCGGTCCTGCCAGCGATCAGCACCACGCGATCGTCCGATTGCGTTCGCTTCGCCCCGGACGCCTGCCAGAAGGCGATCCAGACCGACAGCTTGTAGTTGACGAGAATCGCCGCCCGGAAGATGCCGGGAACGCCGTCGTTCCAGGCGCGAGCCTCGATGAACTGGCGATCGATCGCGTTCAGCAGGACCCGACCCATGCTGGCCGCCGAGAACACCTGGCCGGATTCGATCATGGCCGTCGCCTCGGCCGGGGCGTAGCGCATCGCGCGCTCGAGTGCCTCGGGCAGCGTACGGTTGCGCTCATGCACGAGAACGAGGCGATCGTCCTCGGCGAGCCGGTATACGCGATCGGCGGCGACGACGGGCAGGGTGTTGGGAAACAGCGGCCAGTCGACCCGGTCGCGACGGTACATCCGTAGCTGGCCCTCGTAACGCTGAACCGGGCTGCTGGGGGCATGTCCCAGATCGACGTTCATTCGCGGGACGACCACCGCGTCGATGTCGTCGCGAGCCGCCAGTCGCCGCAGCTCGTGCGCGAGGCCTGGTGTCACCCGCTCGTCAGGGTCCAGCGCGAGGATCCATTCATGTCGTGCGTGCGCCGCGATCTCGTTGCGCAGTGGCTCGACGATTGGCAGGGGCTCGCGCCGGATCACCGTGGCGCCGTGCGCCCTCGCGATCCGCGCCGACTCATCGCTGCTCTGGAGGTCCATGACGACGATCTCGTCGACCCAGTCCAGCGATGCGAGACAGGGACGGATGCGGTCTGCCTCGTTGCGACAGACCACGCACGCCGAGATGCCGGGCGTCGTGGCGCCATCGCGCCTGTCATCGGTCATCGGACACGGCGTGCCGTCACGGCGACATCACCCGCCAGCGTCCCGTCCCGTGAAGAACGCGCGACTTGACGATCGCGTCCCGGCTGTCCTCCAGCGCAGGCTCGATCTCGAAGCGCAGGACCGGCTCGTTCAGGAAATCCTCCAAGCTCGTGCCCAGCCAGAGACCGACGATGTACTCCTTCGCCGCGAGCGGTACTTGTACGTCCAAGAGCAATCGGTGCCCGCCCGGCGCGCTCAGGTCCGCCTCCAGATCCAGGGACTCGCTGAGCCCTTCGTCGAGGGCCCGTACGCCGCGCGCGTCCTCGACGTAGATGCCCGCGTCGAGCCCCGGCAGCGACTCGCGATTGGTCCAGCAGACCTCGATCGCGAAGGGGTTGCCCCGGCGCAGCTGCTCGAGCGCGGCGCCGTCGGGCGCCACGAGCCGCGCCGAGTCGAGCCGCACCGGTCCGTCGGCGCCGCGTGCCAGCCGCGCGCCGATCCCCACCGAGCCGAAGGACTGCTGATAGGAGCGGATGACCTGCTCCGTCGGGCCGTCCTCGTGGATCCTTCCCGACGCCAGCCAGATCGTGCGCGGGCACAGCTGGGCGACGGTGCCAAGGTCGTGGGAGACGAAGAGCACCGTGCGACCCGAGCGACGCAGGTCGGACATCTTGCCGAGGCAACGGCGCTGGAACTCGCTGTCGCCGACCGCGAGCACCTCGTCGACGACGACGATCTCGGTATCCAGGTGCGCGGCGACCGCGAACGCGAGGCGCAGCTTCATACCCGACGAGTAGCGCTTGATGGGAGAGTCGAGGAACCGGCTCACGCCCGAGAACTCGACGATCTCGTCGAACCGGCGCTGGATCTCGCGACGGCTCATCCCGAGCACGACGCCGTTGAGGAACACGTTCTCCCTTCCGGTCAGATCCTCGTGAAATCCGGTTCCGACCTCCAGTAGGGAGGCGAGCCTGCCATGGATGTGGGCGGCTCCCACGGTCGGCTCCGTGATCCTGGCGAGGATCTTCAGCAACGTGCTCTTGCCGGCACCGTTTCGCCCGATGATGCCCAGGACATCGCCCTGCTCCATGCTGAAGCTGACATCCTCCAGCGCCCACATCTCGCGCGGCTCGCCGTCGTTGCGACCCTCCCGTCGCGACGAGAACCGCGTGCTCAGGTGCTCACGCAACGTCGTGTAGCCGGCCCCGGCCCCCATGCGGTAGCGCTTGCCGACACCGATCACGTCGACAGCCAGCTCACCCATCAGATGACGTCGGCGAACTGCCGCTCGGAGGCTTTGAAGTAGACGAGTCCCGAGATCAGCAGCAGCAGGGTGACGGCAACGGAGATCGCGTCGGTGGGCGGCGGTGCGGGCGCATCCAGAAGCGACCAGCGCAGGCCGTCGATCACGCCGACCATCGGGTTGAGCGAGTACGCGGCGCGCAGCCAGTCGTCCTCGATGATGCTGCTGGGGTAGACGATCGGGCAGACGAAGAACCACGTCTGCAGCAGGAACGGAAGCGTCTGGCGGATGTCCCGGAAGCGGACGTTGAGCGCCGAGAGCCACAGGCCGGCGCCCAAGGCGACCAGGCAGCTCATGAAAATCCAGACGGGCAGCAGGATGATCGCCGGCCCGGGAGCGACGCCCGTCAGCGCCATCAGGATCGCGGTCAGAGACAGGCAGATCATGAGATCGACGATTCCGGGCAGAAGGGCTGACACGGGGGCGAGCACGCGCGGGAAGTACACCTTGGTGACGAGCTCCTGGTGTGCGACGAGCTCCATGGCGGCCGCGTTGACGGCCGTCGAGACATACGTCCACAGGCAGAGGGCGGGGAAGACGAAGACGGCATACGGAATGCCGTCCGCCGGCAGGCGCGCGAAGCGCCCGAAGATCACCGCGAAGATGGCCAGCGCGACGAGCGGTTGCAGCACGGCCCACGCGACGCCGAAGAACGTCTGGCGGTAGCGCAGCTTGAAGGTACGCAGAGCCAGCATGAACGCGAGCTCGCGGTAGCGCCACGCCTCCGCCAGGTCAACGCCCTGCCAACGGGAGGTCGGCGCGCGGTTGACGATCCAGCCGGGCCCGCGGGCTTCGTGCACGGGGCGATCGCTGCGTGCGCGACCGCCTGCGGGCTCTGGGTTGGCCGGGGGAACACCTTGCAATTGGGCTGAGGACTTGCCGGGCATGGAGCGGGCCACGCACGCTACGTTACGTAGGTGGCGGATGCGCACGATGCAACATCCAGGCGAGCCACCGGCGAACCGCCATCTGCGGGGGTGGCGCCGGACACCTCGTCGAGTCACCCCGGGACCGGTGGCCGCTGATGGCCGCCACCGACGTCGGGCCTCGCGTGCGTCCGTCGCGGATCTCTGCGCTGCCGAGCGGCGTGGCGCGCCCGCGCTGGTCGGTCATGATCCCGACGTACAACTGCGCCGAGTACCTGCGGGTGACCCTGGCCAGCGTGCTGGAGCAAGATCCCGGCCCGGACGTGATGCAGATCGAGGTCGTCGACGACTGCTCCACGCGCGACGATCCCGAAGCGGTCGTCGCAGAGCTCGGCAGCGGGCGGGTCGCGTTCTTCCGCCACGCGCGAAACGTCGGCCACATCGTCAACTTCGACACGTGCCTGCAGCGCTCGCGCGGTCGGCTGGTGCACCTGCTGCACGGCGACGACTACGTGCGCCCGGGCTTCTACCGCGCGCTCGAGCACGGCTTCGTCCAGCGTCCCGAGATCGGCGCCGCGTTCTGCCGGCAGATCCTGATGGACGAGCGCGGCAACTGGCGCGTCGTCTCGCCGCTCGAGCGCCCCGAGCGCGGTGTGCTCACCGGCTGGGTCGACAGGCTCGCCGTCGGACAGCGGCTGCAGCCGCCCTCGATCGCGGTCCGTCGCGAGGTCTACGAGCGCCTCGGTGGATTCGACCCCCGGATCCGCCGGTGGAGCGAGGACTGGGAGATGTGGCTGCGCATCGCCGCGCACTACCCGGTCTGGTACGAGCCCGAGCCGCTTGCCGTCTATCGCATGCACGGGGAGTCGATCACCAGCCATGCGGTGCTCGATCCCGACTCGATCCGCGAGTGCTGTCGGATCGTCTCGATCGCGCAGTCCTACCTGCCCGCCGACCGCTATCCACAGCTCGCGCGACAGGCACGCGAGGAGTGCGTGCTGGGGGCCTACCGGCGGCTGCGCCGGCGGCTCGCGGGCGGACAGATCGACCCGCTGTCGCGCCAGCACCTCGCCGCGGCCGTCTGGTGCAGCCGCTCGCCACGCGCCGTGCTGCGGATGCTCCTGCTGTACGCGTTGTGGTGGCGCGCCCGGTCGAGGCCGGCGTGAGCGCCGCGGGCGACCGCGCGCGGATCCTCCCGTTGGCGGACGGTGTCACCCGGCCGCAGTGGTCGGTGATGATCCCGACGTTCAACTGCGCCGAGCATCTGCGCAGCTGCCTGACGAGCGTGCTCGCACAGGATCCCGGTCGCGAGCAGATGCAGATCGAGGTCGTCGACGACTGCTCGACGAAGGACGATCCAGGGGCCGTCGTCAGGGAGATCGCCGGCGACCGCGTCACCTTCGTCCGCCAGCCGCGCAACGTCGGCCACGTCGCGAACTTCGCCACGTGCCTGGAGCGCTCGCGAGGAGTGCTCGTCCATCTGCTGCATGGCGACGACGCTGTGCGGGACGGCTTCTACCGAACGATGCAGCGGGCCTTCGCGATGCGGCCGGCCCCGGGGGCGGCCTTCTGTCGCTACATCAGCATCGACGAGTGCGGGCACTGGCAGACGATCTCCGCGCTCGAGCGGCCCGAGCGTGGCGTCCTGCACGGCTGGCTCGAGACGATCGCGGTCGGACAGCGGCTGCAGCCGCCGTGCATGGTGGTGCGGCGAGACGTCTACGAGCGGCTTGGCGGCTTCGATCCGGGGATCGGTCGATACGGCGAGGACTGGGAGATGTGGGCGCGGATCGCCGCGCACTATCCGACCTGGTTCGAGGTACAACCGCTGGCCCTGTACCGCGTCGGCTGCGCATCGCTGTCGGCGTCGTCGACGCGCTCGGGTCAGAATGTCCGCGACATCCTCCGCGCGATCGACATCATCAATGCCTATCTCCCGCGCGAGCGTGCCGAGCAGGCGCGCGCGCAGGCGCGTGAGGTGGCTGCGACCACGGCGCTGCGCCGCGCCCGACGGTCGATCGACGCCGGGAACTGGGCGACAGCGCTGGCTCAGGTCAGGGCGGCCGCCCGGGCCAGCCGGTCACCGGCAGTCGTCCTGGGACTCGCGCACACCGCGCTGCGCTTCGCCGTGGTGGCATCCCGGGCCGGCCGTGGATGACACGAACGGCCGCGATCAGCGTTGCGATCTCGACGCGTGACAGACCGCAGGCGCTCGCCCGCTGTCTGGCGTCGCTGCGCGCGGGCACCGTGCTGCCCGCCGAGATCATCGTGGTCGACCAGAGCCGAGGGAACGACACGCGTCAGCTGGTCAGCGGCGCTGCCGGGGTGCGGTACGTCGCGCACGCCGGATCGGGGCTCGGGGCCTCGCAGAACATCGCCTTCGCTCATGCCGCCGAGGCCATCGTCGCGGTGACCGACGACGACTGCGTCGTCGACGAGCGCTGGCTGGAAACCCTCGAGCGTGCGTTGTGCGGGCCAGGAGCGCCCGAGGCCTTGACCGGAAGGGTGCTGCCCCTCGGTCCGGACACCCCGGGGCTCTATCCGGTCTCGACGCGCCAGTCGACGCTGCCGCGCGAGTTCTCCGTTCGATCGCGACCCTGGGACGTCGGCAGCGGCAACAACTTCGCCGTGCGGCTTGACTGGTTGCAGCGCATCGGCGGTAACGACGAGCGCCTGGGACCCGGCGCGCTCGGGCTGGGGGCCGTCGACATGGACCTGTTCTACCGCCTGCTCCGCGCTCGCGCCCGCGTGCGCTACGACCCGGATGCGGTCGTGTTCCACGAGCGCACGACGCGCCGCGGGCGCTTTGGACGCCGCTTCCCCTACGGGTACGGCGTCGGCGTGATGTGCGCCGTCTGGCTGCGGCGCGGCGACAGGCGCGCCGTGTTGATCCTGGCTCGCTGGCTGGCGTTTCGGGTGCGCCGGCTCCTGCGCGGGCTCAGGCGAGCTGATCTCATGCTGGCCCACGAAGAGGTTCTCGTGCTGTGGGGCACCGTATGCGGAGTCATCCGTGGCGCGAGGTTGCGCGACCGGACGCCTGGATCACCGGACCGCACGTCCGGCAACCAGATCCTCGTCGATCAGTGGCAGCGCCGTGAGCCGGCGTCCTCGAATCCGGCGCCAGGCTCGGGCACGAACGCGTAGTCGTAGCTGCCGGGGTGCAGCACGAGCTTCAGCACCCCGTTCGTGTCGGCGTTGCGCACGAGGCTGTTCGGCGCCGGCGCACCAATGAAGTCGTAGTGCGAGCGGCCTCCCGAGCCCACGGTGAACGCCTCGAGCCCGCGCGCGTCATCACGGCGATCGTCGGGGTCCTGCGGAGCGAACCGCTCGTACACGTGGTTGTGCGCCTGCAGGATCACATCGGCGTCGGCCTCGTACAGCAGGCGGATCCAGGGCTGCGTGTTCTTGTTGCGGTCGTGGTTGGACCGAGTCGTCCAGTAGGGCTGGTGGAAGTACGCCAGCGTGCAGCGCTTGGAGTTCGCGCGCAGATCCTCGCGCAGCCACTGCGTCCACGTGTTCTCGTCGCAGCTGTCGCGCTCGAAGCAGTACGAGTTGAGCGCGATCACGTGCCACGCCCCGATGTCGAAGGAGTACGAGCCCTCGGGCTTGAGCTGCACCGGCCCCTCGGCGTTGAAGTAGGTCAGGTAGTCGCCCGTGCCGTAGAAGTCGTGGCTGCCGCCGTTGATGGCGTAGGTGCGGTTGCGGAAGCGCCCCCAGTAGGGCGTGTAGTAGGACTCGAAGCGCTGCAGGGTGCCGGTGTCGTACTGGTAGTCCCCGAGCCCCAGCACCGCATCGGGCTTGATCACGTCGGTGATCAGGTCGGCCGTTTCGTCCTGACCGCAGTTCCCCGGACATGCGATGTCGCCCGCCGCCGCGATCACCGGATCGGCCGAGGAGGGGGAGGGCAGCGGCGCTGTCGAGCGCGAATCCGTCACGACCAGCGTCCGCGACAGCGTTCGCCTGTCGAGACGGTTGATGCTGCGGCCGGTCTCGGCCCGCAAGCGATGACGACCGCTCTTCAGTCGTGCGATGGCCCGCGGACCGAAGCGCCACCGCAGGCGGACGGACCCGCCCGTGCGGATGTCGAACCGGCGGATCGACACCTGCACCCCCGTCTCCCTGTTGATCAGGCGCAAGCGCACGACACGGGTGCGTTTCGCGGCCACGAGTCGTACGAGGAGACCATCGCGGGTCAGCGCCTGCACGCTCAGGGTCGATGCGGCACGCAGGTTGCGCGGCGTCGGCCGCTCGGCGCCGGCGGACTCGTCGCTGCGGCCGGAGGTCGCTGCGAGCAGCGCGACGAGCGCCGCGAGCAGCGCCGCCGCGCCGAGCGCGAGCCAGCGAGGCCGCGGCCGAAATCGACCGGGTCGCGACGGGGCAGTAGCCGATGCATCCATGCGCCATACGACGATAACGCCGGTGTACAGGCAGCGGCAGTCTGGCCGCGGGACCGCCGAAGTAGGATCGCCGGATCATCGCCGAGCACTACGACCTCTCAGGGCACGTCACGCTCGGTGTCTCCGACGCTGTCGACGAGGCCACCCGACGCTACGTCGCCGCGCAGATGGATCCCTTCCGCGGCCAGGATGGCGCCACGCCGTCCGACGTGCTCATCGACGCCGGACCGGCGCCGGCCATCACCGAGCTCACCAATCCGGCGACAGACGGCCTCGTGACAGGAAGCGACGCGACCGGGCTGTACGTTCGCGGCCCGGGCGGGTGGTGTCGGATCCCGGATGTGATGGGGGAGGGGCCTGCCCGCTTCGTCCTGAGCGGCGACTTCGCGCTCTGGCGCGTGTTTCGTACGGCGGTGCGTCCCGCGCTCCAGATCGCGCTGTTGCAGCGCGAAGCGGTCGCGGTGCACGCTGCGAGCGTCGAGCTCGACGGTCGGGCGATCGTCGTCGCCGGCTGGTCGGAGAGCGGCAAGACCGAGACGGCGCTCGCCCTGATGGAGCGGGACGCCTCCTTTCTGTCGGACAAGTGGACGGTGTGGGGAGCCGATGGCACGCTGTCGATGTTTCCGATCACGGTCGGGATCCGCCGCTGGGTGTTGCCATTCCTCCCGCAGCTGCGGGCCTCGCTGACCCGACGGGCGCGCGCGCAGTTCGCCGCCGCCGGCGTCGCCGATCGCGTGTCGGGACCGCTGCGGGGGCGCCGTCGCGGCGGGCGCCTGGCCGGGCTCGCGTCCGAGGCGATGGATCGAGCCGTCGCCCTGGCCGACCGGGCGGCTCTGACGCCGACCGAGCTGCGAGAGGCCTACGGGCAGACGAGCGATGCCGGGCGTCGCATGCCCGTGCGTTGCATCGTGATGCTCGCCAACGGCCCGTCCGACGAGATCTCGGTCGACGATGCCGATCCGCGGCATGCGGCCACGCGGCTCGCGCGGTCGGCCGCATACGAGCGGCGGGCCTGGTTCGGCCTGCAGGAGCGCGCGCGGTATTCCCTGCCGACGCGTGCGCACGGTTTGAGCATGGAGCAGGTCATCGAGCGCGAGCGAAGCCTGCTCGAGGCGCGGCTCGCCGGTACGCGCGTGCTCACGGTACGCGCGCCGTTTCCGACCGATCCCTGCCGCGTTGCCGACGCGATCCTCGCCCGCCTGTAATGCCCGTGGACGTCTGCTCCCGCTACCGCTTCCTGCCGGGCGTCGACCTCCGGCTGACGGGCGATCGCACGACGGCGCGGCATTACGCCGCCGAGTACGCCGGCGCCGAGGTGGCCGACGACGGTTCGGCTGTCGCGCTCGACGTGCGCTTCGCGCCTGCGGCGCCGTCGGACGGTGTCCGCATCGAGGGCGGACACAAGACCGCGCGCTGGACGGTGACGGCGCCGGCGCCGGCGGGCGGGCCGCTGCGGGCCGGGATCGAGCTTCGCGGGCGCCCGCGGTTCTTCGGCCTCTCGCTCGTACAGGGCTACTTCGTCGAACCGCTGCTGTCCGTCGCAGTGGCTCGCGCCGGGCACGTCCTGCTGCCCAGCGCCGCGATCGGCGAGGAGGGCGGCGTGCTCGTGATCATGGGCAGCTCGGGGACGGGCAAGAGCTCGTTGAGCGCGCGCGCGCTCGCTGCCGGGCGCCCGGTCCTCGGCGACGATCAGATCCTGCTCGACGGCGCCGGCGATTGCCGGCGCTTTCCGCGCCGGATGCGCTTCTACTCCGATCTGCCGCAGACCGCTCCCGCGGCCTTCGCCCGCCTGCCGATCGACGCGCGGC
>DATLNO010000286.1:0-2223 GCA_035536715.1 Solirubrobacteraceae bacterium
GTCTGCAATGCCGGTCGGTGCCCGTCGGCGCGGGCCCTCGATGACTACCGCCCGGGCCAAACGTCGAAGCTCTACGCCATCGACGGCCGCTTCATCGCCGAGATCGGCCTCGAGCGGCGGACGCTGGTGACCATCAAGGAGATTCCGCCGAGCGTCCGTGACGCGTTCCGCGTGACGGAGGACAAGCGCTTCTACAATCACGCCGGCGTAGACTGGATACGCGTCTTCGGCGCGGTCGGCGCGAACGTCGCCTCGATGCGCTGGGCCGAGGGCTTCTCGACGATCACCATGCAGCTCGCGCGAAACGTCTTTCCCGAGCGCATCTCGCGCGAGAAGACACTGACGCGCAAGCTGAAGGAAGCGAAGGTTGCGCGCGACATCGAGGCGCGCTTCTCCAAGGACAAGATTCTCGAGCTGTACCTCAACCAGATCGACCTCGGCAGCGGCGCGCATGGCGTCGAGGCCGCGTCCCAGCGCTACTTCGGGAAGTCCGTGCGCGATCTCAACGTCGCCGAAGCAGCCACGCTCGCCGGGATCCCGAAGGCGCCGAGTCGGTACAACCCGCGCCGATTCCCCGAACGCGCGATCCAGCGCCGGAACACCGTCATCGAGCTGATGCGCCGACAAGGCGTCATCAGCGATGCCGACGCGAGACTCGCGTCAGCCTACCCGCTCCAGCTCGCGTCGAAAGAAGAGGCCGGGGACATTGCGCCGTACTTCGTCGAATGGGTGCGTCAGCAGCTGGACGAGCGCTTCGGCGCCCAGCTGTACCGCGAGGGGCTGAAGGTCTACACCACGCTCGACATCAACCTGCAATCGGCGGCCGAGCGCGCGATGGAGAATCAGATCCGCGCGATCGAATCGGGCCGCTTAGGGCCCTACCGGGGGGTGACGTTCGAGCGCCACGTCGCACGCGCCGGGAACGACGATGGCGCCGTCGGCCCGCATTCGCCCTATCTACAGGGCGCGTTCGTGGCGCTTGACGTGCGAACGGGGGCGGTTCGTGCCCTCGTCGGCGGCCGCGACTTCGACGACTCGAAGTTTAACCGCGCCGTGCAGGCGCTCCGACAGCCGGGGTCGGCGTTCAAGCCGATCGTCTTTGCGGCTGGGGTGCAAAACGGCCGGTCGCCCGCGTACGTGTTGTCGGACAGCGCCCTGTCCCTCGAGCAGCGGCCTGGCGAGCAGTGGCAGCCCAAGAACTACGACGGCGCATTCGAGGGGAATATCCCGATGCGGCGCGCGCTCTACCAGTCACGCAACCTCGCGACGATTCGCCTCGGCATGGAGCTCGGCGAAGCGACGGTCATCGAGGAAGCGCGGCGCTTCGGCATCACGAGCCCCATCCCCGCCTACCCGTCGATTCACATTGGTGCGGCGTCGGTCTACCCGATCGAGCTCGTCGCGGCCTACACCGCGTTCGCGACGCTCGGAACGCGTGCCGAGCCGCAGCCGATCATGCGAGTGGAGAACACGAAGGGCGAGGTGCTCTGGGCTCCCGAGGCTGTCCGCACGCCGGTCCTGTCGCAGGAAGAGGCGTGGCTCATGGTGAGCATGATGCGCGACGCGGTAACGCGCGGCACGGCCGCGGGCGCCGTCGCCGGGGCGGGATTCCGTATTCCGGCGGGCGGCAAGACCGGCACGACCAACGACGGCACAGACGTCTGGTTTATCGGCTACACGCCCGATCTCGTCGCCGGTGTCTGGATGGGCTTCGACCGCCCACAGCGCATCAAGAGCAATGCGCAGGGCGGCTCCCTCGCCGCTCCCGCGTGGACGGCGTTCATGCGCGAAGTCTATCGCCGTCGCCCGGCACCATCCGATTGGCCGCAGCCTGCAGGAATCGTCGAGCGCATGATCGATCGCAGCACCGCGATGCTGGCAACGGCGTACTGTCCGCCGGAGCTGGTTGCCCAGGAGTATTTCATCATTGGGACCGACCCGCCGAGCGAGTGTCCGGTGCACGGCCCGTACGCGATCATGCCGGGCATGTCGTCCCCCTACGACTCGCTCGGCGTACCAACTCCAGAGCCCTTCCCGCCGGTGGACACTGCGCCGCGCCGCCGGCCTGGTCGGACGACGGCGCCGCCACCGGCCGCAACGCCCGGAGCCGTGCTGCCCGGCGCCGTGCTTCCGGGTGTCGCAACGCCGGTGCGCCCGTCGCGACGCCAGCCCCCGCGCGACTCGCTCCGTCCGCCTCGCGATACGACGTTGCCACCCGGGTCG
>DATLNO010000287.1:0-3593 GCA_035536715.1 Solirubrobacteraceae bacterium
ATCATGAGCCACCTCGTGTGGCTCGGGACGAGCGCGCTGGACCTCGGCGCGATGTCGATGTTCTGGTACTGCTTCCGCGACCGCGAGCTGATCCTCGACCTCTTCGAGCAGTCCACCGGCCAGCGCATGCACACGCGCTACTTCCAGGTCGGCGGCGTCGCGGAAGACATCCCGCGCGGCTGGGCGGAGAAGCTCAAGGAGTTCACCGACCAGATGCCCTCGCGGGCGGACCAGTACAACGACCTGCTCGCGAACAACGAGATCGTCCTGCAGCGTCTGCGCGGCATCTGCCCGCTCGCCGAGGAGGAGCTGCTGAAGCTCGGCGTCAGCGGGCCGCTGCTGCGCGCCGCCGGCAACCCGTGGGACCTGCGCAAGGCGATGCCGTACTGCTCTTATGACCACTTCGACTTCAAGATCCCGGTCGGCGCCGAAGGCGACAACTGGGATCGCTTCGCCGTCCGCGTCGCCGAGATCTACGAGTCGGTGAAGATCATCGAGCAGGCGATGGATGGCCTGCCCGACGGCCGCTGGATCACCGACGACCGCAAGGTCGCGCTGCCACCGCGCCACGAGCTGGCGACGTCGATGGAGGCGCTGATCCATCACTTCAAGCTCGTCACCGAAGGATTCCGCGTCCCCCCCGGGGAGGTCTACTTCCCGATCGAATCGCCGCGCGGCGAGCTCGGTTGCTTCGTGCGCTCGGACGGCTCCTCCAAGCCTGCACGCGTGCACATGCGCGACCCGTCGTTCGTGAACCTGCAGGCGACGGCTCCGATGACCGAGGGCTCCTACATCGCTGACCTGATCGCCACGCTCGCGATGCTCGACCCGGTGCTCGGGGGCATCGACCGGTGATCGGGCGGCGCAAGAAGACCCCCGCCTCTGCGGCTGGCGCCGCTCGGGCGCCGGATGGCATCGAGTCCACGGGCAGCGACATGGCGCTCGCCGACCCCCGGGAGCTCCCGAGCCGCGAGGTCACGCGCTTCGGCCACGGCTCGCGCGTACCGGGCTGGGACGACGCCGCCGATCTCGAGAAGGATCCGGCGCAGATCCCCGACCCGGCGACGACGCCGGTGCCGGCGGCGCTGCGCACGGAGATCGAGGCGCACATGGCGAAGTACCCGGATTTCCGCAGCGCCGCGATCCCAGCGCTCGCCGCGGCCCAGCGTGTGCACGGCTGGTGCTCGCCCGAGGCGATCTGGCAGGCGGCGTGCGTCATGCGCCTGACGCCCGGCTACCTCATCTCGGTCGCGTCGTTCTACGACATGCTCGAGACCAAGCCGGTCGGGCGCCACTCGGTCTACGTCTGCACGAACATCTCCTGCTCGCTGTGCGGCGCCGACGAGCTGATGCGCCGCTTCGAGGACGAGACCGCCGCCGACCCGAGCTTCAACGTGCGCCACTTCGAATGCCTCGGCGCCTGCGACATCGCGCCGATGGCCTCGGTCGACGGCATCTACATCGGCCCGATCACGCTCGACGAGGTGCCCAAGCTCGTCGAGCAGATCCGCGACGGCCTGCCGCCCCTGCCCAACAAGCAGCTGCGCAGGCGCAAGTGCACGGACCCCGGCGCGGCGCGCGCGGTCGAGCGCAACGCCGATCCTGGTCCGGCACTCGCGGTCGCAGGCGGCACCGACCCGGTCTCTCCGACGGAGACCTACGGTGAGCCGATGGGGGACAGCGAGCCGAGCGGACCGCCGGCGGCGATCGAGCACGCTCCCCCGGAACCCGAACCCCCAGCGGAGGACGACAAGGCATGACGAGCCCGACGATCCTCTTCGCCGGCATCGACGAGCCCGGCCTGCACACGATCGACGTCTACCGCAGCCGCGGCGGCTACGCGATGGCGCGCAAGGCGCTGACGGAGATGACGCCCCAGACGGTGCTCGACGAGCTGCTCGCCTCAGGTCTGCGCGGCCGCGGCGGCGCGGGCTTTCCGAGCGGCAAGAAGATCTCGTTCATCCCGAAGACGAACGTCGACAAGTACCTCGTCTGCAACGCCGACGAGTCCGAGCCGGGCACGTTCAAGGACCGCGAGCTCATGCAGAAGAGCCCGCACATGCTCATCGAGGGCATCATCATCGGCGCCTACGCCGCCGGCGCCAGCCGCTCCTTCATCTACATCCGTGGCGAGTACGTCGAGCAGGCCGACATCATCGACGCCGCGCTCGTCGAGGCGAGCGACGCGGGCTTCATCGGCGAGAACATCATGGGCTCGGACTTCAGCCTCTCGCTCGTCCTGCACCGCGGCGCGGGCGCCTACATCTGCGGTGAGGAGACGGGGCTCCTTGACTCCCTGGAGGGCAAGCGCGGCAACCCGCGCCTGAAGCCGCCGTTCCCGGCGAACCAGGGCCTGTACCAAGGGCCGACGGTCATCAACAACGTCGAGACGCTTGCGACGATGCCGCACATCCTGCGGATCGGCGGCGAGGAGTACGCGAAGATCGGCACGGAGACGAGCGCCGGAACGAAGCTCGTATCGGTCAGCGGCAACGTCCAGCGCCCCGGCAACTACGAGATCGAGCTGGGGATCCCGTCGCGCGAGATCATCTACGACCTGGCGGGCGGCCCGCCCGAGGGCCGCGAGGTGAAGATGTGGTTCCCCGGCGGCTCGTCGTCGCCGGTGCTGACGAAGGACGACCTCGACATCCCCTACGACTTCGACTCGCTGGCGAAGGCCAAGTCGATGCTCGGCTCGGGCGCGATCATCGTCGTCGACGACTCCGTCCCCGTGGTCAGCGTCGCGCTGAAGCTCGCGCAGTTCTACAAGCACGAGTCCTGCGGCAAGTGCACACCGTGCCGCGAGGGCACGCGCTGGACGGTCTCGATGCTCGAGCGCGTCGACAGCGGACTCGCGACGCCGATGGATCTCGACATCATGGCCTCCGTGCAGGAGCAGATCATCGGCAACTGCCTGTGCGTGCTGGGCGACGCGATGGCGATGCCGGTGGGCTCGATGATCGCGAAGTTCCGCGATGAGTTCGAGGCCCACATCGAGGAGGCGCGGGCGCGCAACCCGTACCTCGGAGAGTCACCGGCCACCGATCCGGTCCTGATCCAGGGTGCCGCGGGTGCCTAGGCCGGCTCCCGACACGATCGCGCTCTCGGTCGACGGCCTGGAGGTCAACGCGCCCGCGGGGATGATGCTCGCCGACGCGGCGAAGCTCGGCGACGTCGAGATCCCGGTCTTCTGTTACGAGCCCAAGCTCGGCGAGCCGGTCGGCGCCTGCCGCATGTGCCTCGTCGAGATCGAGGGCATCCCGAAGCTGCAGACCGCCTGCTCGACGCCGGTGCGCGACGGCATGGTCGTCAACACGCAGACGGCACGCGTCAGGGAGGCGCAGGAGGCGGTCCTCGAGTTCCTGCTCATCAACCACCCGCTCGACTGCCCGGTCTGCGACAAGGGCGGCGAGTGCCCGCTGCAGGACATCACCTTCGGCTGGGGCCCCGGTCGCTCGCGCTTCATCGAGCCCAAGCGCCACTTCGTCAAGCCGCTCGCGCTGTCGCCGCTGATCGCGATCGACCGCGAGCGCTGCATCCTCTGCTACCGCTGCGTGCGCTTCAGCCAGGAGATCGCCGAGGACTACCAGCTC
>DATLNO010000288.1:0-14025 GCA_035536715.1 Solirubrobacteraceae bacterium
AGTTCCAAGACCCCCAATACACCGCCCGGGAACTCCGGCCTCCGGAGCGAACGCCACGAGGCCGATCCACCCATCCTTCAGAGATGCTGTTCACTGGCGACGGCGCGCCACGCCGCCAACCGAGCGAAACGCGTCTCAGGCCGGAGGCCTCGCCGGTTCTGGATCGGACGCCCCCGCCGTGCGCAGCCCCACGACCACGTCGAGCACTGCTCTCGCGACCGCGGCCTTCGAGGCCCGCGCCACATGCGCTTCGCCGCCCGCCGTGAGGATCGTCACCTCGTTGTCGGCGGCGTCGAAGCCGATGTCCGCGCGAGACACGTCGTTCACGACGATCGCATCCAGGCCCTTGCGGGCGAGCTTGTCGCGCCCGTAGGCGAGGGCGCCGTCGCCGTGCTCGGCAGCGAAGCCGACGAGCGTCTGGCCGGGGCGGCGCGCGCGGGCGAGCTCGCTCAGTATGTCGGGCGTGCGCTCGAGTTCGACGCGCATGTGCTCGTCGTCGTCGGTCTTCTTCAGTTTTCCGGCGAACGCGGCAGCCGGGCGGTAATCCGCGACCGCAGCCGCCATCAACAGGACGTCGGTGTCGACGAGCGCGGCTGCGCACGCCGCCTGCAGCTCGGCGGCGGTCTCGACGTCGATGTAGGTCACGCGCTCGTCGCGCGGCAGCAGCACGTTTGCCGCCACGACGGTCACGGCCGCGCCGAGCGCCGCGGCCTCGCCGGCCAGCGCGAAGCCCATGCGGCCCGACGAGCGGTTGCCGACGAAGCGCACGGCGTCGATCGGCTCGCGGGTGCCGCCCGCGGTGACGAGGACGCGCAGACCGACGAGATCGGCCGACGGCGCCGACACCGCCGGTTGCGTCAGCGCCTCGATCGCCTCGAGCAGCGCGGGCGGCTCGGGCAGCCGTCCCGCGCCCTCCTCGCCAATGGACGCAAGGCGTCCGCTGCCCGGCTCGAGCACGGTCACGCCGCGCGCGCGCAGCCGGGCGACGTTGTCCTGCGTCGCCGCGTGCGCCCACATGTGGTTGTTCATCGCCGGGGCGACGAGCAGCGGGCAGGTGGCGGCGAGCGCGGCGCTCGTCAGCAGGTTGTCGGCGAGGCCGGCCGCGAGCTTTGCGACGGTGTTCGCAGTCGCCGGCGCGATGACGTAGATGTCAGCGTTGGCGACGAGCTCGAGATGGCTGAGCGGGTCATGGTCGGGCTGCGGATCGCCCGGAAAGGCGCCGCGCGCCGGATCATGCTCGAACTCGTCGACGAGCACTGGCGCCCCCGTCAGCGCGGCAAACGACGCCGCGCCGATGAACCGCTGGCTTGCGGGCGTCTGGACGACCCGCACCGCATGGCCCGCCGCCGTCGCCAGGCGTACGAGCTCGAGCGCCTTGTAGGCAGCGATCCCGCCGCTGGCGCCGAGCAGGATCCGGGCCATATCACTCGGATCCGAACGGGCCTATCGGTACTGGTACTTGATCTTTCCGGCCGCGACTTCCTCGAGAGCGATCGTGAGGTAGTTCTTGGAGCCGGTGTCGACCATCGGGGGCGGGAACTCGTCGAACGTTCCCTCGCCGAGGTTGTGGTAGTACGAGTTGATCTGCCGTGCGCGCTTGGCCGCGACGAGAACGGAGGCGTAATTGGAGTCGACGTTCTCGAGGAGGCGGTCGATGCGGGGAGAGATCATGCTCCCAGGGTATCGCGACCCCCGGGCGCGGTCGTGTCGCGCACGATCTCGACCAGCTCCTCGACGGCATCCTCGAGGCGGTCGTTGACGACGACGCGGGCGAACTCGTCCTTGGCGGCGAGCTCCTCCTCGGCCGTCCGCAGCCGTGCCTCAACCTGCGCGGGCTCGTCGGTGCCGCGTCCGACGAGGCGCGCGCGCAGCGCCTCCAGCGACGGCGGTGCAATGAAGACCTGCACAGCCTCTGGCATCGTCGCGCGCACCTGGCGCGCGCCTTGGACCTCGATCTCCAGCACCACCGGCGCCCCGCCGGCGGAGCGGGTGTCGAGCTCGGATCGCAGCGTTCCGTAGCGCGCTCCGGCGTAGTCGGCATGCTCGACGAAGTCGCCGGCGGCCACGTGGGCCTCGAACTCCTCGGGCGTCATGAAGTGGTAGTCGACGCCCTGTGTCTCGCCCGTCCGCGGATGTCGCGTGGTCGCCGAGACGGAGAGCTGCAGTTCCGGCATGCGCGTGCGCAGCGAACGGATCAGCGTGCCCTTGCCGACGCCTGAAGGGCCGGTGATGACGACCGCGCGCGGCACGGGTGAGAAGCGGTCAGCGGCGCAGGAGCCTGACGAGCTCGTCGCGCTGACGCTCGGACAGCCCGCCAATCGTCTTGCTCGGCGAGATGCGGCACGTCTGGAGCACCTTGTTGACCTTCACGCGCCCGTATTTCGGGACCGCAAGCAGCATGTCCATGACCTTGGCCGTCTCGACGTACTCGGGTGGATCGAGCAGCAGCGTGTGGATCGACACGCGGCCGGCCTTGAGATCCTTCTTCAGCGCCGCGCGGCGCGTGCGGACGTTGTTGGCCCGGTTCAGCGCGTCGAGTCGCTGCGTGAGCGACCGCTCGGGAGCCGCCGAGTGCTTCGTAGCGGTGTTCTGGCTCGGCGGCATCGACTGGGCGATCCTTGCATCTTCACTACGGCCTCGCAAGGTCATTCTTCACGAATCCGCCCAATTCATATCGACCTCAGGTCGAGGTTAAGATGCGTTCATGCTGCTTGAAGGTGATTCCGCAATTTGCAGGGATTTCAGCTCGGCGGCGATGCGCGATCCCGCACAAGGATCGCGGAAGTTCTCGGTGCCGACAGCCACGAGTACGGCACCCACCGAAATTAGGTCTTTCGCATGGGCTCCGCAGGCTACACCGCCCATTCCCACCACCGGAATCGCGATCCGCCGGGCGACCGCGAACACCTGCGCGAGGGCGATATGGCGGATCGCGGGGCCCGACAGGCCGCCGCTGCCGCCGCCCAGCCAGGTGCGTCCTGCGCCGCGCGGATCGAGCGCCATCGCGCGGAGCGTGTTGATCAGCGAGACGGCATCGGCGCCCTCGTCCTCCGCAGCCGCAGCGACCGCTGCGACATCGGCGGTGTTCGGCGTGAGCTTGACGATCAGCGGCTTGCGCGTCAGCGGCCGGACCGCGCGTACGAGCGCCGCCAGAGACACCGGGTCGGCGCCGATGTCCAAGCCGGTCTTGACGTTCGGGCAGGATACGTTCAGCTCGATCGCGGCGACCTCGGGACGGGCGTCGACGGCCTCCACGAGCGCTGCGACCTCGGCCTCGGTCGATCCCATGACGTTCGTGATCAGCGGGACCGGCAGCGCGGCGAGCCGCGGCAGGTCGTGCTCGAGATACCCCGCGAGGCCGCGATTCGGCAATCCGATTGAGTTGATCATCCCGGCCGCCGTCTCCCACAGCCGCGGCGGGGGATTACCCGCCCGCGGCGCCAGCGTGATCGTCTTGGAGACGAACGCGCTGAACGGGAAGTCCGCGAGCAGGGCTTCGCCGAACGCGCGCCGCGCGGCGATCGCGTCGAACGTCCCCGAGCCGTTGATGATCGGGTGGTCGATCTGCAGGCCGCAGAACTCGATCAATGCGCGTCCTCCGCAAGAGGTTCCAAGCGATCGGCGTCGAGCACCGGCCCGTCGACGCAGACGCGCACGTAGCCGCCGTCGCGGACCGGCACGACGCAGCCGTAACACGCGCCGAAGCCGCAGGCCATGCCCGCCTCGAGCGCGAGCTGGGCGGGCACATCGTGCTCCATGCACAGCGCGCGCACCGCCTCGAGCATGCGGGGCGGGCCGCAGGAGTAGACGATGGCGTGCGGGTCGCGGGCGAGCTCAGCCGCGAGCAGCTCGGTGACGAGCCCGTGGTGGCCGACGGAGCCGTCCTCGGTCGCGACGGTGACCTCCGCGTCCGACATGACGGCCGCGCCGGCGGCGTGCTCGCGGTCGCGGAAGCCCAGCAGCGCGCGCGGGCGCGTGCCGAGCTCCGTCGCCCAGGCCGCGAGCGGCGGGACGCCGATGCCGCCACCGGCGAGCAGGGGGCGGCGGGCGGGCGGGGACGGATTCGGGGCGCGGAAACCTTCGCCGAGCGGGCCGGTGACCCACAGCTCGTCGCCCGCCGTCAGCTCCGCCAGCCGGCGCGTGCCCGGCCCGACGTCCTCGAACATGAAGCGCAGCGCACCTGCATCCGCACGCAGGAAGGAGAACGCGCGCGGCAGGAACGGCCGCTCGTTCTCCGTGGCGCCCCAGCAGTGCACCGCCGCGAGCATGTAGAACTGCCCCGCAGCGGGCACCGGCCCGTCGGGATCGGCGGCGTCCACGACGCGATAGGCGCCGACGTCGTCGCAGCTCGTGACGACCACGCGGCGGCGGCCCAGCGGTGCGATCGGCCTCATCCCACGCGCTGGCGGTCGCGGTGCAGCTCCTGCAGCGACACGACCTTCGGCTCGCCGTTACGCGCCGCGGCGATCGCGCGGGTCGCGGCATGGCCGCCCGACAGGGTCGTGATACAGGGGATCCCGCGCGCGATCGCCGCCCGGCGGATCTCCCAGCCGTCGGCGCGCGCGCCGGAGCCGGTCGGCGTGTTGATGATGAGGTCGATCTCGCCGGCCTCGATGAGGTCGACGACGTTCGGCGAGCCGTCACCGACCTTCTTGAGCACCTCGTCGACGCGCGCCCCCATCCCGCGGATCGCCTGCGCGGTGCCGGCCGTCGCGACGATCCGGAAGCCGAGGTCCTCCAGGCGCGACGCGATCGCATAGGCGCCCGACTTGTCCCCATCGGTCAGGGTGATGAAGACCGTGCCCTCGTTGGGCAGTCGCAAGCCCGCAGCGGCCTGCGCCTTGGCGAACGCCGTGGGGAAGTCGCGCGCGACGCCCATCACCTCGCCCGTCGAGCGCATCTCGGGGCTCAGCAGCGCGTCGGTGCCGATGAAGCGATCGAACGGCAGCACCGCCTCCTTGACGGAGATGTGGTCGGTCGGCATCGTCTCCGACGGCAAGGCGAGGTCCTCCAGGCGCTCGCCGAGCATGAGCCGGCACGCCATTTTCGCCAGCGGCACGCCGATCGCCTTGGAGACGAACGGCACGGTGCGCGAGGCGCGCGGGTTGGCCTCGATGACAAACAATCGCCCGTCGAGTGTGACCGCATACTGGATGTTGATCAGGCCGACGGTGTTCAGGCCGAGCGCGATGCCGCGCGTGTGCTCGCGGATCTCGTCGAGCATCTCGGGCCCGAGCGAGTGTGGCGGCAGCACGCAGGCACTGTCGCCGGAGTGGATCCCGGCTTCCTCGACGTGCTGCATGATCCCGCCGATCCAGACGTCCTCACCGTCGCAGAGCGCGTCGACGTCGACCTCGATCGCGTTCTCCAGGAAGCGGTCGAGGAAGATCTCGCGCTCCGTGCCCACCAAACGGCCTTTGGGGTCCGCTGAGCCCCAGCCGAGCGGGCCGTTCGGTGCCGCGGTCCGCGCGAGGTAGTCGGCGAGGTCCTCGACGGAGTACACGATCTCCATCGCGCGCCCGCCGAGCACGTAGCTCGGGCGCACGAGCAGCGGGAAGCCCACGCTCTCGCTCGCTGCCAGGGCCTCCGACACGCCGTGCGCGGTTGCGTATGGCGGCGCCTCGTAACCGAGCCTCTCCAGCAGCGCGCCGAAGCGACCGCGGTCCTCAGCGAGGTCGATCGCGTCGACGCTCGTGCCGAGGATCGGCACGCCCGCGCCCTGCAGGCCGGCGGCAAGCTTCAGCGGCGTCTGGCCGCCGAACTGGACGATCACGCCCCCGGGCTGCTCGATCTCGACGACGCCGAGCACGTCGTCGAGCGTCAGCGGCTCGAAATACAGGCGATCGGAGGTGTCGTAGTCCGTCGAGACCGTCTCGGGATTGCAGTTGACCATGACCGCGTCGCGGCCTGACGCCCGCACGGTCATCGCGGCATGCACGCAGCAGTAGTCGAACTCGATGCCCTGGCCGATCCGGTTCGGGCCGGCACCGAGGATCACGACGCTCGGCTTGGCCCCGCGGCGCACCTCGTGGTGAGGCGTGGTGAACCCCTCCCGCGGGGCGGGTGGGGATGGTGTCTCCCATGCCGAGTAGTAGTACGGCGTCTCGGCCGCGAACTCCGCCGCGCAGGTGTCGACCGACTTGAACGTCCGCGTGCCCCTGAACGGCCCGTCGGGGTCGTCGGCGAGCTGCTTGAGCTCGCGCAGGAACCACAGGTCGATCTTCGTGCGCCGCTCGATTTCCTCGGGATCCGCGCCGGCCCGGAACGCGGCCAGCAGGACGTCGTAGCGATCGGGTCCCGGCATCTCGAGGCGCGCCAACAGCTCCTCGAGCGCCCCGCCGACGTCCGGCACCGAGTCCAGCTCGCGGCTGCGCATCGCCTTTGCGAAGGCCTGCTGGAACGTGCGCCCGATCGCCATCGACTCGCCGACGGACTTCATGTGGGTGCTGAGGCGCTCGTCGACACCGGAGAACTTCTCGAACGCAAAGCGCGGGATCTTCACGACGACGTAGTCGATCGTCGGCTCGAACGCCGCCGGCGTCAGCCGGGTGATGTCGTTGTCGATCTCGTCGAGCGCATAGCCGACCGCGAGCCGTGCCGCGATCTTCGCGATCGGAAAGCCCGTCGCCTTCGACGCCAGGGCGCTCGAGCGCGACACGCGCGGGTTCATCTCGATGACCATGATCTCCTCGGTCGTCGGGTTGACCGCGAACTGCACGTTCGAGCCACCGGTCTCCACGCCCACCGCGCGCATGACGGTGAAGGCCTGGTCGCGGAGCTTCTGGTAGAGGCGATCGGTCAGCGTCTGCTGCGGCGCGACCGTGACGCTGTCACCGGTGTGCACGCCCATCGGGTCGATGTTCTCGATCGAGCAGACGATCACGCAGTTGTCGTTGTGGTCGCGCATGACCTCGAGCTCGAACTCGCCCCAGCCCAGGACCGACTCGTCGATGAGGATCTGCCCGATCGGCGACGCATCGAGGCCGCCGCGGACGATCTCGCGGAACTCGTCCGGGGTGCGGGCGATGCCGCCGCCGCGGCCGCCGAGCGTATACGCGGGGCGGATGATGATCGGCAGACCGATGTCGATCATGGCGTCCTGCGCCTCGGCCGCCGTCGTCGCGATCGCGCTGCGTGGCATCCGCAGCCCGGCGTTCTCCATCGTCACGCGGAACTGGTCACGGTCCTCTGCGCGGCAGATCGCCTCGTAGTTGGCCCCGATGAGCTCGACGCCGTGCTCGGCAAGGGCGCCGTTCTCATGCAGCTCCTTGGCGAGGTTCAGGGCCGTCTGGCCGCCGAGCGTCGGCAGCAGGGCGTCGGGCTTCTCGCGCGCGATGACCTGCGCGACGGGACCCGGCAGCAGCGGCTCGACGTAGGTCGCGTCGGCGAACTCGGGGTCGGTCATGATCGTCGCCGGATTGGAGTTGACGAGCACGACCTCGTAGCTCTCCTCGCGCAGGACCTTGCAGGCCTGCACGCCGGAGTAGTCGAACTCGGCCGCCTGTCCGATCACGATCGGCCCGGAGCCGAGGATCAGGATCCGCTGGATGTCGTCTCTTCGCGGCATCAGTGGTCGTCCTCGTGAGTACGCGCAGGGTGTGTGCTTGCGGGGGCGACCACTATGCGGCTGCCTTGATCTGGTCCAGGAAGCGGTCGAAGAGATAGAGGCTGTCGTTCGGGCCCGGCCCCGCCTCGGGGTGGTACTGGACCGTGCCCCCCGGGACGTCGAGCAGGGTCAGCCCCTCGACGGTGCGGTCGTAGAGGTTGATGTGCGACAGCTGCGCGGCGCCGAAGTCCGTCTGCCAGCGCACCGGCTCGTCGCCGGCGATGGTGTGCTCGCCGCCGGGGCCGAGCACGGCGAAGCCGTGGTTCTGCGACGTGATCTCGATCCTGCCGGTCTCGAGGTCCTTGACCGGATGGTTGCCGCCGCGATGGCCGAAGGCCAGCTTGTAGGTGTCCAGGCCGACCGCGCGGCAGAGCAGTTGGTGGCCGAGGCAGATGCCGAACGTCGGCTTGCGCCCGACGAGGTCGCGCAGCGTGTCGACGATGTAGTCCAGAGCAGCGGGATCGCCGGGCCCGTTGGCGAGGAAGATCGCGTCCGGGTCGCTTGCCAGCAGTGCCTCGGCCGTGACGGTGCACGGGTGCAACTCCAGCACCGCGCCGCGCTGGACCATGTTGCGCACGATCGATCCCTTGATGCCGGTGTCGATCGCCGCGATCCGCGGGCCGTCGCCGCCGCCGTGGACCGTCATCTCGCGTGGCGTGACGATGCGCGCGAGGTCGGCGCCCTGCATCGACGGCTCGGCGGCGATCAGCGCGCGCGCCTCGTCGACGCCCATCGAGCCCGGGAACACGCCGCCGCGCATCGAGCCCGCGTCGCGGATGTGCCGGACGAGCGCCCGCGTGTCGACCTCGCTGATCGCCGGCACGCCGCAGTCGGCGAGCCAGTCCAGCCAGCCGCGCTCGGCCGTCGGCGCGTCCTCGGTGTTCATCGCGCTGCGCATGACAACCGCGCGCGCCCAGATGCGCGAGGACTCCATCGCGTCCTCACAGACGCCGTAGTTGCCGATGTGCGGATAGGTGAACGTGATGATCTGACCGGCGAAGCTCGGGTCCGTGACGGACTCCTGGTAGCCGGACATCCCGGTCGTGAAGACGACCTCGCCGGTCGCGAAATCGGCCCATCCACCCCCTCCGGCGGCGATGCCGTCGAAGCGCGCGCCGTCCTCGAGCAGCACGAAGGCGGATTTGGCGTTTCGGCCTTCGGTCATCGCAAGCTCTGACCTTCGGACGACGCTGCACAGGTCATCGCAAGCTCTGACCTGCGGACGACGTCACACTTAGGATCGTCGAGCGCTCGCGGTACGCCACAGCCCCGGCGGCCAGCGTCAGCAGCACCCGCCCCCGCAACGTGCGGTCGGCGAAGCAGCAGTTCTCGGAGCGGCTCTCATAGCCGCTCTCCCCCACGACCCACTCCGCGCCGAGATCGACGAGCACGAGGTTGGCCGGCTCGCCGACGGCGATCGCGGGCACGAGCAGGTCGAGCAGCCCGAGCCCGGAGGTGAGCTTCTCGATGACGAGCGCGAGCGGCAGGATGCCGGGCAACACGAGGTCGGTGTAGACGGACGCGAACGCCGTCTCCAGGCCGGTCGTCCCCATCGGCGCCTGCTCGAATGGCACCTCCTTCTCGTCCCGCGCGTGCGGCGCGTGATCGGTCGCGATGCAGTCGATCGTGCCGTCACGCAGCCCCTCGATGAGTGCCTGGCGGTCCTCCTCGCTGCGCAGCGGCGGGTTCATCTTGCGCCGCGTGTCGAGCCCGCGCACGTCCTCGTCGGTCATCGTCAGGTGGTGTGGGCTGGCCTCGCAGGTGACCTGCACGCCACGGGCCTTCGCAGCGCGGATGACCACGACCGATTCGCTCGCGGAGAGGTGCTGGATGTGGATCCGTGCGTTCTCGTAGTCGGCGAGCGCACAGTCGCGGGCGATGACGGTCGACTCGCTGACGCTCGGGATCCCGGCGACGCCGAGCAGGGCGCTGACGACGCCCTCGTGCATCGCGCCCTTGCCCGACAGCGAGGGGTCCTCCTCGTGCAGGGCGAGCACGCCGCCGCACAGGCGCTGGTACTGCAGCGCGCGGCGAAAGACGCCGGCGTCGGCGACCGGCCGGCCGTCGTCGGTGAAGCCGGCGGCGCCGAGTGCGCGCAGCTCGGCCATCTCGGTCAGCTCCTCGCCCTTCAGGCCACGCGTGATCGCCGGCATGAAGCCGACGGGAACGCGCGCCTCGCGCGCGGCGGCGTCGAGCAGCGCGCCGAGGATCGGCGCGCTGTCGATGACCGGCGCCGTGTTCGGCATCGCGATGACGGCGCAGTAGCCGCCGGCGGCGGCGGCGCGCGTGCCCGTCTCGAGGTCCTCCTTGTGCTCCTGGCCGGGTGTGCGCAGATGCACGTGCGGGTCGACGAATGCCGGGAACAGATGGCGCCCTGCGCCATCGACGGTCTCGGCGCCTGGGGGCGCGGACAGCGTGCCTGAATCTGCGATCTCGCTGATCTCGCCGTCGCGCACGAGCAGGTCGCGGACGCCGTCGAGGCCGGTCCGCGGATCGAGCGCGTGTACGTGCTGCAGCAGCAGATCGGCAGGGCGCGCGGGCGCGCTGACGAGGCGGACGCCCGAGGCGCCGTTGCTCTTGGACTCGTGCGGGGTCATGCGAGCTGCGGTTCGGTCGGCCGCGTGGGCCGCTGGCGTAGGTCACTCGCGCGGCCGACCAGGACCTCGTAGAGGACGGCCATCCGGACGACGACGCCGGACTTCACCTGCATCGTGATAACCGCCTGGGGCGAGTCGACCACCTCACCGGAGAGCTCGACGCCGCGGTTGACCGGCCCGGGATGCATGAGCACCTGGCGCGGGCCGAGACGGCGGCCGTTGATCTGGTAGTTGGCGGCGTACTCGCGCAGGCTCGGCACGAAGTTCTGGTCCATGCGCTCGTGTTGCATCCGCAGCGCGTAGACGACGTCGGCCTCGCGCAGGTCGTCAAGCTCGTAGCGGACCTCGCAGCCGAGCGCCTCGATGCCGCGCGGGATCAGCGTCGGCGGGCCGCAGACGGTGACGTCGGCGCCCATCTTGCGGAACGCGAGGATGTTCGAGCGCGCGACGCGCGAGTGCGCGACGTCGCCGACGATCCAGATGTTGCGGCCCTCGAGCGAGCCGAGCTTCTGGCGCAGCGTGTGGACGTCGAGCAGCGCCTGCGTCGGGTGCTCGTGCTTGCCGTCGCCGGCGTTCACGATCGCCGCGGTCGTCCAGCTTGCGACGAGCGCCGCGGCGCCGGCGTACGGCGTGCGGATGACGATTGCGTCGGGCGAGTGCGCGACGAGGGTCAGGACCGTGTCCTTCAGCGACTCGCCCTTCTCGACGCTCGAGCCGCTGGCGGCGAAGTTCACCACGTCGGCGGAGAGCCGCTTGGCGGCGAGCTCGAAGGACGAGCGCGTGCGCGTGGAGGCTTCGTAGAAGAGGTTCAGAACGGTGCGGCCGCGCAGCGCGGGGACCTTCTTGATGTCGCGGTGCGAGACCTCCTCGAACGCGGCGGCGCGGTCGAGGATGCGCTCGATGTCGTCCCGCGTGAGGTCCTCGATGGAGAGCAGATGCCTCATAGGAGAGTCCCCCGCGGGGCATCCGGCCCCACGCTCTGAATGGGACGTTCTCCATCCAGTCGCCCGAGCGCCTGGTACTCCTCGATCGTCACGCAGTCCTCGCCGTCGAGCTCGGTCACCCGCACGTAGACGCGCTCACTGCGCGCGGTGGGCAGGTTCTTACCGACGTAGTCGGGGCGGAAGGGCAGCTCGCGGTGGCCGCGATCGGCGAGCACGGCCAGCTGCACGCGCTTGGGCCGTCCGTAGTCGAACAGCGCCTCGATCGCGGCTCGGACGGTCCGACCGGTGAAGAGGACGTCGTCGACGATCACGACCGTGCGCCCGTCGACGTCGAAGTCGAGATGCGTCGAGTGGACGATCGGGGTCCCGCCGCGCAGGGTCACGTCATCGCGGTAGAACGCGATGTCGAGGTCGCCCAGCGGGACGTCGACGTCGTGCAGCTCGACGAGCAGCTCACGCAGGCGGCCGGCGAGGACGGCGCCGCGGCGGTGGATCCCGACGAGTGCGAGCTGCTCCGGCTCGCCGCCGTTCTCCGCGATCTCGTGCGCGATGCGCGTGAGCGACCGGCGCATGTCATCGCCGTCCAGGACGACCGTTGGATCTGGCATCTGTGTCCTTCCTGGCCTCTCGGGACCGGGTTAAAGGAGTGGATAGGCGGTGCGGCGAGGATAGCAACGGAGGCGGTCGCGATCCCGCCCGTAGAACTGACTGGCTTGCTCCTTCCCCAAGATCGATGGGACGACAGCGTTCACACCGACCTCGGCATCGCCCAAGTGTGCGATGCTCGATCCCCGGGAAGAGGAGTAACGAGATGCGTAACACGATCAAGAAGACTGTCGCCGGTGTGGCGGCGCTCGCCGCCGTCGGCCTCGGCGGCGCTGCGTATGTCCAGGCCAGCGCTGACGACGACGACGCCTCGGTCACCGGTCCGCAGGCAGACGCGGCGACGGCCGCGGCGCTCGCGATCACCAAGGGCGGGAAGGCCAACTCCGTCGAACGCGACAGCGAGAACGGCGCCGTCTGGGAGGTCGAGGTCACCAAGCCCGACGGCTCGACGGTCGATGTCCGCCTGAGCAAGTCCTACGAGCGAGTCGCGGTCGAAGGCGACACCGAGGCTGAGGACGGCGACGAGAACGAAGCGGACGAGCGCGACGACAACGACGACAACGACGCCGACGAGGCCGACGACCGCGACGACGACCGTGACGACGGGCCCAACGACGATGACGACGACAGCGACGACGAGCCCAACGAGGTCGACTGAGCCTGGGGCTGTCGTAGCGTCGCCCCAGCTCGACGCGCCGGCCGCGTGACGAACGAATCTCCTCGAATGCCGGGTTGGAGGCCGAACCTATACGAATGACCTAGCTCCGCCGGTTGACGCACTCGCGCGAGTCGGCTCTGCTATCCAGACCCTGTCTGAGAACGAACCGAGAGCCGGATTTCGAGAGCAGAACCTGCAAGCGGGCAGGCAGAGTTCACCGTGCGGCAAAGCCGTTGCGCATCAGCAACACGCTGCCCAGACCGCGAGACCGGCGAGCTATGGCGCCGGCCTAGGAGTGGCGAACGCGGCCGGGTCTCCGACAGTCGCGGCGGCGACGCTCCGTCAGCTTACGAGGGTGGATGGCCACGCTCCGAGCGTCACCGGATCCGGCGCAGAAATGGCTCTGCTGCACGCGCAGCCGGCCGAGCTGTTGAGCGCGGGCCGGGAGGTGCACGTTGCGCATCGTCAGCACAGGCGGCCGAACCCTTTCGACGACCAGCGCGACCACCAACCAGGCGCATGTGCATGCCATCAAGGCATACATAAGCATCGAGAAGGTCATCGCAGCGTCTCCGGGTCGAAGGTATGCATCCGGGGGTGGAAAAAAGGATGCCCCCACGTTGTATCAAGCTTTCGTGAGCTCGGGATGAGCCTTCCCAGGCGCGACCGCCCGAAAACCCCGCCGACGCTCTCATTTCTTCCTCGACTCGCTCTCATTTTTTCCTCATGTGCGCTTGCGAGAGTGCACCACACGCCTACCAGGGGGTTGCAATGAAGGTAACGATGAAGGCCGCTTTGATCGCCGGACTGGCACTGCTTCTCATGGGAGGCAGCGTCGCAGGCGCAGCGCGCCTCATCACCGGCGCGCAGATCAAGAACTCATCCATCACCGGGACCGACATCAAGAACAGGTCGCTGACCGCGGCGGACTTCAGGGGCTCCGTGGCAGGTCCGGCAGGACCGACGGGTCCGGCCGGCCCGGCAGGTCCGGCAGGGCCGACCGTCGTCAACGGCCTGACGCGCGTCGCCGGCCCAGCGGTGGCCGTGGCCGGTTTCTCGCAGGGACAGTCAACGGCCACGTGTCCAGCCGGCCAGGGCGTCGTCAAGGGCGGATTCATCACCAGCGGCGCAGGCTCGGTCGCCTCGTCCGACAGCTTCGGCGCTGCGAACTCGTGGACGGTCAACCTCGACAACCTCGAGGCCCCGACAGGCGCCGACGTCCAGGCGATCGCCTACTGCGCTCCCTCCGGGCAGGCAGTCAGCCCGCGCTAGTGGGCGCGGCCGGAAATTGTGCCCGCAGCACTTCCGGACGGGGTCACTAAGCGCAATGCGCCCGCCGGGGGCGCGACTTTCAAGGACGAATCTCATGTATTACTCATCTCGTTTCGAGAGGCTTTGCTGATGCGGGTGCTCGTGGTGGAAGACGAGGTGAAGATGGCAAGCCTCATCCGGCGGGGGCTTGCCGAAGAGGGGCTGGCAGTCGATGTCGCCAACGAGGGCGAGACCGCCCTCTGGATGGCCGGCTCGACCGAGTACGACGCGATCGTCCTCGACGTCATGTTGCCGGGCATCGACGGCTTCGAGACCTGCCGGCGACTCCGCGCTGACGGCGTC
>DATLNO010000289.1:0-8185 GCA_035536715.1 Solirubrobacteraceae bacterium
CCCGCCTTCGTCGAGCAGCTGATCACGAAGGACGGCTCGCTGAAGGCCACGCCGACGCCGGTCGCAGCCGCCCTGAAGGGCGCGCTCGTCACGTCGTTCTCGGCGCCGTGGGACGACCCCGACGCGCCCGGGATGCGGCAGCTCGTCGCAGACCACGACAAGTACGAGCCCGGCGCTCCGCCGAGCATCTACTTCGCGCTGGCGTACGCGTCGGGGAAGGTCCAGGCCGAGATCCTGCGCAAGGCGATCGCGAACGGCGATCTGTCGCGGGCCGGGATCCTGAAGGCCAAGCTGAACCTTGGCAAGGTCGACCTCGGCGGCGTCTCGCCGTCACCGACGTACACCGAGAAGGGCGGGCCCCCGTCGACGAAGACCCTCATCACGAGGATCGACCCGTCGGTCGACGGCTTCCTGAAGCCCGTCGAGAAGGCCTATGGCAGCGAGATCGCCGACGGTCTCGGGACGGGCGAATAAAGGGACGGACGCCGGGCGCTCTCCCTCAGCGCCCGAGCGTTCGCCGGATCGCCCGCGCCAGCGCGATCGCATAGCGGTCGCGCTGGGCGGCGCGGCGCAGCTGCCGCGCGTCGGCGGCGCTGCGCATGTTGCCGAGTTCGACGAACGCCTTTGGCACGCGTGAGAGGTTCAGCCCGCCGAGGTCGTTGCGCTGGACGAGCCCGTCCCCGCCCGCGATGTAGCCGGCGCGGCGCAATCCCGCTGCATCCAGCCGCGCGCGCAGCTGGCGCGCGAAGCGCAGCGACGGCGCGACGATCGCCGGGGCCACGGCGCGGTCGGGCAGCGGCGCGATGACATGAAAGCCGCGCCCGCCGGGCGGGCCGCCGTCGGCGTGGATCGACAGCGCGAGGTCGGCGCGGGCGCGGTTTCCGATCGCCGCGCGCTCGTTGACGCAGGGGCCGACGCCGTGGTTGGAGGTCCGCGTCATCACGACGCGCGCCCCCAACCGCCTGAGTCGGCGCTGCAGGCGCCGCGCGACGTCGAGCGTGAACTGGGCCTCGGTCAGCCGGCCGTCGTCGGTCTGCGCACCGGTCGTGTCGCAGGCCTTTGCATAGTGACCGGTGCCCGCGGGCACCTGGCGGTTGATCTGCGTCGCATGCGACCCGTTTGCGCCGTTGTGGCCGGCGTCGACGTGCACGGTCGTCGCCGACAGCGGCAACGCTGCCGCAACCATCACGAACGCTGTCGCGATCACTGGTAGAGCAGGAGCTCGGAGATCCGCACGAGCTGCTCGTCCGGAGGCAGTTTCGTGATCCACACGAGGTAGCGGCGGTAGCGGTTGGAGGCGGTGTCGAGATCGATCTCCTCGCTTGCGCCGACCGTGATCGTCGGCGCGCTGACGAGCGTCCACCCGCGAGGCGGCTCCTTCGAGGGCAGTCCGCCGGGCGCCACCCAGATCGACGCCTCGAAGCCCGGCGCCGGCGTGCGGATCGTGAGCTTGCGCGCCGCCACGCCCGGCGACGCGTCGATGACGACGCCGACGCCCTCCTTGCCCAGCAGGCCGTCGTCGTAGCGCTCGGTCGCCCAGGTCGTCGACGACACGCCGTCGACGAGGGCGCTCGTCTGCTCGGGGTGTTCGCCGTCACCACCGAGCGGATCGAAGTCCGACACGGCACGCTGGCGCAGGCCCACGGCCTGCAGCCCCGGCGGCGTCGGCGCGACCTGCTCGCGCTGCCCCGTTCCGCGCTCGGTCTGCTGGGCGGCGACATAGGCCAGCGCGCCCGCAGCCGCGATGATCAGCACGAGCAGCCCGAGAAGGGCCTTCGTCGAGCTGCGTGCGCGCAGCGGCACGCGCTTGCGCGTCTGCTCGGGCAGGCTGCGCAGCACCGTCGTCGCCTCGCCCGTGACCTGGCCGGTGCGGGCCGTCTCGATCGCGAGCACGTCCTCGAGCTCGGCGATCATCGCCTGCGCGTCCGGATAGCGGCGGTCGAGCTCCTTGTCGGTCGCGCGGTCGAGCACAGCGGCGAGCGCCGCGGAGACCTCGGGGCGGCGGAGCTGGACGTCGGGAAGCTGCTCGCGGACGTGCTTCATCGCGACGGCGATCTGGTTCTCGCCCTTGAACGGGACGTCGCCGGTGAGCATCTCGAAAAGGACGACGCCGAGCGAATACAGGTCCGACTGGCCCGACACGGCGTGGCCGAGCGCCTGCTCGGGCGAGACGTAGTCCGTCGTGCCGAGAACCCTGCCGTCAGCCGTGAGCCCGTCCTGGTGCAGCGTGCGCGCGATCCCGAAGTCGGTGACCTTCGCCGCTCCCTCCTCGTCGATGAGCACGTTCTGCGGCTTGACGTCGCGGTGCACGATCTGGCGCTCGTGGGCGGCGCCGAGCGCGCGCGCGATCTCGATCGAGTAGGCCAGGGACTCGGCGATCGGCAGGCGCCCGTTGCGGCGGATGCGCTGCTTGAGGGTCTCGCCCTCGACGTACTCGAACACGATGTAGGGCGTTGCGAAGCCGTCCCCCTCCCCGTCCCCGCTCTCCTCGCCGGCGTCGATGACGCCGACGACGTGCGGGTGGTTGAGCTGCGCGACGGCCCGTGCCTCGCGGCGGAAGCGCTCGAGCTGGTCGGAGTCGCCGGCGATCTCGCGGTGCATGAGCTTGATCGCGACCTGGCGCTCGAGGACCGTATCGAAGGCGCGATAGACCGTCGACATGCCGCCCGTCCCGACCTGCGCGTCGAGGCGATAACGGTTGGAGAGCAACGTGCCGACAGGCGATTTCATGGGCTCTATTGTGCAGTCGGTTGCGGGTGGTGCACGTCTCGTCCTATTCGCGGGTTCGCGGGGAGCATCCTCTCTGCCCCCTGTCTACCCCGCGGGACCGGACGAGTCCTGCGATCTCGCATAAGCTGGCGGCCGCATGAGCGCGCCCGAGCAGAAGACGTTCGCAGAGCGAGTCGAGCAACTCGAGCAGCGCGTCGCGGTGCTCGAGGCGGCGCTCGGCACCCGCCCGTCGGCGCTGCCGCCGGACCGCCCGCCGCGCGGCGGGCACACGAGCGTCGTGCGCGCCGTGACGTTCTCGCCCGACGGGATGATCCTCGCCAGTGCGGGGAACGACGGCACGGTCCGCCTCTGGGACCCGGAGACCGGCCGCCAGACACGCGTGCTGGAGGGCCACGCCGGCCGCGTGCGCGCGGTCGCCTTCTCACCGCAGGGCAACGTGCTCGCAAGCGGCGGCGACGACGCGATGGTGCGCCTCTGGGATCCCGCGACCGGTCGCCAGAACGCGATCCTCGAAGGCCACGCTGGTCGCGTGCGCGCGGTCGCCTTCGCTCCCGACGGCGGGACCGGTTGCCTGGTGGCGAGCGCCGGCGGCGACGGCAAGCTCCGCCTCTGGGACGCGTCGACACAGGAGCAGACGATGGTGATCGAGGGCCACGCCGGCCGCGTCCGCGCGCTCGCCTTCTCCCCCGACGGCACGACGCTCGCCAGCGGGGGCGGCGACGGCACGATCCGCCTCTGGGATCCCGTTACCGGCGACCCTCAGGCTGTCTTGAAGGGTCACACGAGCTGGGTGCGCGCGGTCGCGTTCTCGCCCGACGGGGTGCGGTTGGCGAGCGCAGGCGACGACGCCACGGTGCGGCTCTGGCAGGACGGTGAGCAGGTTGCGGTGCTCGAGGCCCACGCCGACTGGGTCTCGGCCGTCGCGTTCTCGCCCGACCGGCGCACGCTGGCGAGCGCCGGCGAGGACAAGACCGTTCGCCTGTGGGACGCCGAGAGCGGCACCGAGATCGCCCTGCTCGCGGCGCACAACGACTCCGTCTGGACGCTGGCGTTCTCACCGGACGGGCGGCGCCTGGCGAGCGCCGGCGAGGATCGCGACGTGTGCCTGTGGAACCCTGCGACCGGCCGGCTCACGCGCAGGCTTGGCGCCCGGTCGCGGGCGTCTGACCTCTAAGCTAAGGCGGGTGAGGACAAGCGCGGCCAGCGCCAGGCGGTACGCGGCGTACGGCATCGGCGAGCGATCCCGCTCGACGTGGCGGATGACCCGGATCGACAGCAGCGTCGTCGCGAACGACGCGACGATTCCCGCCACGAACCCGCGAGCGGTGCCGGCGGGCAGGCCGCGGCGCAGCAGCCGCGTGCCCTTCAGCGCCGTCGCCCCGACGATGATCGGCAGCGCGACGTGGCGTGAGAGCACGCTCGCGTCCTCGCGCGCGAAGCCGCGCGCCCGTGCGGCGGCGAGCGTCGCGCCGTTGCGCGAGACGCCCGGTACCAGCGCGCAGGCCTGAGCCAGCCCGAGGCAGAGCGCGTCGAGCGCGCCCGCGTCCTCGCGCCCCCGCCGCCCGCCGCTCGTCGCGTCGGCAGCGATCATCGCCAGCGAGCCGACCACGAGCCCGGCGGCGATCGTCGCCGGTGTGCCGAGCCGCCGCTCGATCGGGCGCTCGAGCACGAAGCCGACGATCGCGGGCGGGACGAAGCTCAGGACGACGAGCTCGATCCGGCGCCGGTCGAGCTCGCGCGCCGCCTCGCCCACCTCGTCGCGCAGGCCGACGAGCAGCGCTGCCGCCGTCCCGGCGTGCAGGGCGACCTCGAAGGCCTTGCGCAGCTCGCCGTCGAGGCGGCTGTAGGGCCAGCCCAACAGCCAGGGGATCACCGCGACGTGGCCCGACGAGGAGACCGGCAGCAGCTCGGCCGGCCCGTGCAGCAGCCCGAGGGCGATCGCGTCGCGGGTCCGCAGACGCAGCTCGTCAGCCGGGGGGCGCATCGGCCGCCGGCTCGGCCAGTCCGTCCGCGCTTGCTACTCCGTCCGCCGCGCCGCCACCGCCACCGCGGCGCCACTTCACGAAGAGGTAGATGGCGCCGACGATGATGCACACGGCGACGAAGTAGTCGAAGTAGTGCAGCGAGTCCTTCCAGTCCGTCCAGTTCTCGCCGACCTGCTGGCCGATGAACGTCAGCATGAAGACCCATGGCAGGCAGCCGAGGAACGTCAGCACGGAGAAGCGGATGAACGGCATCTTCGCCACGCCCGCCGGCAGCGAGATGAACGTGCGGATGATCGGCAGCATCCGCGTGAAGAAGACCGTCGCGTCGCCGTGGCGCTCGAACCAGCGGTCGGCGACGACGAGGTGGTGGGGCTTGATGAAGAGCTTGTGGCCGTGCTTCTCGATGAGGTCGACGCGGCCGTAGTAGCCGACGCCGTAGGCGACCCACGAGCCGACGAGGTTCGCCACCGAACCGACGAGCGTCACCGCGATCAGGCTGTATTCGCCCTCGCTGACGTTGAAGCCGGCGAACAGCATCGTCGCCTCGCTCGGAATCGGGATGCAGGCGCTCTCGAGGAGCATGAGGATGAAGACGCCCGGAAGGCCGAGGTCGGCGACGACGTTGGTCGCGAACTCGACGATCGGGTCCGTCAGTGAGGCGATGACGAACACGCGACGCGCAGGGTAGCGGTCCAACGCAGCAGACGTGTGCGGGTCCTATGGAGGTCTAACCCAACGGATAGCCTCGGCGCCCGATGCGCGTCTGGGTCGATCTCACGAACAGCCCGCACGTGCTCGTGCTGCGGCCGATCGTGCACGAGCTGCGCGCACAGGGCCACGAGGTCACGATCACCGCACGCGATTTCGCCCAGACACTGGGGCTGCTCGAGCGTTTTGACATCGATCACACCGTCGTCGGCCACCACCGCGGCGGCCGCCTCGCGGCAAAGGGCCTGGGCCTCCTCTCGCGCTCGAGCTCGCTCGCGCGCTGGGCCCGTGGGAGGCGCTTCGGCCTCGCCCTCGCCCACGGCTCGAACGACATCACCGTCGCCGCCCGGCTGCTGCGGATCCCGTGCTCGACGATGTTCGACTACGAGTGGGCGACCGTGCAGCACAGCGTCAACTGCCGACTCGCGCAGACCGTTGTGGTGCCGGATGCGATCCCGCCGCAGCGGCTGGCCCGCTACGGCGCGACGGCGCAGAAGATCGCTGCCTACCCGGGCCTGAAGGAGGAGTACTACCTTGCCGACTTCACGCCCGACCCAGCCGTGCTCGGCGACCTCGGTCTCGATTCGCAGCAACCGATCGCGGTGATCCGCACCCCGCCGGTCGTCTCGCTCTATCACCGCTTCGAGAACGATATGCTCGGCGGCGTCCTCGAGCGCCTGCGCGGGTCTCAGACCGTCGTCCTGCCGAGGACCCCCCAACAACGTCACGAGCTGCGCGGCCGCGGCTTCGTCGTTCCCGAGCAGGCGATCGACGCGCAGTCGCTGATCGCCTACGCCGACCTCGTCGTGTCGGCCGGGGGGACGATGAACCGCGAGGCCGTCGCGCTCGGCACCCCGGTCTGGACGACGTTCCAGGGCCGCCTCGGGGCGGTCGACGAGCGGCTCATCGCCGAGGGGCGGCTCAAGGTGCTCGAGCGCGCCGAGGACGTGCAGCTCGTCAAGCGTCCGCGGGGCGCGCGCGATGCCGAGCGCGTGCGGCGGGACCCGGCGCTGCTCGCGGAGCTGCTGGCGCGACCCGCGCGCTGACGCGGGGCGGCGTTCAGCCCGGCCGCGGCGCGTAGCGGTGGTGCAGCATGAGCGCGTTGCCGTCGGGATCGGAGAAGTGGGCCATGTGGCACACGCCGCTGTCAATCGTGTCGACGGCGAACGTCACCCCCTTCTCCTCGAGCTCGGCGCGCGCCGCCTCGACGTCATCGACGTGCAGCGCGATCGGGTGCTTGTGGGGTGAGAACTCGAGGCCGAACGCGTCGGACTGCATGAGGGCGATCGTCAGCGAGCCGGTCTCGAATTCGCCGGCGGGCATCTTGCCCCACTGGATCGAGCGCTCGAGGCCGAGCACGTTCTCGTAGAAGGCGGATGCCTGCGCGAAATCGCGGGTGGGCACCGTGATGAAGTCGACGCCGCTGATGTTCATCCTGCCTCCAGGCCTGTCGAGTGCGCGATTGCGCGAAGCCTAAGCCAGGCCAATCGCCTCGCGCCGCCGACCGCCCTACAATCGGGGGCGATGCGCCGACGGATCCGTTCGGCGGCCCTGCCTCTCCACCGCCATTCGCTGCCCCAGCTCGCGGTCGACGGGGTGCTGGTCGCGCTCGCGTACTGGCTGGCCTACCGGCTTCGCTTCGACGGCCCCTCGGGCGTCCCGAGGCGCTACGAGGACCTCTTCGACGCGACGATCGCTCCCGTGGCCGTGGGCTCACTCGTCGTCTTCGCGGTCTTCGGGCTGTACGGGAAGTGGTGGCGCTACGTCACGCAGCGCGACTACGCCGCGATCGTCCAGGCGGTCGTCGCGGCGGTGATGCTGCTGTCGCTCTACGTCGCGGTCGCCAAGCCCGTCACCCGCACCATCGACGGGTTCGAGACGACCGTCACCGCGCCGTCGGGCGTGCTCGCGCTGCATCTCCTGCTGACGCTCGCGTTCGTCGGCGGTACGCGCTTCCTCGCGCGAACGGTCTACGAGCGGCCGCTGCGCGGCTTCCGCGCCCGCAAGGACGCGCGCGGACTGCTGATCGTCGGCGCCGGGGACGGCGGGCGCCTCGTCCTGCGCGAGATCCTGCGCAACCCCGAGCTGGGCATGAAGCCGGTCGGCTTCGTCGACGACGATCCGCTGAAGGGGCGCCTGCGCGTCGACGGGGTGCGCGTCCTCGGCACGACGAAGGAGCTCGGCCGCATCCTGGACGAGGTCGAGCCCGACGAGGTCACGATCGCGATCCCCTCCGCGCCCGGCATCCTGCGCGCGAACGTCGTGCGCTCCTGCCGCGAGCGCGGGATCCCCGTCCGCACGCTGCCGACGGTCTTCGAGCTGCTGCAGAGCGGCGCGACCGCGGTGCGCCAGGTGCGCGACGTGCAGATCGAGGACATCCTCGGCCGCGAGCCCGTGCGGATGGAGCTCGATCGCGTCGGCGCCTACCTCAGCTCCGAAGTCGTGCTCGTCACGGGCGCGGGCGGCTCGATCGGCAAGGAGCTCTCGCGCCAGATCGCGCGCGTCGCGCCGCGCCGGCTGGTGCTGCTCGACCACGCCGAGGACAACCTCTTTCAGATCCAGCGCGAGCTCGAGGACGACCGCCACGTGCATCCCTCGACGCTCGAGGTCGTCCTTGCGGACTGCAAGGAGGAGGAGCGGATGCGCGAGATCTTCGACGCCCACCGCCCGACGATCGTCTTCCACGCCGCTGCCTACAAGCACGTCGGCCTGATGGAGTCCAACCCCGTCGAGGCCGTGCGCAACAACGCGATCGCGACGCG